>JBEVLC010000268.1:0-6168 GCA_040509415.1 Baekduia sp. | reverse complement strand
CTGGATCCGCCGCGCCTCGGTGTCATCAGCACGCGGGACGACCTCGCTCGACGAGGCGCCGAGGATCCAGCGGGCGTCGGGGACGAGCTTGTGGTTGGGCGTCGAGACCGGCCCGCAGCGGCGCGCGGCGCGCACGGCGGGCTGGTCGAGCAGGTCCACCAGCGAGCGATGCGAGCTGCCGCGCAGCTTCAGCTCGCCGTCGAAGTTGTGGAAGCTCACCCGCGTCACGGTGAACACGACGCCGTAGATCACGAGCGCCGCGGCCGCGACGGCCCAGAGCTTGCGGATCAGCAGGCCCTCGCGCAGCATCGTCCAGCCGGCCAGCGCGACGGCGGCGAAGACCATCACCATCAGCGTCGGGACCAGCAGGTAGCGATCGATGACCGAAAGCCCGGCGACGCCGACCAGCACGAACGTGCCGGTGCCGATCAGCCACAGGGCCGCGGGCATGAGCGCCCGTCGCGGCGCCAGCCAGACCGCGGCGAGGAAGCCCGCGATGCCCGCGTAGAGGACCGGCGCCTTGGCCAGGTTGAGGAAGAACTTCTTGGTCGACTCCGGGACCTCGGAGAGCCCCTGCGTGCGCCCGAGCTCCTCGGCCAGCCCGCTGGTGTGTTGCAGCGAGAAGAGCGGATGGCCGGTGACGACGAAGTCGGTGAGCACCCAGACGACGGGTCCAACCGCCGCGTAGGCGGCATAACGCGCCCAGCGAAGGAGGCGCTCGCGGGTGTCATGACCGGGACCGAGCTCCCCGGAGCACATCCAAAGGAAGTACAGCCCGATGATCAGCCAGGCCTCGGGGCGCAGCAGGCCGGCGCAGGCCAGCAGCACCCAGACGATCCCGCCGCGGCGCGGGCGCGCCAGCTCGAAGGCCGCCGCCCAGATGACGAACGCCAGGTACGGGATGTCGATGTAGGCGCGCGCGGCAAGGAACGGGAAGTCGAAGCGCGTGCACAGGATGCCGGCGGCGGCGAGGCCGACCAGCGGCGTGAAGGCCAGCCGCCCCAGCCGGTAGATCCCGGCGCAGAGCACGACGAACGACGCCTCGGTGAAGAAGACCATGACGCGATCGCCATGGCGTCCCAGCAGCGACAGCACCGCGCCGAAGGCGACGGCCAGCGGGTGCTCGGTCGGCGAGCGGTACTCGTCGAAGCTCGGGAGCTGGCCGTGGAGGATCTCCCGGCCCCAGAGCAGCGAGTAGTAGCTGTCGTAGTTGGGATAGGTCGGGTAGACGAGGAAGCCGACGAAGGTGGCGACGGCGAGCGCCAGCAGCGCCAGCGCGGGCCACGGCAGCCCGACGATGCGCTTGAGCAGGCGGTCATGGCCGCTCTGCACCGCGGTCTCAGCAGCTGGCATATGCGAGGAAATGGGCACTGCGGTCGATGAGGCGGAGTCCTGGGCCGGGCACCTGGATCCGTGCATCGTCGCGGGAGCCGGGGACGAATGGCCCGTAGGTCGGGTTGGTGAGCATCGTCGGGCCGGTGACGAAGATCTGCACGCCGCGCGTGCGCTGGCCGAAGGACGGCAGGCTGCTGCGGGCCAGGACCTCGTCAGCGTCGGCGTCCAGGACCCAGCGCGTGTCGGGGATCAGCTTGTGGTTGGGGACGGTGACGGGGCCGCAGCGGTTGGCCAGCGTGAAGGCCGGCGTCGCGACGAGACGCGCCAGCTCCTGGCGCAGCTCGCGGCGGGTGGTCAGCTCGCGGTCGATGTACCCAGGATGAAGATGCGTGGCCGTGAACGCGGCGCCACCCACCGCGACGGCGAGCGCGGTGGCGATCCAGGGGCGACGCGCGCGGTGGCGCTCCGGCAGCACGGTGAAGCCCGCGATCGCGAAGCCGGCGAAGACCAGCAGCCCGAGCGCGGTGACGGCTAGGTAGCGGTCGATGACCGAGAGGCCGGCGGCGGCGATCGCGCCGAAGGTGACCAGGCCCGAGGCGGTCAGCGCGAGCAGGATGGCCGCGCGGCGCCGGGCGAAGGCGAGCGCGAGGCCGAGCCCGAGCAGCGCGCCGAGCAGGACCGGCCACTTCAGCGTGCCGGTCAGCGAGTGCAGCGCGAAGCCCGGCGCCTCAGCGGCGGGCTTGGTGCGCTGCAGGTCGTTGGCCAGCGAGGAGGTGTGGCGCAGCGAGAACAGCGGGTCGCCCGTGGCGAGCAGGTCGGTCAGGGCCCAGAGCACCGGTGCGATCGCGGCGATCAGCGTGGTCTTCACGCTCGGTCTGCACCACAGCCAGTAGACGCCGAGCAGGATCCAGGCCTCGGGGCGCAGGAGGCCGGCGAGGGTGAGGAGGACCCAGACCGCGCCGCCACGGCGTGGCTTCTCGGTCTCCAGCGCGGCGGCCCAGGCGACCATCGCCAGGTACGGGATATCGATGTAGCCGCGCGCGGCGAGGAACGCGTAATCGAGACGACTGAGGACCAGGAGCGCGGCGATCGCGCCCACCCACGGCGTGAAGGCCGCCCGGCCGAGGCGGTAGACGCCGGCGACCAGGAGGCAGAAGGCCAAGACCGTGACCCCCAGCCAGATCCGCGGCGCCGCGTCGCCCAGCGGGGCGAGCACCGCGCCGAACGCCACGGCCAGCGGATGCTCGGTGGGTGTGCGGTAGGCATCGAAGGACGGCAGCGCACCGTCGAGCAGCTCCCGTCCCCAGATCAGCGAGTAGGCCGAGTCGTAGTTGGGATAGGTCGGGTACACCACGAACCCGATGGCCGCCCCGACACAGAGCAGCGCGAAGCCCGAACGCGCCCACACGCGTTCCGGCACGGCGCGCAGCCGCGCGAGCAGGCCGGGCTTCCCGCGCGGCGAGGTGAGCGTCGCGCTCTCCATACAGGTCGAGGTTCCAGTGGCCCGGGTTAGGAGGTGTTGCGTGCGACGACGAACGTCCCGAACCTCTGAGATACTGGGCCCGCGAGTGTACGGCACGCATCCCTCCCTTCGCGCGCCGTCCCCACCCCACTTCTCATGAAGCTCATCATCCAGATCCCCTGCCTCAACGAGGAGGAGACGCTGCCAGCGACGCTGGCAGACCTCCCCCGTGAGATCCCGGGCTTCGACGTGATCGAAGTGCTGGTCATCGACGACGGCTCGACTGACCGCACGATCGAGGTCGCACGCGCCAACGGCGTGCACCACATCGTCAAGCTCACGAACAACAAGGGCCTCGCCGCCGCGTTCCAGGCGGGCCTCGACGCCTCCCTGAAGCTGGGCGCCGACGTCGTGGTCAACACCGACGCCGACAACCAGTACAGCGGCCACGACATCCCCAAGCTGGTCGCGCCGATCCTCGCCGGCAGCGCCGACATGGTCGTCGGGGACCGCGAGACCGACTCGATCGAGCACTTCTCGCCGCTCAAGAAGCGACTGCAGAAGGCCGGCTCGTGGGTCGTGCGCCAGGCCTCGGACACCGACGTGCCCGACACGACCTCGGGCTTTCGCGCCTACAACCGCGAGGCCGCGATCCAGATGGCGGTCGTCTCGAAGTACACCTACACCCTCGAGACGATCATCCAGGCGGGCAAGCTGCTGGTCGCCACCGATCACGTCGCGATCGGGACCAACCCGAAGACGCGCGAGTCGCGGCTCTTCCCGTCGATGAGCTCCTACGTCCGGCGCAATGCCGTGGCGATCGCGCGCATCTACACGCAGTACGAGCCGCTGAAGGTCTTCTCCTACATGGCGACCTTCCTCTTCGTCCTCGCGCTCATCCCGTTCGTGCGGTTCGTCGTCGCCTACATCGACGGCGAGGGAGCAGGCCACGTCCAGTCGCTGATCTTCGGCGCGGTGCTCTTCAACGCCGCGGTCGTGGTCGGGACGCTCGGCATCATCGGCGACCTGCTCTATAGCCAGCGCATCATGTCCCAGCGGATCTTCGAGCGCGTGCGCCGCATCGAGCTGCAGCTCAAGGTCCCGCCGTCCCATTACGAGCCCGGCGCGGCCGAGACGGGCCAGCCCGCCACGACCGGCGCGCAGGCCGGCCGCACCGAGGAACGAGAGGCTCTCAAGCTATGACGCCCCCCACCGTCACCGTCGACGACGAAGGCACCGTCACCGGCAACACGTACGACAAGTACGGCTCGACCAACCCCGTCGTCAAGCGGCTGATGGCGCGCTTCGAGGGCACGCTGGAGGAGCTGTACACCAAGGCGGCGCCCACGACGCTGCTCGACGTCGGCTGTGGCGAGGGCGTGCTCACCCACCAGTGGGCGCAGACGCCGGGCATGGAGCGGATCGTCGGGCTCGACCTCGACGACCCGCAGTTGCACGAGGCCTGGAAGGGCCGCCAGCACCCGTGCCTGCAGTACGTGGTCATGAAGGCCGAGAACCTGCCGTTCGCCAACGACGAGTTTGAGGTCGCCACGGCGATCGAGGTGCTCGAGCACGTCCCGGACCCCGAGCACACCGTCTCCGAGATGGCGCGCTGCGCGTCGAAGTGGCTGCTGGTCTCGGTCCCGCGTGAGCCGCTGTGGCGCGGGCTGAACATGGCCCGTGGCGCCTATTGGAAGGACCTGGGCAACACGCCCGGTCACCTGAACCACTGGTCCAAGCGCAGCTTCATCTCGCTGCTGGGACGGCACGGAACCGTCGTCGAGGCGCGCTCGCCGTTCCCGTGGACGATGCTCCTCGTCCGCGTTGGGAGCTAGCGCGCAGGACGTGCCGGCGTCCGCCGAGGGCGACGCCGGCGCAACGGGCGGCGAGCGGTCCTACGGGTCCGGCGCGCGCCTGCTGAGCATCGGGATCGCGGCGACCGGGCTCTTCACGTTCGCCTACTTCTCGGTCGCCAGCCATGTTTTGGATGACGACGCCTACGGGCGGGTGTCGCTGCTGTGGTCGGTGCTGTTCGTGACGATGTCGGTGATCTACCGACCGGTCGAGCAGCTGCTGTCGCGGACGATCGCCGACCGCCGCGCGCGCGGTCTCGAAGGCGGACACCCGCTGCGGGTGCCGGCGACGATCCAGGCGTCGTTCGCGGCGGCGTTCCTGGTGGTCGCCTTCGCGCTGCACGGGCCGATCGAGGACGGGCTGTTCGACGGCGAGTCGGCGTTGTACTGGATCTTGATCGCCGCGACGGTGGCCTACGCGGCGTCGTACTTCGCGCGGGGCTATCTGGCCGGCCATCAGTGGTTCGGGCTGTATGGCGGGCTGGTGCTGTTCGAGTCGCTGTCGCGGTTCTGCTTCCCGGTCGCGGTGGCGGTAGGGATTGCATCGGGCGAGACCGCGGTGGCGTTGGGGATCGTGGCGGCGCCGCTGGCGTCGCTGATGGTGATTCCGTGGGCGCTGCGGCGCCACGAGGCGGCCGCGGTGGGGGCCGACGCGGCGCCGCGCGACCGTGGTGCGATGCGCGAGAGCGCGGGCTTCGCCGGCTCGGTCGCGGCGATCCAGCTCGCCGAGCAGACGCTGCTGAACGCCGCGGTGCTGTTGGTGGCCGACTCCACGAAGGCGGGCGTCGTCTTCAGCGCGCTGCTGATCGCGCGGGCGCCACTGCAGCTGTTCCAGGCCGTGCAGACGTCGCTGCTGCCGCATCTGGCGGGGCTGGAGGCGACCGAGGGACACGAGGCGTTCGCGAAGGCGATCCGGACGACGATCCTGGCGATCGCGGGGTTCGCGGGCGCGGTGGCGCTTGGGCTCCTGGCGATCGGTCCGTTCGTCATGGACGTGCTGTTTCCGTCCGACACCGACTACGGGCGCGTCGGCCTGGCCGTGATCGCGGTGGGCATGGGGCTGCACCTGACGGCCGGCACGCTCAACCAGGCGGCGCTGGCGCGCGGTCGCGCGCATCAGGCCGCGGCGTGCTGGCTCGGGGCGGCGGCGGCGTTCGTGGTGTGGATGGTGCTGCCGGTGGTCGATGACGAGCTGGTGCGCGCCGAGGTGGGGTATGCGGGGGCGGCGGGGCTGCTGTGTGGGTTGTTGTACGTGTTGTACCGCCGCCGGCCGGCGGCCGTTTCGTCGTAGGGACCGTGGCGCAGGCGTGGCTGGTGCTCAGCTCGCGGCGCGGGTCGGGATGCGCAACGTGATCTGTCGGCACCGAGGAGAGCGAGCGGGCGTGTCGCTCGCGGCGTTGCTCGTCGTCCGCGGACGCCCGGGTTCGGGCGAGTTCGGGGCCGAATCGAAACTCGATCGCACCGAGACCGCCATATGCACGGTCAATGTGCGATCGAGTTCACGAACGACATCTAACC
>JBEVLC010000267.1:0-10906 GCA_040509415.1 Baekduia sp. | reverse complement strand
CCCTTTGCTCGACACGAACCATCGTGAGCAAAGCACCTATGCGGTGCATAGGTCGAGATGGACCGCCGCGGACGACAAGCGAACGCCGCGAACCTCGCGCCCCTACGCCCCCAGCGCTCGCGCGATCAGCACGAGCGCGATGATCGCCCCGAACACCGCGATCGTCCCCAGCAGCACCCGGAACGCCGCGGCCTCGGACCGAAACGGCTCCAGCACCCGCAGCAGCAGCGCGTTCCAGTCGCGCGGGCGCGGGGCGTCGCCCATCACAAGACGTAGACCGTCGTGTAGACGACGATCCACATGACGTCGACGAAGTGCCAGTAGATCCCCGGGATCTCGACGCCGTGGTGATGCTCGGGCGAGAAGTGCCCGCGGAAAGCCCGGATCGTGACCATGCCCAGCAGGACCAGGCCGATCGTGACGTGGGCGCCGTGCAGGCCCGTCAGCGAGAAGAAGACCGTCGCCTGCGCGTTGTCCTGCGCCGCGAAGCCGATGTGGACGTACTCGTTGATCTGGATGAAGAGGAACGTCAGGCCCAACAGGAACGTCGCCGTCATGCCAGCCTGCAGGCCGAAGCGGTTGCCGTTCTTGATCGACGTCTGCGCCCAATGCAGCGTCAGCGAGGAGGACACCAGGATGGCCGTATTGACGCCCGCGACCGCGACCGGGAGCTCCTTGCCGTCGAGCGGGAACCACCCGCCAGGCTCGGCCACGACGCGGATGAAGAAGTACGCCGTGAAGAATGCCCCGAAGACCATGATCTCGGAGATGATGAACAACAACATCCCCAGCAGCGCGGGCTCGACGCGCGAGCTGCGGTTGGCCGGCGGCGGCCCGTGGTGGTCGTGGCCGTGGGCGATCGAGGCGGCTTCCATGGAGTCTCTCTTTACGCGGCGCTGGCGGCGCGGTCGGTGGTCTCGACGTGCTCGACCGGCTTGTTGGTGACCTTGCGGACGCGCTCGATCAGGTCGGCGCGCAGCCAGCCCGAGCGGGTGGCCGGCAGGGTGGAGATGACGATGTCGTCGACGCGGAAGAACTGCAGTGCGTTCATCGTGGCCGTGTAGGGATCCGGGTCGCCGATCATGCCCGCGGCGATCAGCCCCTCGGAGATCAGGCGGTCCACGACCTGGGCCATGCGCGCCCGCGCGTTGGCCGCGTGGTGGCCCTCGCCGCCCTCCTGCGGGACGATCACGATGAACAGCGAGCCACGGGGGTCCGCGCCGGCCTTGGCCTTCAGCGAGTCCAGGAGCGTGTCGCCGGAGGCCGTCTTGGCCGCCACAACCAGCGAGACGTGGAAGGGGATGCCCTCGGCGTCGATGTCCTGGACGACGTGGGTGACCGGCAGGCCGCTGGCCTGCTCGATGCGCTCGATCAGGTCGCGGCGCAGCCAGCCCGAGACCGTCGCCGGGAAGGTCGACACGATGATCTCGTCGGGGTGGTGCTCGGCGACGGCGTCCATCGTGGCGGTGTAGGGATCCGGATCGCCGATGTCGCCGATCGCGGTGATGCCCTGGTCGCGCAGGAAGCGGCGGGCCAGGTCGATGCGCACCTTCGCCGCGTCGAAGACGAAGTCGTCGTAGATGATGTTGCCGTGCTTGGGCTTGTTGCGCGGCACGCAGACGATGACGCGGGTGCCTTCGCCGCCGGCGCTCGCCCGCTCCTTGACGGTCTCTAGAAGCTGAGCGCCCGCGAGCGTCTCGTTGGCCACGACCAGGATGGTGCTCATGTGGTGCTCCCCTTCATCACTCGGTGGGCGGCTGGGCGTGCGTGCCCGCCGGGGTGGCCTTTGCCTCGGCCGGTGCGGCCGGGCCGAAGATCCCGTGGACCGCGCCCGGCGTGCCGTACTCGTACGGCCCGCCGACGACCGTCGGGATCTGGTCGAAGTTGAACACCGGCGGCGGGGAAGACACCTGCCACTCCAGCGTCATCGCCCGCCACGGGTTGGCGGTGGCGCGCGCGCCGCCGCGCCACGAGGCGATCATGTTGTAGGCGAAGATCAGCGAGCTGATGCCCAGCCCGAACGAGGCCAGCGAGATGACCAGGTTCCAGGTCGCGAACTCGTCGGCGTAGTCGGCGACCCGGCGCGGCATGCCGTTGACGCCGATGATGTGCATCGGCGCGAAGGTCGCGTTGAAGAAGATGAACGTCGTCCAGAAGTGCAGCCGGCCGAGGCGCTCGTCGTACATCCGGCCCGTCATCTTCGGGAACCAGTAGTAGACGCCGGCGAAGATCGTGAACAGCGATCCGCCGAAGAGCACGTAGTGGATGTGGGCGACGATGAAGTACGTGTCGCTGACGTGGATGTCGAGCGGGATCATCGCGAGCATCACGCCCGAGATGCCGCCGCAGGTGAACATCGTCAGGAAGCCGAGCGCGAAGAGCATCGGCGTGTCCAGGCGGATCACGCCGCGCCACAGCGTGGCGAGCCACGAGAAGATCTTGATGCCGGTCGGCACCGCGATGATCGCCGTGGTGACCATCATCGGGATCCGGATCCACGACTGCATGCCCGAGACGAACATGTGGTGGGCCCAGACCGTGAAGCCCAGCACGACGATCGCCAGCAGCGAGAAGGCCATCATGCGGTAGCCGAAGATCGGTTTGCGCGACTTGACCGCCAGCACCTCGCTGACGATGCCGAACCCGGGCAACATCATGATGTAGACGGCCGGGTGGCTGTAGAACCAGAAGACGTGCTGGTACATCAGCACGTCTCCACCCTTGTCGGCGTCGAAGAAGTGGAAGCCCAGGCCGTAGTCCAGCAGGACGAAGAACTGCGACGCGGCGATGAACGGGGTGGCGATGACGACCAGCAGCGAGGTCGAGAAGTTCGCCCACGCCAGCAGCGGCATCCGGAAGAACGACATGCCCGGGGCGCGCATGGTGATGATCGTCACCAGGAAGTTGAGCGCTGTCGCGATCGACGACGCCCCCGCGAACTGGACCGCGATGGTGAAGAACATCTGTCCCAGTGGCGCTGTCGTCGACAGCGGGGCATAGGCCGTCCAGCCCGACGCGAACGACCCGCCCGGCGCGAAGAACGACGCGATCATCATCACGCCCGCACACGGCAGCAGCCAGAACGACAGCGCGTTCAGCCGCGGGAAGGCCATGTCCGGCGCGCCGATCATCAGCGGCAGGACGTAGTTCGCCAGCCCCGCGAAGACGGGGATGATGAACAGGAAGATCAGGATCGACGCGTGGACGCTGAAGAGGCCGTTGAACGTGTTGGAGTCCACGAACTGCCGGCCCGGCTGGGCCAACTCGGCGCGCATCAGCATGGCCATCAGGCCGCCGACGAAGAGGAAGAAGAACGAGTGGACCGTGTACTGGATCCCGATGACCTTGTGGTCGGTGTTCGGGCGGAAGTAGTCCTTCCACGACGTGGCGCCGTGGCTCGAGTGGTCCTCAGGACGCGTCGGCTTGCCGGCCGCCCAGTAGAACCAGTAGTCAAAGCATCCGAGGCCGACGAGGAACGCCAGCGGCAGGATGAACATCCCGATGAGGACGATCGATTCGGCCTCGAGGAAGTGCGCGTAGCGATCGTGGCCATAGGCCATGCGCACGAGCCAGCTGATGGCGACGGCGAACGACGCGCCGATGAGCATGTACCACCCGGCGCGGTACCACCCGGGCTGCCGCAGCTTGACGGTCACTTGCCCGCCACCTCCTTGAGGTACTTGACCAGCGCGTCGACCTGAGCCGTGTTCAAGAGCTTCCCGTAGGTCTCGGGCATGATGCCCTTGTTGAAGCCCGACGCGATCTCGGCGTTGGGGTTCACGATCGACTCGTGGATGAACGCCTCGTCCTTGCCCTTGAGGACCTGGTCGAGATCGGGCCCGACGCCACCGGCGGTGCCGGCGTCGGCGAGCTTGTGGCAGGCGCCGCATGCGGTGGCGCCGGTCTGCGTCTCACCTTGGGTGAAGAGCGCCTTAGCGTCAACCGCAGGGGCAGCACCTCCGCCCGCGGGCGCTGCCGGCTTGGCAGGCGCGCTCATCTTGGCGACCCAGGCGTCGAACGCCGCCTTGGGCAGCACGTGGGCGGTCTGGCGCATGAAGGCGTGACCCAGGCCGCAGAGCTCGGCGCAGACGACCGGGTAGGTGCCGAGCTTGGTCGGCGTGATCCGGTAGTTGGTGGTGAGGCCGGGGACAGCGTCGATCTTCATCCGCCACGCCGGGACCCAGAAGTCGTGCAGGACGTCCTTGGTCTTGACGTTGAACTTCACCGACTCGCCCTCGGGCACGTAGAGCTGCGCCGAGGAGAACTTCTTGCCGCCCTCGTTGTAGTCGAAGGTCCACGTGAACTGCTGGCCCATGGCGGTGATCTGGCGCTCGTTGCCGGCCGCCGGCGCCTTCTCGATGTCATGCAGCACGAGGTAGGCGTAGGTGCACAGCGCGACGAGCATGATCGCGGGGATCGCGGTCCAGACGACCTCGAGCCGCGTGTTGCCATGGATGGGTGGCCCGTCCAGATGCTCCTCGCCCGGACGCATCCGGAAGTTGCGCGCGGCAAACAGCACCACGGTCGTCACGAGGACGAACACCGGGACCGAGCAGATGATCAACACGTCCCAGAACGTGTCGATCGGTCCGGCCTGCTTTGACCCCTGTGTGGGGAACCAATCGATGACGAGCCCGAGGATGATTCCCAAAATCGATGCGATTAGGCCGACGACCACCATCTCTGTGACGGTGCGCCGGCCTGATTGCCCTCGCAGGGAATCAGCCTCCGCTCGAGTGCTCTCCTCACCCATAGCCCGGCGATCCTATGGGTAGCGCGCGACGGGAAGCAACGACGTTCCGCGCCAAGCGGACTTCTGGCCCTGTCAGCGGGGCTACGCGGCGGCGTTGCCGGGCGTCGCGGAGACCGTGTCCAGGCGGGCGAAGCGCCCGCTGGCGCGGAAATCCGAGGGCGCGATCCCGTGGTGGCGCCGGAACGCCTTGGCGAACTGCGCGGGCTGGCGGTAGCCGACGCGATGGGCGACATCGCGGACCGTCAGGCCGCGAATGCGCAGCAACTCGGCGGCGCGCTCCATGCGCACGGCGGTGAGGTGCTCGCGGAAGGTGGTGGAGCCGATCTCCGAATAGGCACGCTGGAGCTGACGGCGCGACGAGGCGACCCGCCGCGCGATGTCGTCCAGCGAGAGGTCAGAGGCGTACTCGGACTCGACGATCGCGACCGCATCCTCGAAGAGGCTGGTCCGCAGGCGGATGGTGGCTGGTCGGTGCATGGGGTCATCGGGGATACGTCGGGAGGGGATCGGGAGATCACCTCAGGATTGGCGTGCGTGGACGTCGATGGTAGATTTCAGTTTGAGGCAATCGTTGCAAGGCTTCAACGAACGAAGGAGCGGTTCGGGATGCAGGTGCGTGACGGGATGAGCGGCATGGTCTTGACGATCGGACCGGGCCACACCCTGCGGGAGGCGTCGAAGCAGATGTCGCAGCGGCGTGTGGGCGCGGCGGTCGTGCTCGACCCCGACGCGGCCGGCCCGGGCATCCTGACCGAGCGCGACGTCCTGGACGCGATCGGCATGGGGCAGGACCCTGACGTGGAGGTTGTCGGCGAGCACCTGACCAGCAACGTCGTCTACGCCTCCCCGGAGTGGTCGCTGGAAGAAGCGGCGGTCGCGATGGTCCGCGGCAGCTTTCGCCATCTGATCGTGATGGAGAGCGGCGAGATCATCGGGATCCTTTCGGTGCGAGACGTGGTGCGGTGCTGGACGGATGACGGCGCTATTTGCGACGTGCCCGCTGGCGTCTCGATCGACGCATCGGCCTGAGAACGACGAAGGGCGGACGCCATTGCGGCACCCGCCCTCCTCAAAGCTCGGATAACAGCGCGGAGCGCTAGTGCTGCTCGCCGTCGTGATGGAGCGGCAGCTCGGCGATGTCGCGGCGCGTGTCGGCCACCCAGCGCACGATCACCCAGACCGTAAGCACGAGGCCGGCGATCAGGAGCGGCAGGCCCAGCGTGACGCCGAGCAGCGCCATCGTGATGCCGATGGTCAGCAGTAGCGGCTGGATCGAGCCACCGGGGAGGTGGATCTCCTCGCCGACGGGCGGGATCTCGGGGTCGCGGCTCATGCGACGTAGATCGCCGCGGCGACGAAGGTCAGGCCGAACATGATGAAGCACACGGTCCCGGCGATGAGGCCGGTGCGCACGTTCTTGCGGGCGAGGTTGCGGTCCATACGGGTGCGATTCTCCCAGACGGGGCTACAGCTTGACGTCCGCCACCATCGACGCGAACAGCAGCGCGAGGTAGAGGAGCGAGAACAGATACAGCCGCAGGGCGGCCTTGCGGGTCGCCTGGCGCTGCAGCGCCACAGCGAGCCCGACGAAGGCGATGCCGAGCGCGAGCGAAGCGATCAGGTAGATGGCGTCCAGGCCGCCGCCGCCGCAGAAGGGCAACTGCGTCACGGCGTAGAGCAGGACGCTGTAGAGGACGATCTGGCGGCGCGTCTCGTGCTCGCCGCGCACGACCGGCAGCATCGGCACGCCGACCTTCGCGTACTCGTCCTTCATCAGCAGCGACAGCGCCCAGAAGTGCGGCGGGGTCCAGAAGAAGACGATCGCGAACAGGTAGATCGGCAGGCCCGTGAGGCCACCGGTCACCGCGGCCCAGCCGACCAGCGGTGGCACGGCGCCGGCGGCGCCGCCCCAGACGATGTTCTGCCACGTGCGGCGCTTGAGCCACACCGTGTACATGAGCGTGTAGCCCAAGAAGCCGCTGAACGACAGTGATGCGGCAAGGACGTTGGCCGTCAGCGTCAGCCAGATGAAGCCCAGGACGGCGAGCGCGATCCCGAACCACAGCGCGGTCTGCGGCGCGATGCGCCCGGCGGGGATCGGCCGCGTCGCGGTGCGCGCCATCTGCGCGTCGATGTCGCGGTCGTACCAGTGGTTGACCGCGCCGGCGCCGCCGGCGCTGAGGTAGCCGCCGATGCACGTGGCGATGATCAGCCCGATCGACGGGCTGCCGGCCACCAGCATCGTGGTGACCGTGGTCAGCAGCAGCAGCGACTGGACCTTGGGCTTGGTCAGCGCCAGCAGGTCGCTGGCGAGCTGCCGGGCGCCGGTCGCCGGCAGTGCGGCGGTGGTTGCGCGTGACGCCTCCATGGCGGGGCGAGCCTACTCCCTGTCGTCCTAGTGGGAGTAGACGGGCTCGGGCTCGGGCACGACGCCGGTCTGCATGGCGACCTGACGGCGGATGTCCTTCATCGGCTCGACGGAGCGGATGCGGGGCACCGAGTCGAAGTTGTTGACCGGCGGGGGAGAGGTGGTGAACCACTCCAGCGTGTTGGCCTTCCACGGATCCGGCCCGGCGATCGCGCCCTTCTTGAGCGACACGAGCACGTTGATGAGCGTCAGCAGGATGCCGACGCCGAGGATGAACGCGCCGATCGTCGAGATCAGGTTGAGGATCGCGAGGTCCTGGACGTCGGAGTACTCGTAGATCCGTCGCGGCATGCCCTCCATGCCCGCGGAGTGCTGCACGAGGAACGTGACGTGGAAGCCGATCAGCATCAGCCAGAAGCTGGCCTTGCCGAGCGGCTCGCTCATCATCCGGCCCGACATCTTCGGGAACCAGTAGTAGAGCCCGGCGAAGATCGTGAAGACCGCGCCGCCCATCAACACGTAGTGGAAGTGCGCGACCACGAAGTAGGTGTCGGTCAGCTGCCAGTCGACGGGGAAGACGGCGACGAAGATGCCGGTGATGCCGCCGATCAGGAACGTGCCGATGAAGCCGACGGAGAACAGCAGCGCGGTGGTGAACTCGATCGTCCCACGCCAGAGCGTCGCGATCCAGTTGAAGATCTTGACGCCCGTGGGGATCGCGATGAGGAAGGAACTCATCATGAAGAAGATGAGCACCAGCGCCGGGCTCGGCGTCGAGAACATGTGGTGCGCCCACACGAGCAGGCCGAGGAAGGCGATGACCAGGGTCGCCGCGGCGATCGCCTTGTAGCCGAAGATCGGCTTGCGGGCGAAGACCGGCAGGACCTCGGAGATGATGCCGAAGCCCGGCAGCACCATGATGTAGACCTCGGGGTGCCCGAAGAACCAGAACAGGTGCTGCCACAGCAGCGGCGAGCCCCCGTTGGACGCGTCGTAGAAGTTCGTCCCGAAGTGGCGGTCGGTGAGCAGCAGCGTGACGGCCGCGGCGATGACCGGCAGGGCGAGGATCAGCAGGACCGCGTAGGTCAGGATCGCCCAGACGAAGAGCGGCAGGCGGCCCCAGCCCATGCCGGGCGCGCGCAGGTTCGCGATCGTCGCGTAGAAGTTGATGGCGCCGACCAGCGAGCTCAGGCCCGTGAGGTGGATCAGGTAGATCCAGGCGTCAACGCCGCCGGAGGGCAGGTACTCGGTGTCGCTCAGCGGCGAGTAACAGGTCCAGCCGCACTCGGGCGGGCTGAAGAAGATCGAGGCGTAGAAGACGACGCCACCGGCGGCCAGCAGCCAGAACGAGAGCGCGTTGAGCTTTGGGAACGCCATGTCGCGCGCGCCGATCATCAGCGGCACGAAGTAGTTGCCGAAGCCGGCCATGACCGGCACGACGAACAGGAAGATCATCGTCGTCCCGTGCATCGTGAACAGCTCGTTGTAGGTCTGCGGCGTCAGCAGGTCGTTGTTCGGGACCGCGAGCTGCAGCCGGATCAGCAGCGCCTCGACGCCGCCGAGGATGAAGAACCCGAACGTGAGGACCAGGTACATGATCCCGATGCGCTTGTGGTCGGTCGTGGTGACCCACGACGTCCAGCCCTGCGAGGACGGGTCGACCTTGTGCGCGACGACCTGCGGAGCAGGCGCGACGTTGGGGCGGGGAGCTTCGATGGTGGCGGCCATGCGTCAGTCAGGTCCTGAGCTACGGGTTCTGGATGTTTCCGGATTCAAACTGCTTGCGCTGCTCAGCGCCCTGCTGCTCGGCGGACTTGATGTCGGCCTTGCGGTCGCTGAGCCAGCGCTGGTACTCGTCGACGGACACGGCGCGCACGCGGGCGGTCATGTTCGCGTGGTTGCGCCCGCACAGCTCGGCGCATTGGCCGAAGAAGACGGTCCCACCCGGCTTGGTCGCGAACTTGCCGGGGACCTTGAACCAGGTGTGATTGGTGTAGCCGGGGACGGCGTCGAACTTGCCGCCGAGCTTCGGGATCCACCAGGAGTGGACGACGTCCTGAGCGCCGATGTCGAGCGTCACCGTCGTGTCGACGGGAACGACCATCTCCTCGTAGGAGAACGGCTCGCCGAGGTTCGCGCCGGTCTTGCAGTTGTCGGTGTAGGTGAAGCGCCAGATGTACTGCTGGCCGTTGACGCAGATGTTCAGCGACTTGCCGTTGGGCGGCAGGCGGCGGCTGGTGTCGGCGAGCTGGAGGCCATTGGGCGAGGAGTCCGGCGGGTTGCGGATGTCGTCGAGCTTGACGAACGTGATCACCGCGAGGACGACCAGGATCAGCGCGGCGCCGACCGTCCAGCCGATCTCCAGGCGCGTGTTGCCGCGGATCTGGGCCGCGACGCGACCCTTCTTGGCCTTGAACTTGAAGACCGAGTAGAGCAACACGCCCTCCACGCCGACGAACACGACGATCGCGACGGCGAAGATGAACTTGTAGAGCGTGTCGATGTCGTCGGCGTTCGACGAGCCGCCGGATTCCGGTGACCAGAGATCCGCCCCGGCGACGGGCGCCAGCAGGAGGGCGCCGGTCACCACGGCGAGCAGGGTCAGGATGAATCGGCGCGAAGTCATGAGGTTGCGAAGGCGAGAGGTGTCCAAGGCGGCGGGGATTCTATTCATGAACCGGCGTCCGACGGCCGCTCGCCGTGCTCGACCGGCGCGCCTGGACTCAGTTCGGCACCGTACGGGTTCTGAGGCCCGCTTGCCGGATCGTCAACGCCCGGTGAAGGCGGTGGGGCGCTTCTGCAAGAACGCTGACACGAATGTCAGCGACCGCTGAACGCCGGAGGGCGCTTCTGCAGAAACGCTGACACGCCCTCGACGAAGTCGTCGGAGTGCGCCATCTCACGCTGCACCTGGGCTTCCAGCTCCAGCTGGCCGTCCATCCGGGCATACAGCCACGCGTTGAGCTGGCGCTTGATGCCCGCGTAGGCGGCGGTCGGGCCGGCGGCGAGGCGGTCCATGAGCGCGGTCACCTCGGCGTCGAACTCGGCGTCGGCGAAGACCTTGTTGACGAGGCCCCACTCGGCGGCTTGTGGCGCAGGGACGCGCTCGCCGAGCATCGCCATCTCGATCGCGCGCGTGAAGCCGACGCGCTCGGGCACGAAGAGCGAGGAGCCGCCGTCGGGCGCGAGGCCGATGTTCACGAAGGCCAGCAGGAAGTAGGCCGACTCGCGCGCGACGACGAGGTCGGCGGCCAGCGCGAGGCTGAGCCCGATGCCGACGGCGGGGCCGTTGACGGCGGCGACGACGGGCTTGGGCATCGTGCGCAGCCCGGTGATGATCGGGTGGTAGCGCTCGGTCAGCACCTTGTAGACGTCGGGCCGGCCCTGCTCGGTCAGCTCGTCACGCCCGCTCATGTCCTTGAGGTCGGCACCGGAGGAGAAGCCGCGGCCGGCGCCGGTGATGCAGATGGCGCGCACGGCCTCGTCGTCGCGGACCTCTTCGACGGCGGCGAGCAGGTCGAGCCCGAACTGCTTGTTCCACGCGTTCATGGTCTCGGGGCGTGCCAGCTCGATGGTGGCCGCGCCGCCCCGGCGGTGGATCTTGATGGTGTCGAGCTCGGTCATGGGCGGGGATCTTATGGGTCCTGGCTGTCTGGCCAGCTGGGGGTGCGTGTTGGGGTGGGGGTCGGAGCGCGGGCGTGGTTGGCGTGCAGTGCGAGGCGCTGGTCGTGCTGCGCAGCGTGGTTCGTCGGCACCGAGGGAGTGAGAGCTGGTGGGGCTGCGGG
>JBEVLC010000266.1:0-5989 GCA_040509415.1 Baekduia sp. | reverse complement strand
CTGGATCCCAGGCGCTCGCGCCGGCCAGCGCCGGCACACTGACCGCCGCGCTCGTCGCCGCCGCGACCACCGCCGCATGCCAGGCGGCGGTGCCGGGCATCGCCTCGCCGATCAGCGTCGGCGCCTCGGCCACGGCGGGCAGGAGCTTGCGCAGCAAGAGCCGCGGCTCGACCGCGCCCTGCCACTCGTTGAGCTCCAGGGTGAAGGTCGCGTGCAGGCGGCCCTCCGCGGCGCCGTCGGGCAGCGCGCCGAGGTTGAACGCGACGGCACGGGCGCGGATGCCGCCGGCCTGCACCGTGAAGCGCACGTGCTTGCCCTCGCTCATCGGATGCGGGTCGATCAGCCGTGCGGCCGGGACCAGCAGCGAGACCGCGGGGTTGCCGATGCCGAACGGCGCCAACCGGCCCAGCTCCTCGGCGAGCGTCGTGCCCAGCTCATCGCCGGAGACCACGGCATCGACGCGCTCAACCGGCACGAGGTCCTCAGGCGCCAGGACCGACGCGGCGTGCGCGGTGAACGCCGCCCGGAGCGCCTCCAGCTCGCCGCGTGCGACCGTGGCGCCCGCCGCGGCGCGATGCCCGCCGTGACGCAGTAGGTGCGACGCGCAGGCGTCCAGACCGCCGAGCAGATCGAACGCGGGGATCGAGCGCCCCGAGGCGGTGCCTTCGGCTTCGCCCTCGCGCAGCGCGATCAGGATGACCGGGCGGTGATACTTCTCGGCGAGCCGCGAGGCCACGATCCCGATGACGCCCGGGTGCCAGCCGTCAGCCCAGAGGACATAGGCGGGTTGGTGGGTGGGTGGGCCGAATTCCGCGACCTGGGCTTCGGCCTCGAACGCGATCCGCTGCTCGACGAAGCGCCGGTCGGCGTTGGCGCGGTCGAGCTCTTGGGCGATCTCGTCAGCGCGCGTCTGGTCGTGGGTGAGCAGCAGCTCGAGCGCCGCGTCGGCGCGGTGCAGGCGCCCGGCGGCGTTGATCCGCGGCGCGAGCCCGAAGCCCAGCGCGCGGGCGTCGACCTTGGTGGGGTCCACCTTCGCCACGCGCATGAGCGCCCGGAGCCCGACCTTCTCGGTCCGCCCCAGAGCCTGCAGCCCTTGGCGCACCAGACGGCGGTTCTCCCCGTGCAGCGGCACGCAGTCGGCGACGGTCGCCAGCGCGACGAGGTCGAGGTCGGCCAGCGCGATGGCGGCATCGTGGCCCGCGGCCTCCAGCAGCGCGCCGGCGACCTTGTGCGCGACGCCGCCGGCGCAGAGGTCCGGGCACGGGTAGTCGCAGACGGCCGGGTGCACGATCGGCGCGGCGGGGAGAGCACCGTCGGCGCGTGGGCTGTGGTGGTCGGTGACCACGACGTCGAGGCCGAGCGAGACCGCCAGCGCGACCTCGTCGACCGCGGTGATCCCGCAGTCGGTCGTCACCAGCAGCTTGGTGCCGCGCGCGGCGAGCTTCTCGACGGTCGCAGCCGACAGGCCGTAGCCGTCCTCGCTGCGGCTGGGCAGGTACCAGTCGACGTCGGCGCCGACGGCGCGTAGCGCGCGCACAAGGATCGCCGTTGAGGTGACGCCGTCGACGTCGTAGTCGCCGTGCACGGTGACGCGGGTGCCGGCGCGCGCATGGCGCAGCAGGACCGCGATCGCCTCGTCGATGCCCCTGAACGCCGAGGCGGGATGCTCGTCAGCCGCGGCCAGCCACGCCCGTGCCGCGTCGAGATCGGTGATCCCACGGCGAACGAGCACCTGCGCGACCGGAAACGACATGCCCAGATCGCGCGCGAGCGCCAGCGCCGCGGCGCTGTCGCACGGCGGAACATCGAGTCGCGGCATGAGCATCGTTCAGCAGCGTGCCAACGCGCCCGGACGCCATGACAGGTCCATCCCGCACCGTCCGGGTTTCGGTTGGTGAACTACAGATCCAACGCGGGAATGCCGCGGCGAACGCCTTCGTAGTACACCGCGGCCATCCCGATGATCGCGCCCGGTGCGGCCTCGATCGCCTGCAGGATGTGGGTGTCGTTCTGCCCGGGGATCGTGAAGCCGTTGACCACCAGGCCGAACAGGGCCGCGCCAAAGAGCGCGCCGAGGAACGCCCCGACGATGCCGCCCCAGAAGCGGTCCGGGATGAAGATGGCGAAGTGCCAGAGGGCGATGCCCATCATGACCCAGGCGAACATGGCCATTAGCGCGGCCTCCCGTGACGCTTGTTGCGCGGGCGCTTGGGCTTGTCGCGCTTGTTGTCCTTGAGCACGAGGTCCTCGGGCAGCGCGTCGGCCGCCGGATCCTCCTCGGGCGCCTTCGGCTTGGGCTTGGCGCGCGTCTTGGCCGCGACCTGGGTGGGCGCCGTCTCGTGGGAGATGTCGGCCACCAACTGCTGGAACTCGGTCTGCGACACAGCGCGCTCGGGATCCTCCGGCGCGGTGAGGCGGCGGCCCGGACCCTTCGGGCGCTTGGGATCGACCGTGATGGCGTGGGCGTCGGTCGCGTAGGCCGGTACCGGAGCGCCCGTGTCCTCGACGATCCGGATCCGGCGGCGGCGGTAGACCTCCTCACGCTCCTTCCAGTGCGAGAGCACCGGCGAGGCGATGAAGATCGAGGAGTACGCGCCCGAGATGACGCCGATCAGCAGCGCGAAGGCGAAGTCCTTGAGCGTGTCGCCACCGAAGAACAGCAGCGCGAGGATCGGCAGCAGCGTGCAGAACGAGGTCGCCAGCGAGCGGGTCAGCACCTCGCTCATCGAGCGGTTGACGATCTGCGTGAAGGCCGCGCGCGGCATGCGCGGCACGTTCTCTCTGATGCGGTCGAACACGATGATCGTGTCGTAGAGCGAATAGCCCACGATCGTCAGCAGCGCCGCCACCGTCGCTGTCGTCACCTCCCGGCCGGTCAGCGAGTAGACGCCCGCTGTGATCAGGAGATCGTGCATCAGCGCGATCAGCACCGGGACGGCGAACTTCCACTCGAACCGCAGCGCGATGTAGGCGCTGATGACGATCAGCGACGCGATGATCGCGATGATCGCGGAGTTCGCCACCGTCTTGCCGAACGTCGGGCCGATGGAGTCCTGCTGGAAGGCCTTGGTCTTGCCGAACTTCTTCTCCAGGATCTGCTGGATGCCGGCGGCCTTCTGGCCCGTCTCGCCGAGCGAGACCTGCAGGCCGTTGCCGCCGAGCTCCTTGTCGCCCTTGACCTTCTGGATCTCGGGGTTCTTGAAGCCGGCTTCTTGCAGCGCGTCGGAGATCTGCGTCTCCGACGGCGGCTTGGCGGACGCGAACGCGACCTTGGCGCGCGTGCCGGACTCGAAGTCGATGCCGAAGTTCAGGCCCTTGCCGCCGATGGCCAGCGCACCGATGAGCAGGATCACGCCGGACACCGAGAAGAACCACTTCGACGCGCCCATGAAGTCCTGGGTCCAGCGGCGCTTGGCCTCGCTGGCGCCCAGAGCGCTCGGGTGCGAGATCAGCGGCGAGCGCTGCATCGTGCCGAGGACCGCCTGGGTCGCCAAGACGGCGGTGAAGAGCGAGGTCAGCGTGCCGATGCCCAACGTGAAGGCGAAGCCCTTGACCCCGGCCGTGGCCAGGATGAAGAGGATGAAGGCCACCATGAACGTGACGACGTTCGCGTCGATGATCGCCGCGATGCCCTTCTTGTAGCCCTGGGCGATGCCCGCGGCCACGGATCTCCCCCCGCGGATCTCCTCTTTGACGCGTTCGAAGATGACGATGTTCGCGTCTGCTGCCACGCCGATCGTGAGGATCAGGCCCGCGATGCCGGGCAGCGTCATCGTGATCGGGATCAGCTTGATCAGCGCGAACAGGTAGATCGCGTAGATGACCAGCGCGATGACGGCGATGACGCCCAGCACGCGGTAGAAGGCCAGCAGGAAGAGCGCGACGACCGCGAAGCCGACGAGGCCGGCGATCAAGCCCTGGTGCAGTGCCTGCTGGCCGAGCGTCGCGGAGACCTGCGACTGCGAGATCAACTCCAGCTTGATCGGCAGGGCACCCGTCTTGATCAGGTTGGCCAGGCGCTGAGCGGACTTGATCGTGAAGCTGCCCGAGATCTGCGAGCCGTTGGAGCCGTCGATGCCGTCCGGGTTCTGCTGCGGATCGATGTACGGGACCGAGATCAGCTTGTTGTCAAGGATGATCGCGAAGTGGTTGGCGACGCTGTTGGTCGGAACGCCGGGCAGCAGCGCGGCCTGGCCGCGCTGGGCGATCGCGCGCGTCGTCTTCTGCCACTTCTCGCGGCCGGACTTGGTGAAGCTGAAGGTGACGTCGGGCTGGCCCGACCCGCCGGGCCCGTTGTCGATGTTCTGCTGAGGATCCTTGATGTCGCGGCCAAGGAGCTTCGGATCATCCTTGAGGATGTAATAGGCGTCAGCAGCGGCCGCCTGCGCGGCCTTGTTGGACTCGTCGGCCTCGGCCTGGACGATGAGGTAGCCCTGCGGGACCTTGACGATCGACGACGGCTTCTTGCCCGCGTTCAGGCAGGCCTCGCGGGCGTCGGCCTCTGAGGCCTGCGGCCCGCAAAGCACCGTCTTGGCCTTGTCATCGACGCCGTAGAAGAGACCGGTGGTCGTGTCGTCGGGCTCATTGGTCGGCTTGAACTTCGCCGCGCGGGTGACCGCCTCGTAGAAGGTCTGGGTGCCGCTGCCCGGCTGACCGGCGCTCGAACCGCCGGTGACGGCCCCGTTGGTCGGGTCCGGCTTGCCGTCAGGACCGAGGACCGAGGTCTCCCAGTCATAGAACCCCAGGACCGCCGTCGTGCCGACCTGCTGCTGGGCTTGATCCGCGTTGCTGACATCTGGCAGGGACACGTCGATCTGGTCACTGCCAGAACGCTGAATTTCGGGTTCCGCGACGCCAAGGCTGTCGACGCGCTCGCGCATGATGTCCATCGTGCGCTGGATGGAATCCGACGTGACCTTGCTGAATTTCGTCGGCTTGGCTTGGTAGACCAGCGACGTCCCGCCTTTGAGGTCAAGGCCTTGGCGCGTCTTCTTCGACAGCGGCGATCCAGGGATGATCACCGCCAGCGAAAGGACGAGCAGGACGCCAACGAGGGCGAGGACGATGAGATTTCTGCGGCGATCGGTCATGCGGAGCGGACGGCAGCGTACTGCGCTGGGATAAACATGACGTGACGGACTACTTGTCCGGCGTCAGGATCAGCAGCATGCCTCCGTCGTCATCGTACGCGGGGAACAGGTCCGCGGTCGCCTGAGCGGGCAGATCTCCCTCCGCGTTGACCTCGACCGGCTGGCGGAGCTTGCGCACCCCCCACTCCAGGACCGTGCCGACCGGATCCTCGCCGCCGGTGAACTGCAGCCCGAGCACGTCGCGCACCGGGCGGCCGATCACCTTCTCGTCGTCGAGGCCGGTCAGCTCGAACGAGCCACGGCCACAGGCGATGACGTTGCCGTGCTGGTCGCAGGCGAAGAACGCGGCGTCCGGCGCGGGGTAGTAATCATCGAGCAGTTCGAACAGGAAGCCGAAGCCGCACTTCGTGCAGCCGCGAGCCTGGCGCCGGAAGCCGGCGTTACGCTCGGTCTCGGTCGTGCGGTTTCCGCAGTTGGGGCAGATGAAGAGATGGGCCATCGTTTCGGTGAGCAGGGTATCCGCACCATGCCCCGACTACGTGATCGAGGTGTTGCAGCCTTCATCTGCGCACAACACGCTCCGACGTTGCCGCGCTCGCGCCGGGTCCTCTGGTAGACCCCCCGGCCAATGGAGAGCTCGGGACAGCGCCCCTCAGACCCAGAGGTGCCACTCGGCGACGCGGCACTCGCGACCGAGATCGCCAACGCCGCCGCGCGTGGACGCGGCGCCGATCGGGCGCCAACGCTCGAGCAGTTGCTCGGCGCGTTCGGCGAGCCAGCGCCGACGCCCGAGGCTCGCCGGCGGGTCGCGGCGGCGCTGAAGGTCGCCGGGATGGGCGTCCGACCCGATCTCATGACCGCCGAGCCCGGCCCGCGGCTCCTGCTGCTCCCGCCCGGCG
>JBEVLC010000265.1:0-14595 GCA_040509415.1 Baekduia sp. | reverse complement strand
CCCTGGTAGGCGTCCCCGGTCGCGTCGGCGTACGGCGCGGTGTCGGACTTGGTGCCCGCGAAGATGTAGGAGTCGCCGACCTTGGTGTTCATGGAGTCCTTGGCGGACTTGATGAGCTGGTCGATCTCGTTGGCGATCGTGATGCGATCGGCCTGGCTCAGCGAGCCGTTGGCGCCCGCCAGCGCCAGCTCGTTGGCGCGGGAGAGCACCGAGCGGACGCCCTCCAGGCTGCTTTCGGACGCGTTAAGCGCGGTCTGGGCGCTCGCGACGCTGCTCTGGCTGCCCTTGATCTGCGAGAGCTCGGAGAGCCGCAGGCGCTCCTGGGCGGCGGCCGTCGGATCGTCGGACGGCTGGTTGACGCGGCGGCCGGTCGAGATCTGCAGCTGCGTGTCCGACATCGCGGCGTAGCGCGCCTGGAGGTCGGAGATGATGCGGCTGCTGACCATGTTGTTGGTGATGCGCATCAGCTACATCCCCACTCGGCCGGTCGAGTTGATCAGCGTGTTGAGCAGGTCGTCCATGGTCGTCAGCGCGCGCGCTGCGGCCTGGTAGCCACGCTGGAAGCGGATCATGTTGGCCATCTCCTCGTCCATCGAGACGCCGGAGACCGACTGGCGCTGGGCCGTGATCGAGTCCAGCACGCTGTTGGCCGTGGTGTTGGCGCTCGTCGCGGTCCGAACGTCGGAGCCGATCTGGCGCACGAGGCCCGAGTAGGCGGTGTCGACGGCGCCGCCGCGCAGGGCGCGGATCGCCAGCGCGACGCTGTTGTCGGAGGCAGCGCCACCGGCCACGCCGGCGCTGACCGTCGCCGCGGTCGCCACGACCGCGATGTCGGTGGCGCCGGTGCCGGAGAAGATGGGGGTCGAGGAGGCGCTGTTGACCGAGGTGATCAGCGACTGGGCCATCGTGGAGAGCGTCGCGCGGTAGCCGTCGACCTTGGCGGCGACGTCCTGCAGGCCGCCGAGCTGACCGCCGGGGGTGGCCGACAGCGTCGCGATCGTCGGCATCGTCGCCGTGGTCTGAGAGACGAGCGGGGTCGCGGCGCCGCCGAAGGAGACCTGGATCATCCCCGGGTAGGCGGGCTTGCCGTCGGGGCCGAGCGTTGGGTCGGCCGCGACCGACACCTGGCCGTAGGCCGACAGCTTGTCGAGCAGCAGGTCGCGGCGATCGAGCAGGTCGTTGGGGGAGACGCCCGACTCCTTGGCCATGTTGATCTGCTGGTTGAGCTGGGCCAGCTCGGTCGCGATCGGCTTGATCGGGCCGTCGTCGGAGAGGAGATCGGAGATCGCGGCGGTGGCCTGCGTGCCGGCTGAGGCGATGTCGGCGTCGAGCGTGGTGAAGCGCTGCGCCAGCGTCTGGGCGGTGCCGACGACGGCGGCCTTGGCGTCCGTGCTGGTCGGGTTGGCGGCCAGCGTGTCCCACGAGCTCCAGAACTTGTCCAGCAGCGTGCCGAGGTCGCTCGTGCTGCCGGTGGCCAGATCGGCCTGCACGACGCCCAACCGCTTGGCGGAGACGTCGGACTGGCCCGAGGCCATGTTCTGGGCGCGGAACTGGAGGTCCAGGAAGTCGTCGCGCAGGCGGCGGTAGGAGAGGACGTCGACGCCGGTGCCGAGCTGGGCGCCCGTGCCGTCGGACTTGGTGCCGTCGATGCGCAGCGTCGGCGACGCGCTGAAGACGGCCTCCTGGCGGCTGTAGCCCGGCGTCTCGACGTTGGCGATGTTGTGCGCCACGACGTCGAGCGCGGCCTGCTGGGCCTGGACGCCACGCAGCGCGGTATTGAGTCCGGTGAAGGCGGGGATCGCCATGGCCTAGGCCTCGAGATCCAGGGCGCGCCGGATGCGCACCGGCTGGGCCGCCGGGTCGAGGGTGGCGCGCATCGTGGCGCCCGGCTCGCTGGGCGGCCGGTAGCCGACGTCTTCGCCCTCCACGCCGAGTTGACGTGTCAAGTGCGACAGGAACGCGAGCTCCTGGCGCATGAGGGCGCGGTTGACGACATGCTCGCGCTGGACCTCGGCGAGGAGGCCGCGCAGCTCGGCGCTGCGGCCCTTGGCGGCGAGCGCCTCGTGGGGGCCGAGCAGCTGGGCGAGTGCTTCGAGCGTGACCTCGTGGGCGGGGATGTTGAGGCCCGTTCCGGCTTGGGTGAGGAGCCGGACGCGGTCGCGCTCCAGGGTGGAGCGGCGCTCCATCTCGGCCTGCATCTCGCCGAGGCGGGCGAGGACGGCGTCGACGTCGCGGTTGCGGATCGCGGCGCCCTGGCGCAGGACGGCGTCCAGCAGCCGGCGGGCGGAGGCGATCTGCGCGTCGAGGTGGCGCAGGATCTCGGAGCCGAAGGCGGTGGGGGCGGCGGGCGCCAGCGCGGTGCTCATCGGCCCGCCTCCTTGAGGTTCTTGGCGATCGTGGCGGCGAGGCCGAGGCCACCGGCCGACATGATCGAGTCGGCCATAACGCCGGGCAGCATCTCCTTGTAGGAGTTGGTCGCGGCCGACGAGCCGTCGTCGCCGTCGTCCGAGGAGCCCTCTTGGGCCTTGGTCGTGGCGGCCATCGACTGCGTGAGCTGCTCGACGAGCTGACGCTCGAAGGCCAGCGCCGTCTTGTAGCGGTCCTTGTCGGCCGTCGTGCCCGTGCGGACGTCGGCCGGCAGCACGCTGTTGTCGAGGGGCGGCAGCGCGCTCATCACTTCTTCACCCCGTTGGCGATCGAGAGGATCTCGTCCTGGGTGGTGATGGCCTTGCTCGCCAGCTGGAACGCGCGCTGGGCCTCGATCATGTCGGTCATCGCCGTGGCGGCGTTGACGTTGGAGGCTTCGAGCGTGCCCTGCGACAGGGTGGTGGTCTTCGCCGCGGGGCGGGCGGCGCCGCTGCCCTTGGTGGCGATGTAGGTGTTGTCCGGGCCGCCCTGCAGCTGCGCGGGGGCGGGCACGTCGACCAGGGTGACCTGGCCGAGCTTGACGCCCTTGAGCGAGACGGTGCCGTCGGCGGCGATCGTCACCTGGCTGATGTCGGCGCCCGCGGGAAGCTTGATCGGGGGCTCGAGCAGCTGGCCGCTGTGGAGCTTGAGGCGGCCGGTGGCGTCGGTGTCGAGGTTGCCGTCGCGGGTCAGCGCCTTGGTGCCGTCGGCGAGCTTGACCTGGAAGAAGCCCTGGCCGTTGAGCGCGATGTCGAGTGGGCGCTCGGTGTTCTGCAGCGCGCCCTGCTCGGTGCTGCGGCCGATCGACGTCGCGGCTGAGCCGGCGCCGATGGTGACGCCCTTCGCGGCGCCGTAGCCCTGGGCATCGTCGTACACGAGATCGCGGAAGGCGACGCGGGCGGACTTGTAGCCCGTCGTGTCGACGTTCGCGAGATCGCTAGAGACCGCGTCGAGACGCGTCTGCTGTGCCGCCATGCCGGCGGCCGCCGTGTACATGCCTTCAAGCACTTTTAACCGGGTTCTCCTGGGAAGGAGGGAAATCAGGAATCTCCGGCTTCCGCCAAGGGCGGTCCAGCCTTCGGAGTCCTCTGTCTCCCTCGGTGATCGGCAAGGGCCGAACCGACTTGAGAAGTGGGTGGCCATCCGTCCGATTCAGGACGGCGGCGAAGCCGCGCGGGTCGCTAACCCGGGAGGTTGCCGACCGTGCCGGCAGCCTGTTGCAGCGTGCCGTCGATCGTCTGGATGGCCTTCTGGCCCGCCTCGAAGGCGCGCAGCGAAGCCATCATGTCGACCATGGTGCGGCCGGCGTCGACGCCGGATGCCTCGAGGTAGCCCGACTGGACCTGCCCCTTGGCGGCGCCCGCGGCGGTGCCGGTGAAGTAGGAGTCGCCCTGCTTGGTCGCGCCGGTCAGGGCGAAGTTGCCGACCTTGGCGGCGTCGACCGTGCCGTCGGCGTTGACCTTGACCGGCTTGCGATCGGTGCCGAGCACCGTGTTGCCGAGCTGGTCGGTCAGCGTCCCGTTGGCGGCGGACTTGAACGAGCCGTCGCGGGTGTAGCGAACGCCCTTGTCGGTCTGGACGGCGAAGTAGCCCGGCCCGGCGATGCCGAGGTCGAGCGGCTCGCCGGTGTCCCGGAGCGCCTCGGGCGTGAGGTCGGTGACCTTCTTGGTGATCAGCGGCCCTTGGCCCAGCTTGCCGACGGTCTCGCCGGACTGGGTGTTCTGCAGCAGCAGGTCGGAGAACGACTGCTGCTGGGACCGATCGGCCTTGTAGCCCGGCGTCGCCGAGTTGGCGAGGTCGTTGGCGATCTGATCCTGTCGCACCATCTCGGCGACCATGCCGGCGGCAGCGATGTAGAGCCCGCGTTCCATGCCTTCTGGGAAGTCGGCGGCGGTGGTGCGGACTTGAGGCGGCCAGACGACATGCGAACCTGTCGGCCGAGATGGATGCGATCCCGGTCAACCTGGTCTTGCTGCGGGGCCTGCTGCCCGACCTGTCGCTCACCCCGGGGACGATGATCAGCGCGCGGGTCTTGGACGCGCGCACGCTGTCGCTCGCGGGGGTCAGGCTCGCGGCGCAGCTGCCCGAGGGCGTCGCGGCGGGTCAGGTCCTGCGGCTGCGGGTGGCCGAGACGAGCACCGAGCGGATCCACCTGCGGATCGTCGAGACGGCGGGGCAGCCGGCTGCCGCCGAGCAGGCCGCCGCGCCGCAGGTCCCGCCGTCGGCCTACCAGCTGGCGCTGCCGGGCGGGGCGGTCGCGCGCGTGCACGTCGAGGAGCGCGAGGAGGCCGAAGGCGGCAAGGGCGGCGCGGGCGCGGCGCGGTCGGTGGTCGTCCGCTACGACTCGCCGACGTTGGGCCGGCTCGACATCCGCCTCGACGCGAGCTCCGCCGCCGTGCACGTCTCCGACGGCGACCCCGCGGCACGCGTCCGCGCGGCCGCCGGCCAGCTGCGCGACGCCTTGACCGAAGCCGGCGGCGCACCGGTCCTCGTCACCGTCCACCCGCGCGAGCAGACGCTGAATGTCCAAGCCTGAGAAGCCGCGCCGCGCCGCGGCGTTGCGCTACGACAAGTCCGAGGCCGGAGCGCCGAAGGTCATCGCCGCCGGCGCCGGCCTGATCGCCGACCGCATCGTCGAGATCGCCCGCGAGCAGGGCGTCCCCGTCCGCGAAGACCCCGCGCTGGCCGAGGCGCTCGTGCGCCTGGAGCTCGAGCAAGAGATCCCGTCGGAGCTGTTCGTCGCGGTTGCCGAGGTGCTCGTGTGGGCCTATGGGCTGGAGCCCAAGCGGTTGCGCTGAGTGCAGGCGTCAAACCGTCTCTATCAATAGCCTAGAAAGCAATTAGCAGAGAACAAAACACGCAAGAATCGCAGAAGTATCTTTGCCGATTGCTTCATTGGCAATTATCCAAGATATAATCTCGCGTATGGCAAGTGCTACGGCCGTACGCTCTGCATCTCCGCTCGCTGCCGCGGTTCTCGAGCATCTCGCTCGCGAGCGGCGTGTGACCCTTGCCGTTGACGCCGATCGCTCGTGGTTGCGGCAACTGACACCGAACTTCGCGCAGTTGCTGGACGACATGGAGGGCAACCAGTCGCTGTATCGCGTCCAGCGCGGAAGGTACGTGGTCGCGCCGCGCGCCACCAGCCGCCTCGACCAGGCTGCTCCGGTCGAGTTGCTCGTCGACCTGGCTCTGCGGGACCAGGGCGACTACTACCTGGGCTTCTTGACCGCGCTCATCGCTCACGGGCTGACGGATCTCCACGGCCACGTCACCTACGCCGCCATTCACCGCGACAGCACGTTGGGCACATCGGCGCTGAACTTGGGCGGCCGTTCCATCAAGCTCGTACGGCTCGCGCCGTCGCGATGGCCGCACGATCTGCGGGAGCGCGAGCGCCAGCGGATCCTTCCGCGGACCCAAGAGTTCGCGTGGCGGTCCTCATTGGAGCGCACGCTGGTCGACGGGGTCTTGCGGCCCGACCTGTGCGCGGGCATCGAAACGGTGGTGGGTGCTTGGGCCAAGGCTCAGCGTGCCCGGCTTGCTGACTGGGCCGCGGTGTGGAAGTCAGCACAGGCCTGTGGCAACAGCGTCGCCCGCCGCGCCGCCTACTTGCTGTGTGAGATCGGGCAGGAGGCGCTCGTCGCCGACGATCTGCCGGCACTGCGCAAGACCCGCGCCCGCGTGCTGCTCGATCGCAGTGATGGGTTTGGTCTGAACGACCAGCACCCGCCGCGGGACCCCCGCACCGGGCTGGTCCTCAACGTACCTGCCGGGGCGGTCTCGGGCTGGCTTGCGGCGGGCGGGATCGGATGAGCGATGACATCGCCTACCCGTCCGACGATCAGCTGAGCGATGCGGCCGCGGACACGGGCATCCCCATCGATGTCCTCATCCGTGACACGGTTCGACTCGTAGAGATCCGCAATCTTCTGGCGCGCGGCTTCTTTGCCTCCGACAGCGTGCTCGCCGGGTCGATGGCGCTTCGTGGCTTCGGAAGCCCGCGCTTCACCATCGCCGATGCGGACTTCTCGACGTCGACCGAGAAGGCGACGCCCGACTCGTCCCTGGCCGACCTGTTCCGCTACCAGGACACGTGGCTGGACATCGTCCCTGAAGGCGCCTATCCCAACGACGAGCGGGCGACGTTGATGAAGGTCCAGCCGATTCGCTTCGACCCGGCGTTCAGCGCGGTTCAACTGACACCCGGTCAGCTGCGCTTTCACGCCGACGTCTCGTTTCGCGGCCTCGTCAAGCCCGGCATCGAGCTGCCACTTGTGCATGAACATCTTCCCGGGCTGCGGCTAGGTGACGAATCGTTGGCGGTCTGGGTCATGGATCCAGCCGAAACCATGGCCGAGAAGATCCTTGGCTGGTGTGCACACGGCTCGGTCAAGCACTACGTGGACGTCGCATGGATCGCCACGGCGAGTGACATGCCTGAGTTCTCGTTCAGCATCAACTACCAGGAGCTCCGCAACACCCTTGGCGACAAGCTGGATCTGATGCGCCAGCTCCAGCCAGGCATCTACGCCGACTTGCCGTCAGTCGACGCAGTGGTTGGCGTGCTCGGCAAGCCGCCGATTCTCGATCAGTCCCAATGGGGTCGGCTGGCATTCCTCAAGGGCCGGGAGCCCAGCCAAGTCGCGGTGATCGAGGCGGTCAGTCAGGTAACTCGGCGGCTGCGACGGACGCAGCTTCGCTGACCGCTACGCCGGAGACTCACACGTCGCCAGCAGGTCCTCGAACTCCTCGCGAGGCAGTGGCCGTGCGAAGTGGTAGCCCTGGCCGTACTCGCAGCGCAGGGCCGTGAGGGCGGCGCGCTGCTCGGGATGCTCGATGCCTTCGGCGATGACGCGCAGGCCGAGGTTGTGGGCGAGGCCGATGATGGAGCGGATGATCGCCTGGCTCTCGGGGCGCTCGATCATCGTCGCGACGAACGAGCGGTCGATCTTCAGCGTGTCGCCCGGGAAGTCGTGCAGGACGGTCAGCGAGGAGTAGCCGGTGCCGAAGTCGTCGAGCTGGATGGCGACGCCGAGCGTCAGCAGCTCGTCGAGCACGGCGCTGACGAGCTCGGGGTTCTCGATCAGCGTGCTCTCGGTGATCTCCAGCACGAGGTTGGCGGGCGGGAGCTCGTGGTCGTGCAGCGCGGCGCGCACGTGGTCGACGAGGCCGCCGTCGGTGATCTGGCGGATCGAGACGTTGACGCTCACCGTGACCTCGGGCGCGACAACACCGCGCTGGCGCCAGTCGCTCAGCGTCTCGCACGCGTTGCGCAGGATCAGCACGCCGAGCGGGCCGATCAGGCCCGACTCCTCGGCGACCTCGATGAACTCGCCGGCAGGGACCTCGTCCTCGTCGCCGGCGGGCCAGCGGGCCAGTGCCTCCAGGCCATGGAGTGCGCCGCTGCGCAGGTCGATGATCGGCTGGAAGAACGTGCGCAGCCGCTGTTGCTCGATCGCGTGGCGCAGGCGCGTCTCCAGCGAAACGCGGTCCACGACGCGCTGGTGCATCGACGCATCGAAGACCTCGCAGCGTCCGCCACCGCGCGCCTTGGCGTCGTACATCGCGATGTCGGCGTTGCGGATCAGCTCCTCGGGGCTCACGCAGCCGTCGAGGTTGTGGGCGATGCCGATGCTGGCCGAGACCGACAGCTCGCGCCGGTCGAAGCGCAGCGGCTGCGCGATCGTGCTCGCCACCCGGGCGGCAACGTCCAGCGCGTCAGCAGGGGCGATCGCGCCGTCGAGCAGGATCGCGAACTCGTCACCGCCCAGGCGCGCCAGCGTGTCGCCCGGGCGCAGGATGGCGCCGACGCGGCGGGCGATCTCGATCAGCAGCCGGTCGCCGGCCGAGTGGCTGAGGCTGTCGTTGACCAACTTGAAGCGGTCGATGTCGACGTAGAGCAGCCCGCAGGCATAGGACGGGTCACGCTCCAGATGGCGCAGGCATTGCGTCAGTCGGTCGAGGAAGAGCGCGCGGTTGGGCAGTCCGGTCAGGCTGTCGTGCAGCGCATCGTGGATCAGCCGCTCCTGGGCCACGCGCCGGTCGGTGATGTCTGACAGCGAGCCGGTGATGCGCCGCGGCCGGCCATCGCCGTCGCGCGTCGTCAGGCCGCGCGTGAGGACCCAGCGCCAGCCGCCGTCGGCATGGCGGATGCGGTGCTCGTTCTCGAACTGCGGGCTGGTTCCCGACAGGTGCTGGTTGATCTCGCGGCGCAGGCGGGCGACGTCGTCGGGATGGACGAGGTCAAACCAGGCGTCGGCGCGGTCGGAGGCAAACGCGTCGCCGTAGCCCAGCAGCGCCTTCCAGCGGTCGGAGAAGTGCATGCTCTCCTCGACCAGGTCCCAGTCCCAGATCCCGTCGTTGGTGGCCTGGACGGCGACCGCGTAGCGCTCCTCGCTGCGGCGCAGATCGACCATCACCTGGTGGTGGCGGACCGCGTAGCGGATCGTGCGCTCCAGGCTCGGCGCGTCGATCGTGCCCTTGACGAGGTAGTCGGTCACGCCGAGCTCGGAGGCCTGGACGTCGACCTCGTAGTCGTCTTGTCCGGTGAGGACGATCACGGGCGCGGGCGGCTCGGTGTCCCACGCGTCGCGCACGAGGTCCAGCCCGGTGCGGTCGCCGAGGCGATAGTCGACGAGGTAGAGGTCGTGGCGGGCCTCGCGGATCGCCTGCAGCGCGGGCAGGTAGCTCTGCTCCCACTCCAGCTGAAACCAGCCGTCGCCCGGCACCTGCAGCATGCTGCGCGTCAGGACGAAGTCGTCCTCGTCGTCTTCGACCAGCAGGATTCGCAGCGACTCACTCCGGCGCATTGGCGCCTTCTGCGGGCAGCTCGACGAGGTCGAACCAGTAGCAGGCCAGCGTCGTCATGACGTCGGCCAGCTGCTCGAAGGTGACCGGCTTGCTGACGAACGAGTTCACGCCGAGGTCGTAGGTGCGGAAGATGTCCTCCTCGGCCTTGGAGGTCGTCAGGACCACGACGGGGATCCGTCGCAGCTCCGGGTCGCTCTTGATCTCGGCCAGCGCCTCGCGCCCGTCCTTCTTGGGCATGTTGAGGTCCAGCAGGATCAGGCCGGGACGGGGCGCCTCGGTGCCGCCGGGCGCGTAGACGCCGGTGCCGCGGAGGTACTGCATCAGGTCGTCACCGTCGACGACGAAGCGCAGGTCGTTGACCAGCCGCGAGCGCCGCAGGGCGTCGGCGGTGAGGACGCGGTCGTCCTCGTCGTCGTCGGCCAGCAGGATCGTGATGGAGCGTTGGTCTCGCTCAGGGCTAGGCGAGCGCATGTGGGACCTCTTCGGACTCGGGGAACAGCGAGCTGGGCGGCGCGTCGGCGACGTCGGGTTGGCGGAGCGGCAGGCGGACGGTGAACGTCGCCCCCTCGTTCTCGTGGCCGTCGGCGGTGATCGTGCCGTGGTGGCGTTCGACGATCTTGCGGCAGAGCGCGAGGCCGATCCCGGTGCCCGGGTAGGCGCTCGTGCCGTGCAGCCGCTCGAAGGCGCGGAAGATGCGCGTGGCGAACTGGGCGTCGAACCCGAGGCCGTTGTCGGTGATCGTCAGCTCGGCGATGCCGTCGGCGACGGTGGCGCGCACCGCGATCTCCGGGGTGACGCCGTCGCGGCGGAACTTCAACGCGTTGCCGAGCAGGTTCTGCAGCAGCTGGCGCATCTGCATGGGTTCGGCCTCGATGGTCGGCAGCGGGTCGATCGTGACCTGCGCGCCGCTCTCCTCGATCGCGACCTCCAGATCGGTGAGCACGTACCCGGCGGACTCCGAGAGATCGACCGCGGTGAACGGGCGGGCCTTGGTCGAGACGCGCGAGAACATCAACAAGTCATCGATCAGCGCGCGCATCCGGCCGGCCGCGTCGCTCATCCGGCGCAGGAAGTCCTGCCCCTGCTCGCTGAGCCGGTCGCTCTCGGTGGCATTGAGCTGCGCCGCGAAGGTCTGGACCTTGCGCAGCGGCTCCTGCAGGTCGTGGGAGGCGATCGACGCAAACTGCTCGAGCTCGGCGTTGGAGCGCGAGAGCTCGGCGGCGTGGCGCAGCAGCGCGTTGGTGCTCTGCAGATGCGCGTTGCTGTCGATCAGCTTGTCGTTGGCGGCCATGACCCGCCGCAGCAGCGCCAGGAAGCCCAGCGCGGTGAGGCCGAGCGCGAGGTAGATGATCCACGGCAGCCACTTACGCGACCCCGAGATCGCGCTGAACAGCGAGGACTGCGTGGAGGTCATCACCACGCGCCAGCTGCTGCCGGGCACGGGCGAGGCCACGAAGTAGCCGTCGTCTCCGTAGGCGCCGTGGGCGCCATGCTTGACCGCATCGACCAGGTCCGGTTCGCCGACGGTACGGCCGAGCAGCTGTGTCGGGTTGCGCGCGCCGATCACGGCGGAGCGGCTGTCGAGGACGTAGGCCGTGCCGCCGCGGGCCGGGACGCGCCGCAGGTAGCTCGACAGGAACGTGCCGAAGAGGGCGGTCGGCGCGCCGCTGACGAGGACGCGACGGCCGGCGTCGGTGTTCAGCGCGACGGCGAGGTCGATGGTCCCCGCGTGGACGTCGCTGAGCGCGACCGGTGCGCCGTTGCGCGTGGATTGGACCGCTTGGGAGGAGAGGAGCGCGACGCGCTGGGCCGGCGTCAGCGATCGAGAGGTCGAGATGATCTGCCCGCGACCGTCGAAGAGCACCGCGTAGGCGAGGCGGCCCTGCTTGACGGCCTTGTCCAGGAGCGCCGGGTCGACCGTCTTGGCGCCGTAGCGTCGCTCGGCTTCTGGCGCCGCGGCGGCAGAGGAGAGGATCGCCTGCGTCAGCGCTGAGATGACCTGCGCGCGGTCCTGAAAGCGCGAGATCGCACGGTCGCGCAACCCGCTCTGGCTGGCATTGAGCTGGACCGCGAACAGCCCCAGCACGACGACGACGACCAGCGTCGCGCCGCCGATGATTGCCTTCGCCCGGTGGGCGCGTAGCCGCGACCACCGGGATCCCGCCGATGATGTCTGAGACATCCCGCCCCCCTTGTCGGGCAGTTATCTGCTGCCCGACCATATCGGCAAAAGGGGCGACGGGCTTGACCACTTACCGTCGTCTGGCGGCCCCCCGCAAGACGACGTGCAGCGGGCGTCCCTAGGCGACGGCCTGGAACAGCGGCGCGTCGTCGTCCAGCACGGTGCGCAGCGTCTTCTTGAGCTGGCCGTGGATCTGGCAGACGCGGGACTCCGAGACGCCGAGGATCTCGCCGATCTCGGCCAGCGTCATGTTCTTGACATAGAGCAGGACGGCGACCTCGCGCTCACGCTGGGGCAGGCGGGAGAAGGCCTCGCGGAACTTGTCCTTGGCCTGCTCCTTGGCGGCCTGGTGCAGCGGGTCGGCCGACGCGTCGGTCGAGGCGATCGTGTCGATGCGCTCGATCGTGGTCTCGTCGTCGGAGAGGACGAGCGTGTTGAGCGAGGTCAGGTCGGACTGCGTGACCTCGTCGCGGCGCTTGCGCAGCTCGGCGACGGTGGTGCCCATCGACTCGGCCAGCTCGGGCTGGGTCGGACGGCGGCCATGCAGCGTGGTGAACTCGTCGGCGGCGCGCTCGATGTCGCGCTCCCAGCGGCGGACGGAGCGGGGGGCCCAGTCCTGGCGACGCAGCTCGTCGAGCACGGCGCCGTGGATGCGGGTCCAGGCGTACTGCTCGAGCGTGGCGCCCTTGGCCGGGTCGTAGCGCTCGATCGACTGGATCAGCGCCTCAAGGCCACAGGAGATGAAGTCCTCGACCTCACAGCGGGCCGGCATCTCGCGGACCTTCTTGTAGACGATGTACTTGACCAGGGGGGCGAAGGTCAGGACGAGACGATCACGAACAGCGCGGTCGTTGGTGCGGCGGTACTCCTTCCAGAGGGCCAGGGTGTCCTCTGAGGAAAGACGACGCTTTGAGGTTTGTGCGGTGGCGAGGCTCACGACATTGCTCCTTGGTGCGGGGGGACGCTGGAGGTATCGGTGCGGGGCCGAACCTTCCGCATCCCCGAATACCGGTACTTGACCCCTGGACATGCGGCTAGACGCCCCCTCCCCAGAACTGGTGAGGCGGAAGGTCGAACCTGCATCGAGCGCGCTCAAAGCTGTGCATGGTTGACCAAGGGGCTTGACGGGCGCGGGCGCACGCGTGCGAGCAGACGGCGGCGCTCAACTCGACACGCCGGCGGTCGAATCACCGGGGTGGCGGCCCTCCCCGCCGACCCTTCCCTCCAAGGAGCACAGCACCCCTCATGGCGCTTCGCCTTGTCGCGCCGGTCGACGGACCGGCCCCTCAGACCACCGCCGCCCCGACCACCGGTGCGGCTGCCGTCGCGCAGGTCACCAACCGCGCTGCCGGCCTGCTGGACGCCCATGACCTGGACGGCTGGCGCGCGCTCGTCGCTGCCGCCGCCCAGCTCGCCGATCACCACGACCGCTATCTCGCGCGGCGCCTGCTGCTGGAGTCCGTCCTGCGCAACCGCGCGAGCACCGGTGCGCAGAACGCCGAGCGCCTACTGGCCGGCGCGATCGCCGCCGTCGAGGCGCTGGAGGACACCCCGCGCGAGCCGGTCCTGCTGAACTTCGCCGGCGTCCTGCTCTACGAGCTGGGCGCGATCGTCGCCGCCGAGGCGCTCTTCCGCGCCGCGCAGCGCCTGGACCCTGACCTCGCCGACGTCGCCGCCAACCTGCGCGAGTGCAAGCGCCGCCGCAAGCAGGGCATCACCACGCCCCAGGGCCTGCCCCCGCAGGTGCTGCGCGCGCTGCGCGACCTCGGCCCGCGCGCTCAGCGCGCTGCCCAGAAGGGGGTGCCGGCGACCGACCAGACCGTCAGCCTCTGCATGATCGTCAAGGACGAGGAGGCGATGCTGCCGCGCGCGCTGGCCGCCGTCGTCGAGTTCGTCGACGAGCTGATCGTGGTCGACACCGGCTCAACCGATCGCACGGTCGAGATCGCCGAATCCTTTGGGGCCAAGGTCCTGCACCACGCGTGGGACGGCGACTTCGCCGCGGCCCGCAACGTGGGTCTCGATGTGGCGACCTCCGACTGGCTGATGTACCTCGACGCCGACGAGGTCCTCGTCGACGGCGACGGCCCGCGCCTGCGTGAGCTGCTCGGCCACACGTGGCGCGAGGGCATCTTCCTCACCGAGACCAACCACGTCGGCGAGCTCGAGGACGGCGCGGCCGTCCAGCACAACGCGCTGCGTCTCTTCAAGAACCGCCCCGAGTACCGCTTCGAGGGTCGCGTCCACGAGCAGTTCGCCCACAAGCTGCCGACGCTGCCCGAGCGCATCGCCTACACCCAGGTGCGCATCGAGCACTTCGGCTACCTCGGCGCCGTGCGCGACACCAAGGAGAAGTCGCGCCGCAACCTGGAGCTCCTGGAGCGCCAGATCGCCGAAGGCGTCGACACGCCGTTCCTGCACTTCAACCTCGGCTCCGAGCGCGCCGCCAGCGGCGACGTCGCGGGCTCGCTGATCCACTTCGCCCGTGCCTGGGAGAAGCTCGCAGACGACCCCGAGCGCACCGAGCACGGCTACTTCCCGTCGCTCTGCGCACGGCTGGTCAAGGCGCTCAACGCCAACGGTCGCCATCGGGAGGCGATCGCGCAGGCTGACCAGATCCTGGCCGAGCTGGAGGGCTTCACCGACCTCGTGCTCGAGCAGGCCATGGCCTACCGCGGCCTCGGCGACCAGGACGCGGCGATCGCGCACTTCGAGCGCTGCATCGGGATGGGCGATGCCCCGTCGCGGTTCAGCGCCACCGTCGGCGCCGGCACCTTCCACGCCCGCAACCTGCTGGCCGAGACCTTCATCGACGCGGGTCGCCTCGCCGAAGCCGAGGCCCAGCTCCAGCACGTCTTGGAGCACTACCCGGCCTTCATCGGCGCGGTCGAGCCCTACGCCCGCGTGCTGCTGCGCAGCGGCGTGCCGGCTGCCGAGGTCGTGGCGCGCGTCGACGCGCTCGTGCCCGAGCCCACGCCCGGCCAGCGCTTCCTGCTGGCGGTTCCCTTCTATGAGTGTGGCGCGGTGGCCGAGGCGGCCAAGCAGCTGGAGGCCGTCCTGGCCGCCCAGCCTGGTGCCGACGCCGCGCGCATCGCGCTCGCCGACGCGCAGCTGTCGGCCGGCGAGCTGACCGCCGCCGGGGCGACGGCGCTGGCCGTCGCGGCCGACGCGCCCCACGGGCCCGCGGCCGCGCA
>JBEVLC010000264.1:0-3850 GCA_040509415.1 Baekduia sp. | reverse complement strand
GTCGAGGTGCACGCCGAGGTCGACAAGCTCCGGGCTCAACACAGTCATGATGAGACGATCGTGCGCGATTGACCGGTGTCTGACGGGGTTAGGCGCGCACGATGATTCTTTTGTGCCTCAGGCCGCGTAGGAGTCGATCACTTTGACGAACGCCGACGCGGCCTGCGCCACGTCTAGATCAAGAGCGACCGTGATTGTGGGCCACGGATACATCCGCCCAAAGCCGCCTCGCGGTCCAGATCGCGGTTTCACCGTTGTCTGTCCGCGGCCGATGCCATCCAGGTTCACCCGCACAGGAAGCTGTTGGGTGACGAAGAACTCCGGGTTGGTCAGCAGCACCATGGCGCCGGCGTCGCCGAGCAAGTTTGCATAATCCTGAGCCGGGTCGTGCGAGCTGGCGCGCCTTTGGTAGAGGAGTTCGCCGGCCAGCCGAATCGCTGGATGATCATGGGTGCGAAGGCGCTTGGTGTCGACCTGGCTCAGTCCGAGGCGTTGGAACAAATGGAATCCGTACATGGTGACCGGAATCGATGATTCGATCACGCATTTCGCCGCCTCGGGATCTTGCCAGACGTTGAACTCGGCGGCTTCAGTTAGGCCCCCTCCGCTGACAGAGCCGCCCATGAAGATGATCTGCTCCAGTCGGGTTGCAACGTCTGGATACCTGGTGAGCAGCACTGCCACGTTCGTCTTGGGGCCGAGGGTTACCAGGCTCACCCGCTCAGTGGAGTCCATGATCAGCTGGTGCAGCAGCTCGACCGCGTGCAGCGGCGATCGCTGCCGCGAAGTCTCGGGCAGATCAATCCCGCCGAGCCCATCAACGCCATGAGACCCGCCGGCTCGCCGGGCGCGCTCGATGAGCGGTTGTCTGGCGCCGGCCGCGACTGGGATGTCCGCAGCGCCGGCGGCGTCCAGCACCTTGCAGGTGTTGATCACGGCCTGATCGGCGGTGACGTTCCCAGTTACGCAGGTGATGCCGAGTACGTCGAGGTTGGGGTGGCGCAGTGCGTAAAGAATCGCCAAGGCGTCGTCTGTGCCGGTGTCAACGTCGATGACAATCGGCCTTGGCATACCGGACATGCTGACAGAGTGCAAAGAAGAGCTGCGTCGTAAGCCGACCGGCTAGCGGTACGGCGGCCGGCGGGGCTCATCGGCGCCTGCATTGGTCGGCGGTCGGTCCGTGTTCGTCCACCGTCCGCGACTGGGGGTGCTTTGGGTATGTCGGAATCTGAAGGCTTTGGTAGCGAATGGCGGTCCGACTGGAAGATAGTCCGCATCTCCGCCGAGAGGCCGTCTGAGGCAAACCATGGGGCGGCGAAGGTGACTACGTGAAGCCGACCGGCGCCACGATGCCCGCCGCGCGGCAAGTCATTCGGGATCGAGGCAAGCCCGGCCTGCAACAGCTTCGAACTCGCCATCAGCTCAGCCACAGGGGGCCACCCTAGGCTCAAACCTCATGGACCCAGTGGAGGCGCTGAAGCTGCGTCGGGTCCTCGATCCCACGCACCAGCACCCGGTGGACGACGACACGCGCTGACCTGCGACCGGAGTCCCTGCGGCTTCCCGAGGACCGGTGCGGGCGGGGTTAGGGTCGAGGGACAACGCCCGCACAGGAGCCCCCGATGCCCGAGTTCAGCACGCCCGGCCTGGTCGACGTCGACCCGGCGACCAGCATCAGCACGCTGCTGGCGGAGCGCGTCGCCCGCGACCCGGAGGGGTCGCTCGCCGAGCGCCAGTCACCCCTCGACGGCAGCTGGACGGCGGTGTCCGCCCGCGCGTTCGCCGACGAGGTGACCGCGGTCGCGAAGGGGCTCGTCGCGAGCGGCGTCGACCCGGGCGACCGCGTCGCGATCATGTCCCGCACCCGGTATGAGTGGACCGTCGTCGACTTCGCGGTCTGGGCCGCGGGGGCGGTCGGGGTGCCGGTCTACGAGACGTCGTCGGCCGACCAGGTGCACTGGATCCTGTCCGACTCGGACGTGCGGGCCGTCGTCGTCGAGACGCCCGTGCACGCCGCGCTCGTCGCCGGGGTGCGCGGCGACCTGCCGCACCTCACCGACGTCTGGACCCTGGACGACGACGCCCTCGCGGCACTCGTGTCGGCGGGAGCCGGTGTCGCCGACGCGGAGGTCGCCCGCCGCACGGCGCTGGCGGGCACGTCCGACCTGGCCACGATCATCTACACGTCGGGCACGACCGGACGGCCCAAGGGTGTCGAGCTGACGCACGGCAACTTCGTCCACCTCGCGCTCAACGGCGCGATCGCGTTCCACGACGTCTGCGCGACGCCGGGATCGCGCACGCTGCTGTTCATGCCGCTCGCGCACGTGTTCGCGCGCTTCATCCAGGTGCTGTGCATCCCGTCCGGCGCGACCATGGGCTACACCCCTGACCCCAAGCAGCTGCTGCCCGACCTCGCGAGCTTCCGGCCGACGTTCATCCTCGCCGTCCCCCGGGTGTTCGAGAAGGTCTACAACTCGGCCGAGCAGAAGGCCGCCGCGTCGCCGGTGCGCCTGCGGCTCTTCCGGTGGGCTGCACAGGTGTCCATCGCGTACTCGCGCGCGGTCGAGACCAGCGGCGGCCCCTCCCCCGCGCTGCGCGCCCAGCACGCACTCGCCGACCGCCTCGTGTACGGCCGGTTGCGCGCCGCGCTCGGCGGTCGCGCACGGTGGGCGATCTCGGGCGGGGCGCCGCTCGGCGAGCGGCTCGGGCACTTCTACCGCGGCCTCGGCCTGCACGTGCTCGAGGGCTACGGCCTGACCGAGACGACGGCGCCGACGGCCGTCAGCCGTCCCGACGCGCTGAAGATCGGCTCGGTCGGCCCGCCGTTCCCCGGCACGAGCCTGCGGATCGACGACGCCGGCGAGATCTTCGTCAAGGGCCCGCACGTGTTCCGCGGGTACCACGCCAACCCCGAGGCGACCGCGGAGGCGCTCGTCGACGGCTGGTTCCGCACCGGCGACCTCGGCGCGATGGACCCGGACGGCTTCCTGCGGATCACCGGGCGGTCCAAGGAGATTATCGTGACCGCCGGCGGCAAGAACGTGGCCCCGGCCGTGCTGGAGGACCGCCTGCGCGGACACCCGCTGGTGAGCCAGTGCGTCGTCGTCGGCGACGCGCGGCCGTTCATCGCCGCGCTGGTGACGCTCGACGCCGACATGCTGCCCGGCTGGCTGTCATCGCACGGCCTGCCCTCGATGGACGTCGCGACCGCCGCGACACATCCCGACGTCGTCGCCGCGCTCGACCGGGGTGCGGAGCGCGCGAACGAGGCGGTGTCGCGCGCCGAGTCCATCCGGAAGGTAACGGTCCTCCCGATCGACTTCACCGAGGCGAACGGCTACCTCACGCCCTCGCTCAAGGTGAAGCGGGCGCGGGTGCTCACCGACTTCGCGCGGGACATCGACGCGATCTACGTGTCGCGGACCTCCTGACGAGGGCCTCGTGACCGAGCCCGGAGCCCGCCGGCCCCGTGCGAGCCGTCCCGATGGAATTTTCGGCAGGGAGCACGTGACAGATAGACCTACGGGAGTGCTTCCCTACAAGTTGACGGGTGCGCGGACGGCGACTGTTGGTTTCTTGCTGGTCGCTGCGGGTCTTGCTGCCTGTCACTGCTTGGCGGAGGCTGGGTGTGTCTGACCGGCAGCCCGGGCGAGCGCAATTGGATGAGACCGAGCGTGGTGCGTGTTTCAGCTGATCCTGGGGATCCTGCCGACCTGGGAATGACTGCCTGCCGGATGCCGTTGTAGAACGCCTTCGCAACGACGCGCTCCGATCTGACATCTTTGACGGCTTCGACCGCCGTTTGCTACTGAGAAGGTCCCCAAACATGACCACCGATACATCCACG
>JBEVLC010000263.1:0-5391 GCA_040509415.1 Baekduia sp. | reverse complement strand
ATGGTCCGGTCGACGTGTTCCTGGCGGGCGTGGCCGGTCGCAGCGTCACGCCGCGCTACTGGGAGCGGATCCTGCCCAAGCTCGATCCCCGCGTCGTCGTGCCGACCCACTACGACAACTTCTTCTCACCGCTAGGACGGCCCCAGGACTTCGTCCGGCGTGTTCAGCTCGCCGACGTCCCGCACGAGGTGCGGCAGGTCACGCGTGACGCACAGGTCCTGGCGCTTCCGCGGGTCGATGCGTGACCTCCGGCCACGGCGAGAACGCGCGCCCCTCAGTAACGGCCTCCAATTCCAGCCCCGTCTCGTCGAGCAGGTAGTCGTAGCCGATCGGCTGCCAGACGTTGTCGGGGTCGATGCGGCGGTAGCGCTCGCGGCGTGCGGCGCGGTCGGTCGCGTGGAGCATGCGCAAGTGGTAGATGTTGAGATCGGCCTGCGGCCAGTCCTCGGGCGGCGGTGGCATCGAGGCCCAGAAGGCGTGGACCCGGCGCTCGTCGAAGTGGTGGTCGGGCGAGGACCGAAAGAGGCAGGCCTTGCGCTTGGAGGCCCAGATGCCGTCGACGCGGTACTGGTCCGGGCTGTCCCAGAGCTCGCGGAAGTGGACCCACATCGCGTCGGCGCCGGCGTCCTGAGCGCGGCGGAGCTCGACCTCGGCCCGCTGCCGGAAGCCGTCTTCGAGGCGTTCGTCGGCGTCGAGGCCGAGGAGCCAGTCGGCGCCGTGCCTCCACGCCGCCTCGGTCAGGGCGCGATGGTTGCGACCGTCCTCGAGCTCGTCCTGGGCTCCGGGCGCCACCGTCAGCACTTCGAGGACCGAGGGCTGGGCGGCGACGAACTCGGCCGACCCGTCGACCGACTGGTCGTCGAGGGCGATGATGCCGTCGACGTGCGGCGCGACGTTGGCAAAGAAGTCCGGCAGGAAGCGCATCTCGTCGCGGAAGGCGACCAGCGCGATGATGCGCGGGCGGGAAGGCTCGGCCTCGTCGGTCTGCAAGCCAGCTGCCGCCGGCCGCGGAGTCCCGGCCTTGCGCGCCAGTGCCGGGCGCTCCACGTAGCGCCATGACGCTGCCGCGGCGCAGATGGTGAGGACGAAGCTGGTGATGGCGACGCCGACGTCGCCGAGTCCGATGGCCTGGGTCAGCACGACTTGCTGGATGACGAACCCGTAGAGGTAGATGCCGTAGGAGAGATCGCCGAAGGGCGTCGGCAACAGACGGCGCAGCAGCCGGCTGCTGCCGATCGCCAGCACGACGAGCGCGATCACGACCGCCGCGAGCGTTCGGTTGCCCTGGAAGGTCAACGATCCCCACTGCAGCGTCGTGATCGCCGCGATGGCGACGGCGACCAGCAGCAGACGGCGCCAACGGCCCAAGAGGCCGGCGGCGGCCACGGCGACACCGAGCGTGAACGGGACCCCGAACTTGGCAGCGGTGCCCCAGTCCCAGGCGGTGAAGCGATCCGGGGAGGTGGCGAACGCGTGCTGGATGCCGAGGACGATGACGCCGATCGCGATCGCCACGGTGACCGCTACACGCGGCCACCGCCCGAGCAACAGGGTCCACAGGGCGAGCAGCGCGCCATAGAAGACCAACTCGTAGCGCAGGGTGTAGAGCGGCGTGTTCACCACGGGCCAGATCGACGTCGTGAACACGCCAGGGAGATCCAGCTGGGTGTGGGAGGCGAAGATCGTCGCGTTGCCCAGCACGTACTGGTAGCTCGACCAAGCGCCGAGGTAGCTCCCAAAGCCGACGCGCGTCACCATCAGCCCGATCACGAACGTTACGCCCAGGCAGACGAGCAGCCCCGGGTAGATCCGCAGGAAACGGGAGCGCAGGTAGCGGCGCGGGCTCGGCGAGCGCTGCAGGCTCGACGTCACCAAGTAACCGCTGAGCGCGAAGAACGTGATCAGGCCCACATCGCCGAGCGTGAGGGTGTCGCGCGTGCCCGGGATCAGGACGCTGCCGTGGCCTAGGATCGCGATCTGGTGAAACCAGAAGACGCTGAGCGCGGCCAGCAGCCGCATGGCGTCGAAGGAGTTCTCGCGGTGCCCGCGCGCATCGCCGCCGGCGGCCGCGGCGCGCACGCCCCGGCCGATCGCGGTGCCGATGGCACCGGCACGATCGCGCAGCGGCGCGCCAACAGTCTCCGGCAGCGCGCGCAACAACGCGCGTGGCCGCGACACCGGCAGCCCGCGGTCCTGCAGCCAGCCGGCAACGAACACCGCGAGCGCCGCCCAGATCGCCCAGCGCAGCGAGGTGTAGAGGTCGTTGCGGACCCCGAAGAGCGCGAACGCGCAGACGGCCCAGACCGCGTAGACGCGCCCAGCGCTGCGCCGGTCCACCGCACGTCGCCAGCCGCGGCCCAGCGCGAAGCCCAGCAGCGCCATGCCGAGCCCGACCCCCGGGATGCCGAAGTTGAGGATCAACTCCGCGATGGTCGAGAACCCCATCGTGTAGCCCTCGGTGGCATAGCGACGGGCGAAGTAGATCTGGGCCCACTCGCGCCCTGGACGGGGCGCTGTGACGCCGAACAGCTTCTCGCCCGACGGGACGATCGCCACCAGCGGCATCACGAACGTTTCCCCGAACTGCAGCTGCTGGCCTGCGGGATGGCCCGGCGGCCGTGCCAGCGCGCCGATCGTGCCGCCCACGGTCAGGAACGTCTGGCCGAGCTCCTGGGGGAGGTCGAGGACGGGGTTGACGTCGCCGTCGAAGAGCACGCCCGGTACGTCGCCCGGACCGCTGATCAGGCTCGAGCGGACGTTCTTGACGATCGTGCCGCCGGCGATCAGCAAGAGCGCGCCGACGAGCATCCACGCCACGCGGATCCGTCCCCCGCGCACGGTCGTGGCGGCCAAGGCGACCGCGACCGCGGTGAACGCGACCCAGCGCGAGCCGAGCGCCGCGGTGACGACGAGCGCAGGCAGCACGACGGCGGTGAGGAAGACGAGCCGCCGGCGGCCGGACGGCTCCGCGAGCAGGATCGGCGCCAGGGCGCCGAGGAGCAGGACGATCCCCAGGTTGTAGAGCCGGCGCAGGCCCGAGTCCTGGAGGTAGACCTGGCCGTAGTCGCCGACCTCGCTGAAGCCGCTGCTGGCCGCGTAGGCTCCGATCAGCAGGCAACCGGCGATCGCGATGGCCCAGATCAGGCGCCCGGGACGCCGGTCCAGCAGCGGCCGGCCGTCGCGGGCGGGCGCCGTCGGCGCTCGTCCCAGACCGGCCTGGACGCCGCCGACGATCGCCAGGACACCGATCAGCGAGGCCAAGAACGCCCCGGAGGTCGCCGTCGGCACGAAGCCCAGGTAGAGCGCCTTGCGACCGGCGGAGGCGAGGCCGAGGTAGTACATGGGCCAGAAGGCGAAGTGCCACGTCACGACCGCGATCGCCACCAGGACCGGCGGCTCGAGCACCCAGCGGCCATGGACCTGCCGGCGCGACCACACCAGCCGGCCCACGGCGAGGATCGCTCCAGCGGTCGCGAAGCCCCCGATCCAGAGGCGGCCCGCGCCGGGGCTGTCCACGATCGCCCAGAGGACCGAGATGGCCGCCGCCGCCCACAGCATCGGGCGCCCGGGCCGCGTCATCCCGAGACGGTTGCTCAAGGATCGCAAGCGCTCAGCGATCATCACGGCAGCGGCGGGTAGAAGCGCTTGTTGGACAGCGAGCCGCCGCGCCGCTGGCGCCAGCCGCGAACCACGGCGCGGACGCGTCGTGGCACGCGGCGGCGGGCCGACCGCAGCTCGTGGGCGCGGCCCTCGCGCCAGCGCGCTGCGTAGTCGCTCTGCTGCGGCGTGTCGGCGAACGGGTCGTCGTGGTGCTCGATCTTCTCGGCCTGCACCAGCAGCATCACGGGACGCCGCCCGGTCAAGGTGACCCGCTCGGCCACGGCGTCGGGGTCGACGACGGCGACCGCGCGCCGTGCGGGGCGCAGCTCGATGCCGGGATAGACCGCCTCGACAAGCGCGACGTGCTCGACGCGGAAGCCCCGCTCCGGCACGAAGACGCGGTGCATGAGCTCCGGGCTCAGCTGGTAGAAGCCGTGGCCGCAGAGGTTGTTGGCCGGCGTCGAGAGGAAGAGGCTGCCGCCCACGCGCAGCATGCCCATGTAGGCGCGCAGCGCTGCCGGTACGTCGAAGATGTGCTCCAGCGTGCCGCCGTCGATGACCGCGTCGAAGCGCTGCGCAAGTGCTGGCGGAAGCGGGCGGTTGAGGTCGTGCAGGACCGTGGCGCCTTCGTAGTCCGACGCGTCCAACGCGTCGAGCCGCTTGACGCCGACGGCCTCGCGCAGGAACGTGTCCGCGTAGCCGCCATACGGCGTGGCCGACCATGAGCCCAGGACGTCGGGGCCGAACTCGTCGGCCAGCGCGCGCAGGTCGCCGCGGTGCAGCGCCAGCATCTGGCGGCCGATCGTCACGACGTCCTCCAGCGGCCGGGAGGGCGGGCTCGCGTACCGCGCGCGCAGCAGCGAACGGACGTCGTGGTAGGTCAGCGCCATCGAGAGCCGGGATCGTATCTGGCCGCCATGCGGCGTCGGGCGGAAAGGAGCTGCGGCGGCATCAGGCCGGACAGGTGCAGGCCGCCGAGGTACAGGCCCAGCGCGGGAAGCAGCCCCACGGCGGCGGTCACGGGCCCGAGCGCCAAGAATCCCGCCATCGCCAGGATGGCCGGCGCCAGCGCGATCAGCAGCCGCGCCGCACCGGCCGCGGCACGGCGGCGGCTGAAGCCGAAGGTCGCCGCGCAGCCGTGCACGACGAGGGCGACGAACAACGCGAAGGCGATGTCGGTCGCCACCGCGGCGACGAGGATCCCGTGCGCTCCCAGCAGCGCGACGTCGATCGCCGCGTTGACGGCCAGCGCCGCGCAGCTGGCGACCAGGACCGGCCGGCCCGCTCCGGCGTAGTACGCCGCCATCGCCAACAGCGGCGCCGCGCCGGCGAGCAGGAGATAGGGGCTGAGGACGAGCAGGACGTCGCCTGACGGCTCGTAGCTCGCTCCGAAGATGTGCACCGCGTTGGGCACGATCAGCGCCAGCCACACCAGCAGGATCGCCCCCTGCGCGGTGCTCACCAGTCGCACCGCGCCGACGAGCATCGCCCGTGCACGGTGCGGCTCGAGGCGGGGCAGCCGCGGAGCGACCGACAGCGCCACCGCGGCGCCGAGGTACCCCGCGACGACGAGCAGGCGCGCGGGCGCTTCGAACAGCGCCACGTCGCGTGCGCTGCGCAGCGCGCCGATGAGCAACACGTCGATCTGCGTGAAGAGCAGGAACGCGCCGTCGGCGACGGCGAGCGTGACGCCATAGGCGGCCAGGCCGCGGGCGGTAGCGGCCGACGGCATCGGCAGCGGTCCGAGGCGCCGGCGCAGCATGGCGAAGCCCAGCGCCGCGCCGATGAGGA
>JBEVLC010000262.1:0-11154 GCA_040509415.1 Baekduia sp. | reverse complement strand
CGGAGTCGATCTCGAGCTTCATGTTGGCCAGCGCGAACGCGATCGCCTGGTTCTCGATGATCTTCTTGCCGAACTGCTCGCGCTCCTTGGCGTACTCAAGCGCGTACTCGTAGGCGGCCCGGGCGATGCCCAGCGCCTGCGATCCGTCGATCGGCCGCGTGGCCTCGTAGGTCTGCATCGCCGCCTGGGTCTTGCCGCGCTTGACCTCGCGCACGCGCGCCAGGCGCTCGTCGAGCTTCTCCTTGCCGCCGAGCAGGTTGGCGCCGGGGATGCGGCAGTCGTCGAGGTGGACGTCGGCGGTGTGCGAGGCGCGGAGGCCGTGCTTCCTGACCTTGGCGCCCTGCTCGATGCCCTCGGTCGCGATCGGGACGATGAACGCCGCGTGGCCGCGGGAGCCGAGCTCCTTGTCGGTCTGGGCGATGATGACGTGGACGTCGGCGATGCCGCCGTTGGTCGCCCAGGCCTTCTGGCCGTTGAGCGTCCAGGTGTCGGACGCCGCGTCGTACTTGGCGGTGGTGCGGATGTTGGAGACGTCGGAGCCGGCGTTGGGCTCCGAGGCGCAGAAGGCGGCGACCTTGATGTCGTCGGCCGTGCCGTAGCAGCGCGGGATCCACTCCATGACCTGCTCCCAGGTGCCCTGGCCGGCGATCGCGGCGGCGGCCAGGCCGGTGCCCATGATCGCCATGCCGATGCCCGCGTCGCCCCAGAAGAGCTCCTCCTGGACGATCGGCATCGTCAGCCCCGAGGGGTCAGCGGCGAACTGCTGCAACGACTCGAAGCCGTAGAGCCCGATCTTCGCGGCCTCCTCGATGATCGGCCACGGGGTCTCCTCGCGCTCGTCCCACTCATGAGCGGCGGGGCGCACGACGCCCTCGGCGAAGCCATGAACCCACTCGCGCAGGTCCTTCTGCTCCTGGGTGAGGGCGAGGGAGAACGTCGGCTCGGCGGCGGTCTCGGTGTCTTGGGGCGTCTCAGCGGTGCTGGCCATACGGCCAAAGCTACCACGAAGTAGGAACGGTGGCGTTCAGTTGGCCGATTTGGCCGTCAGGCGGCCGGGAAGACCCAGCCCGCCAGCGCGATGAACTGCACCGCCGCAGCGAGGATCACCAGCACGTGGAAGATCTCGTGGAACCCGAACGTGCTCGGCCACGGGTTCGGCCGCTTGGTCGCATAAACGATCGCGCCAACCGTGTAGAGCAGGCCGCCGATCGCCAGCAGCACCAGTGGCGCGACGTCGAGCGCGTCGATCATCTGTGGCATGGCGAAGACGGCGGTCCAGCCCAGTGCCAGGTAACAGGCTGCGCTCAGCACCCGGGGCGCGGTGATCCACGCGACGCTGAGCACGACGCCGATGATCGCGCCGGTCCAGACGGCGACGAGGATCGCCCAGCGCAGCGTCCCGTGCATGACCAGGAGCGCGACCGGCGTATAGGACGCCGCGATGAAGATGAAGATCGTCGAGTGGTCGATGCGTCGCAGCAGCGGCCGCCAGCGCGGGTGCCAGCGCCAGCGGTGGTAGGTGCCCGACGCTGCGAAGAGGCCGCAGAGCCCGATGCCGTAGACGATCGACGCGACCCGGGGCGTGCCGGCCGGCACAAGCGCCGTGAGGACGAGCGCGGCGGTCAAGGCCACCCAGAACGCGTAGGCGTGGGTGACGCCCCGCAGCAGCGGGCGCAGCTCGTCTTCGATCACTTCGCGGGCGGTCATACGCGACCGCCCACGGTACCCGTGTTGCCACCCGCGCACCGCAGATCCGGGGGCTAGCCCCCGGCTAGGTCGTCGTGTCGGGCAGGTGGCGTCCGACGACCGCGACGACGATCCCGCGCGGTACGTCGGGGTCGCTGCCGTCAGCGACATGGAGGTAGATGCGCGCGATGAACTGCGCGCCGGACCCCGAGCCCAGCCCGATGTGCGGGCCGACCCAGAGCTTGGGGCTGCCCGGGCCGGCGAGGTAGAAGGAGTAGTCGTCCTCGTAGCGCTTGCGCGTGGTCTCGGCGATGTCGCCCTTCCACTGCGTGATGCCGTGCTCGGCGGCGAGCTGGCTCAGCGACTTGCCCATGTCGCCGGTCTCGTAGCGCGCGGCTAGCGCGTCGAGCCCGCGCAGCGTCCGCAACACCAGCCCGGGGCGGCGAAACGGCGACTCGGCCGCGGTCTCGAAGGCCTTGGGCGCGAAGCGCAGGTGCTGAGACTCGGCGGCGGCGCGCTCGACGGCCTCCAGCACGGTGGCCGGGGGCACCTCGGGCTCGGCGGCTTCGAGCGCGTCCGCATCCTCGGCGCCGGTGTCGACGCGGGCCAGCAGCTGGGTGAGCTCCGTGATCGTGCGGCGGTCCTGCTCGCGCTCGGCGCGCAACCGCTCCATGTGGTCGTGCAGCTCCTCGCGCGCCTGCTGGGTCGCGGCGGCCGCGGCGAGCGTGCGCTCCATCTCCTCCAGCAACTCGTGCTCGGCGGGCGGCGCATCGGCGACCGCAGCAGCCGCGCTGCGCAGCGTCGCGACCTCGGCCTCCAGCTCGGCGACCCTCGCCGTCGCGGCGTCGCACTCCCGACCGACCGCGTCGCGCTGCGCCTCGGCAGTCGCCCGCGCCCCGTCGGCCTCGTCGCGTTTGGCCCGCGCGACCTCTTCACGCCGCTTGAGCTCGGGGATCTTCTTGCCCTCTTCCTCGAGCTTGCCCGCGCGCAGCTCCAGCTCCTTCTCGCGCGCGGCGAGCTTCTCGTGGGCGCTGAGCGCCTTCTCGACGACCACGCCGAAGATCGCGTCGTCGATGCCCGACTCGTCGAGCATCTTGTCCCAGGAGCCGAAGACGGCCTCGACCTCGTCGGCGGTCGGCCAGCCGCGGTCAGGGTCGAAGTCTTCGGGCTCGGGCGCGTAGCCGGCCAGGCCGGTGAAGCGCCAGACGGCGTGCAGGATCTCCAGCCGGTCCAGTGCGTCGCGCGTCGAGGCCCACCAGTGCGCGTCGCCCTTGGGCGGTTCTCGCTCCTCGAGGCGCAGGCCGAGCTCCTCGAGCGCCTGCTCGGCCGCACGGCGCGCGTAGTACTCCTTGCGCAACTGCGCGGTCGTCGGCTCGGCGCTCTTGGCGGGGCGCGCCGGGCGTGCGGGCTTCTTCTTCGCCACGCGCCGCAAGCTACTGGGTACAACTGCGCCATGGCCCCGCCCTACGACGACGATGACGACTGGACCGGCACCCCGCCGGAGGGACACGTGACGCGTGATCGCGCCGACCCCTCGCACTGGGTCCGCAACTGGCCGGCGCAGACCATCGTCTACGCCTTGATCGGCGTGGGGATCGTCGTGGTGGCGGTGCTGGCGCTCGTCGCTAGTTGACCGTCGGGTCGACTGGCATCCGCGCCAGCAGCCGGAACTGGCCGCCCTTGCGCGCGAGCACGCGGCCCCAGAGGTCGGCGGGCTCCTCGTCGAAGACGTCCTGCGGTTGGGCGGGCTCGACGATCCAGTCCTCGCGCTCCAGCTCGGCTTCGAGCTGCCCCGGGCCCCAGCCCGTGTAGCCGGCGTAGACGCGCCGGCGGGCGGTCGCGTCGGCGAGCCGGTCCAGGCCGGTGCGGTCAGAGACCAGGCCGATGCCCGCGACGACCAGGAACGCTGCCTCGGCGGGATCCTCGAACTCGGCGAGCACGACGATCGAGGCGGGTTGGACCGGACCGCCGACGAAGACGACCTCGTCGGTGTCGACCACGCCTTCGAGCTCTGGGACCGCTTCGACGACCTCGGTGTCGCTCGGCCGGTTGAGCACGATGCCCAGTGCGCCGTCCTCGTCGTGGTTGGCGATCGCGACGACCGTGCGCGCGAAGTTCGGGTCCGACATCGCCGGGGAGGCCACGAGCAGCTGTCCGTCCAAGAAGTCCATCGGTCCCTGCATGGTGCCAGGGCAGCGTTGTTGATGGTGTCCGTATCCAGACATTGCATAATGAGCGCTTGAGATCATCGGTCAGCAGACGGTTTTCCGGTCGATTTTGAGCCCGGCCGGCACGGACGTTTGGCGTCGGTGTGTTTGTCCTGAGGCAGACGGGGAAGACCGAAAGCCTGGTGTCCAGTCAGACAATGACCTCACGTCCACTGATCTCGATCCTCGACGCTGACCCGGAACTGGGGGCCGGGCTGAGCGGGGACGCACGCGATCTCGCCCGACGCCACGCGGTGGCGCCGGTGCATGCCCTTCCGACGGGTCCCTTCGAGTTCCCGTCGCCCAACGGCGAGAGCGCGGCCCCGGCCGTTGGGCTCCTCGTCCTCGACGGTCTCATCACCCGCGACGTCGAGCTCGCCAAGCGCTCGACGACCGAGCTGCTCGGCCAAGGCGACATCATCCGGCCGTGGGACGACGAGACGTCCCTGGATCCGCTGCCCGGCAGCGTCACCTGGTCGGTCCTCGAACCCGCACGCGTCGCGGTGCTCGACCGGCGCTTCGCCGCGGTCGCCGGCCGCTGGCCGACGATGCTCGACACGCTCATCGGTCGCACGGGCCGCCGCGCGCGCTCGCTCTCGGTGCAGCGGGCGATCGCCCAGGTGCCCCGTGTCGACGCCCGAGTGCTCGTCCTGCTGTGGCTGCTGGCCGACCGCTGGGGTCGCGTCTCGCCCCAGGGCGTGCGTGTCCCGCTGTCGCTGACGCACGAGACGATCGGCAAGCTCGTGGGCGCCCGCCGCCCGTCGGTCACCACAGCGCTCGGTGTGCTCGCGCGTCGAGGTCTCGTGGAGCGGACCGACACCGGTTGGCTGCTGCACGGCGACCCGCAGGACGCGCTGCCCGAGTTGTTGTAGTCCTCAGCCGAGCAGGCCTTGCAACAGCGTGGAGAGGCTGCGCGGATCGACTCCGTGGCGGCCTCGACGTGTTTGCGCGGATGAGCACCGAGTCGTTGCATCTCGCCTCGCGCGTCGGAGCCGACCTTGCAGAGCCCTCGACAGACCGGCACGTTCTGCCATGTGTCAAGGGCCGATGTCGATGTGCTCGATCGCAAGAGCTCTGGCAACTGCTGCGATTTGCAGGGGATGTTGGTGTAACTGCGTTCGGAAGAGGTCCGTCAGTGCTCGTTGACGTCGCCCGGACCGAGGGGTACTACTGATCTCGCTGGTGCGGGGTTGCGGTTCCCGGCGTGCAGGGACTCACTGAGAGTGGTTTGAGATGTTGAAGAGGGTTTCGAGGAAGAGCGTGTTGTTGTTGGGCGTGGTGTTGGCGTTGTGTGCGTTCGTGTTGCCGTCGGTGGCGTCGGCGGTGAGTTGGTCGCCGGTGGGTACTTCGGATGGCAGGCTTGACTCGGGCAACCTCGGGTTCTCCATTCCGTTCGTGAGCTATGGATGGGGTTGTACGGCTTCGTCGTTCAACGTGACCGTTGACACCGCTGTGGTAGCGACTATCACCGGCGTCAGCTTCGCAAATTGCCATAACGACCCCGGCACGAACATCGCGACCCATGGTTGCACTCAGACTGGAGCGGGCACTAATTTCCCGTGGCGTTTGACTGCGCCGACCACTACCGATGTCATCATCAATGGCGTCGATATAGACTTCTCGTTTGTGACTACTCCCGGCACTATCGACGGGTGCATCCTCACTGGTCTCAATGTCCGGTTAACTGGGTCCTTGACTGCGAGCTTCACTCCGGGTACAGCGGGCTCGAGACGGATAGATTTCGGCCCGCCGGCGGGCGCGTTTACTGCGCATATTCCTGGTTTTGGCCCCTTCCGTCCCACGGTGAGAGGTACTGCTGTCGCGACTGGTTTGTTGAACGTCATCGACTGACGGGCGTTTGGCTAGTCGTGTGAGGTTGTAGCTCAGGCTGGGGCCGTCATTTGCCAGCCCCAGCCTGTGTTGGTCACGGTCATCGCAGAGGTGGAGCGGATCGACACCGGTTGGCTGCTGCACGGCGATCCGGGGGGTGCGTTGCCCGAGCTGCTGCAGTCCTTAGCCGAGCAGGCCCTGCAGCAGCGTTGAGAGGCTGCGCGGATCGACGCCGTGGCGGCGCTCGAAGCGCTTGCGCTCCTGCTCGTCGGCGAGCGCGAGGACCAGCTCCTCGCGTGTCGCGCCGACCTTGCAGGCCGTCGTGTCGAGCACCTCCAGCGCGCGATCCTGGAGGAAGCCCTCGAGGCCGCCGGTCTGGGGGAGGGCACGGGGCTTGCAGGGGTCGCTGAGCTGGACGGCCTCCGGCGCCTTGGCGGCGTGCAGGCCCACGAACGTCAGCGGCAGCACAAGTGTGGTTGCGGCGGTGGCGGCGAGCGCCGGCGTCCAGCGCCTAGGCAGCACGGCGGCCGCGGCCAGCAGCCCCAACAGGCCCGTGACCAGGAACGCCGTGCGGAACGCTTCGCCGACCGCGAGGACCAGCGTGTCGTCGGTGCGGCGCGCGACCTCGTCGTAGGCGGCCTGCTCGCTGGCGGCGATCGTCCCGCGACCGGTCTCCAGGGCGGCTCGCAGTCCGTGGCGCGGCTCCTCCTCATCCACACCGGCCAGTAGGACGGGCGCGAGGCGCAGCTTCTCGGTCGGCGCCAGCCGCGCGTCGAGCACGACCGCCACGCCGCGCTCCTTGGCCCGCTCGGTCGCGGTCTCCAGGTTGTTGCTGACGATCGGCGCGAGGACCACGAGCGCCAAGGCGATCCCGCCGTGGCGCAACACCAGCAGCCGCGCCGCGTCCTGCGGGTCGCGCTCGGGCAGCAGTTCGCCGCCCAGGGCGGGGAGGGCGAGGCCCATCCCGAGGCCGGCCGCCGCCTGGGGCACGATGGTCCACAGCAGGTGAGCGTCGGGCAGGAACGCGAGCGCGAGGACACCGGCGCCCACCAGCGCGCAGCCGGCTGCCGCGCGGGCACGGGCGGCACCGCCGATCCGCGAGCCGAGCAGCGCGCCAGCGGGGATGACGGTCACCGTGGCGGCGGCGTGCAGGGGGGAGACGTCCCAGCCGGCGACCAGCAGCAGCACGAGCAGGAAGAGCACGGCGGTGAGCGCGGCGGAGACGAGCGCGAGGGCGATCGCGGGGCCGACGGACAGGCGCGGGCCCTCCGCCGGCACTGGCTGTGGCCGCGTGTCGCGGTTGGGCTCGCGCAGCGCCACGAGGGCGGCGATCGCCGCCACCGGCGCCTGCACGAAGAAGATCCAGCGCCAAGACAGTGCCTCGGTCAGCGCGCCGCCCAGCGCCGGCCCGATCGCGGCCGCCAGCACGGCCGCGCCGAGCCACAGCCGGCGCCCGCGCGAGCCCGCCGCGCCGCTGGGCTCCAGCATCGCGAAGGCCGCGACCAGCGCCGCCGCGCCGCCGACCGCCTGCACGCCGCGCGCGACCAGGAGCATCCCGAGCGAGTTGCTCGCACCGGCCGCGACCGAGGCGATCGCGAAGATCGCCATGCCCGCGGCACCCGTGCGCGGCGCGCCGTAGACGCGCTGCAGCCGCTCGACCGGCAGCAGCGTGGCGGCCAGCACGACCGTGTAGACGCCCAGGATCGACGCGACGCCCTCGACGGTCGTGTCGAGCTCTGCCAGCAACTGCGGCAGCGCGAGCGTGACGATCGACGCGTCAGCGAGCGCGAGGCCCGCGGCGACCGCGAGCAGGATGTGTCGGATCCGCACGGCGTCAGGCTAAGCGACAGCGACCAGGCGCCACGGCAGTTCGCTGCCAGCGGTCAGGGCGAAGGTCCAGCGCTGCGTGGTCTCGGTTTCGGCGTTCTTGCTGCCGTCCAGCACCGCGGCGGTGTCGCGGTCCTCGACGTAGCGGCGGCCCTTGAGCGTCACGACCGCCGTCATCGTCGCCGGCGCGGCGTGCGGGTCCAGCGCGGCGATCGTCAGCGCCGCGACGCGCGCGCCGCGCACGACCACGCGCGTGCGACCCGACGCGTCGCCGCCGTAGAGCAAGGCGTCGATCGCATCGCGGTCGGCCAGCGCCTCGAGCGCGCCGTCCTCGCCGTCGATCGCCTCGGCCCAGGCCTGCACCGCGCGCCGCGTCGCGACCTCCAGGACGTCGGGGGCGAAGCGGCCGTCGGCCAGCGCGAGGTCCAGCGCGGCGGCGCGGGCGTCGGGATCGAGTTGCGCGGGCGCGATCTCTGCGACTGCCACGCCGGCCGGCAGCGCGTCGGCTACGGCGGTCTCGACCAGCGCCGTGTCGGCGACGCGGCCATCGCCCCACGGCACGGCGATCAGCTCGGACTCGAGGTGGTGCCTGCCTTCGGCCTCGGTCTCGATCGACAGCAGCCGCCAGCGCTCGCCGGGCGGGTGCAGCGTCCACCACTCGGTCAACACCGTTTCCGGGCTGCTCGCACCGGCCTTCATGATGGTGTTGCCGTGCTGGTCGATGACGTAGTCGTCGAGCGTCGCGTGGACCCGGACGACGACGCGGTCCTCCTCCTCGCCTTCGCGGTTGACGAGGCCGACGTACTCGATGCTCGGCTGCGCCTTGGGCTCGCAGCGGTTCTGCCAGCCCTTGCGCCGGAAGTCCTCCAGCCGCCGGCGCCACTCGACCATCAGGTCCGGGCCGACGAGGGGCTCGAGCGCCGCGATGTCGTTGGCCGACCAGTGGCGCTGGATGTCGAGGAACAACGCGGCGGCCGCGGTCCGGACCGTCTCGGGGTCGAAGTCGGCATCGTCGGTGGCTGCCTCGGCGGCTGCGAGCTCCGTCTCGCGCACTCGGGCGGCGCGGCGCTTGTTGTAGCGGTAGGTCTGCCACGCGGCGGTCACGAACACGACCAGCACGAGCCCGACGATCAGGAAGATGACGACGAGCGACGCGCCGCCCGGGGCGGTCCCCGCGCCTCCGCCTCCGCGGAACCCGCCGCCGCCTCCGCTTCCACCGCCACCCCCGCCGAAGCCGCTGCTGCCGCCGCCCGCGGCGGCCAGGATGGTGCCGAGCAGTCCGTTCATCGAATTCGCAGGGTACGGGTACTCCTCGAAGACCAACGTCTGACCGGAGGTCCCACCATGAGCACCGGAGCCATCATCGCGATCGTCGTGATCGCCATCGTCCTCATAGCCCTAGTCGCCGTCGTCGTGCCGCGCATGCGCGCGCAGTCGCGCGAGCGCCAGATCGCCCGTCGCCGCCAGGAAGTCGCCGGCGCTCACCGCGAGGTCGCCGAGGAGCGGCTTGCCGACGCCGATCGCGCCGAGCGCGAGGCCCGCGCCAAGCGTGCCGAGGCCGAACTGCACGAGTCACGCGCTGCCCTGCATGAGGAAGGCCTTGCCGACGACGCTCTCGCCGCCGAGCACCAGCGCTTCGTCCGTGACGGCGACGGCGTGGCCGATCGCGATCGCGACGGCGTCCGTGACGATGACGCAGTTGCCCGCGGCGAGCGCGCCCGCGAGCGCTGAGGCTCACTGGCACCTCCTTCAGAGCCAACTAGGCGCCGAGCCTTGACAGGCAGGCATGTCTTGCCGTGCAGTCGTTGACTTCACTCTAATCGCAGAGTACTACTGATCTTGCTGTAGCGCTGCCCCTGCGGGCCGAGTAGTAGGGATCGACCTGGTGGTTAGCGTCGGACTGTGCGGTGCTCACGAGAGGGTGTCCTGATGTTGAAGATGGTTTCGACGAAGAGCGCGTCGGTCTTGGGTGTTGTGTTGGCGTTCTGTGCGTTTGTGTTGCCGGCGTCAGCGTCGGCGGCGGCGGCGAACTGGACGCCTGTCGGCACTACTGGCAGGATTGACTCGGGCAACTTCGGTTTCTCCATTACGGCGTTGAATGTCGGATGGGCTTGTGCTCAAACGACGTTCCACCTCACGGTTGACAGTGCTGCGGTGGCGACTATCACCGCCTCTAGTTTCGTGAATTGCCCAGGCAACGTCGGCGCTGCCGTAGGTTGCACTCTAACTTTTGTCGGTACTAATTTCCCGTGGCGGGCGACTGCGCTGGACACTACGCAGATCCAGATTCATGGCTTCGACGTCGACCTCACCTTTGAGACTACTCCCGGCACTCTCAGCGAGTGCGCCCACACTGGTCTTCAACTCCGATGGACTGGGACTGTGACGGCGAGCTTTACTTCAGGTGCGCATACCTTCGATTTCAACGGTGCGACGGGTCTGGCCGCGCATATTCCCGTGTTCGGCGTTACGGTGCCCGGCGCGGTGCGAGGTAGCGCTACGCCGACTGGAACGTTGAACGTCATAATGTGATCAGAAGTACACGCTGTTGGCGTGAGGTTGCCGTGCGATCGCGTGCCGCTCTGCACGAAGAGGGCCTCGCTGACGACGACCTCGCCGCCGAGCATCGGCGCTTCGTGCGTGACGGTGATGCCGTGGCTGGGTTGCCAGTCGGCAGGGAGAGGGTGCTAGTGGTCGTTGACTTTGCGCGGGCGGGCCAGTACTACTGATCTTGTTGTAGCACTGCGCATGTGGGCCGAGAAGGGCTTGATCGGCACTAGTCGGTGCTGTCGCTTCGGGGAGGAGGTGTCCGGGCCTGAGCTGGTTGCGGTGGTCTGTCCCTTGGCGTGGGTCTCTGCCGGTGGGCAGGCCGGTCATTCGGGCGGCCGCGAGGCGCGCCGTTGGCACGTCGGCGCTCCTAGGCCGCGGTAGATCCCGGTGCGTACCGGGCTCATGAGGAGTGCCTCCAGATGTTCAAGATGGTTGTAAAGAAGACCGTGTTGCGCTTGGGTGTTGTGTTGGCGTTGTGTGCATTTGTGGTGCCGTCGGTGGTGTCGGCGGCGAGTTGGGCGCCTGTCGGTACTACAGATGGCAGGATCGACTCGGCCAACTTCGGGTTCTCCATCCCGGCGATCAACTCGGGGACGTCCTGTGCTGCCACGACGTTCAGCGTCACCGTTGACACCGCTGCGCTGGCGACTATAACCGGCGCCAGTTTCGTGAATTGCAACGGCGATGTCGGGTTAGCCAAGGGTTGTACTGTGACTGTTGTCGGTACTGACATGCCATGGGCGGGGACTGTGATTCCCGGGGCTGCGGGGACTCACTTCATGCAGTTCCATGAGGTCGACATAGACATTCATTTTGAGACTAAGCCCGGAACTCTCAATGAGTGCGGCAACAATGGGGTTCAAATTCAAGTGACTGGGACTGCTTTCTCAGTCACTTTCACTCCTAATGCTGTCGGCTTGAGGAGGTTTGACTTCGAGGGATCGTCGGGCTTGGTTGCGCATGTTTCTGGTATCAACTTCCCTGCCACTCTGCGAGGTTCCGGGACCCCTACTGGTCTGCTGAACGTCATCGACTGAGCGGGAATGCTTCTAGT
>JBEVLC010000261.1:0-7050 GCA_040509415.1 Baekduia sp. | reverse complement strand
GCATGTCGGAGAGCGACTTCAGCGGACGGTTGCCCGGGCCCGTGACGGGCCGGCCGCGGCGGCCGTTGTCAAACAGCGCGTCGACGGCCTCCTGCAGCATGCGCTTCTCGTTGTTGACGATGATCTCGGGGGCGCCGAGGTCGAGCAGACGCTTCAACCGGTTGTTGCGGTTGATGACACGGCGGTAGAGGTCGTTGAGGTCGGAGGTCGCGAAGCGGCCACCGTCCAACTGCACCATCGGGCGCAGCTCCGGCGGGATGACCGGCACGGCCTCGAGCACCATGTGCTCGGGCTTGTTGTCGGAGTGCAGGAAGGCCGAGAGGACCTTCAGGCGCTTGACCGCGCGAGCCTGCTTCTGGCCCTTGCCGTTCTTGACCTGGTCCTCGAGGTCCTCGCGCTCATGCTCGAGCACGATGCCGGGCTGGTCCTGCGGGGCGAGGTCGTCGCCCGCGAGGCGGTCGGCATCCGTGTCGCGCGGGGGCGCGAGGCGGTCGTACTCGTCCTTCTCCTGCAACAGCGTGCGGATGTGCTCGGCGCCCATGCCGCCGCCGAAGTACTCGCCGAAGCCGAACGGCGAGCCGAAGCGGTGCTTGAGCTCACGGAAGAACGTCTCGTCGGCGATGATCGTCTTCGGACGGAAGTCGTCCTTCTCGGCGGCCTTGTCGGCGTAGGTGTTCAGCGGCCAGTCCTCGCCCTCCTGGGGCGGCTCGTCGGCCGGCTCGTCCTTGTTGGAGAAGAGCTTCCAGACGTCCTTGAGGCGCTCGCGGGCGTCCTCGTAGTAGGCCTGCGTGTCGTCGATGTCGGACGCGAAGGTCTTCTGGATCTCCTTGACGAGCTTCTCGCGCTCGTCGTCGGAGAGCTTCTTGACGTTGATGTCCAGCGACTCGGCCCAGAGGGTGTCCTCGTCGCCGAAGTCGGTCATCTCGCCGGAGCTGAGGAACGCGATGCGCGCCTCGCGCGAGGTGCGCAGCTCCTCGACGCGCTCGTTCTCCTCGGCGCGCAGGCGCGTGAGCTCCTCCTGCATCTCGCCTTCGAGCTTGGGCAGGTCGCGCCAGCGCGCCTCCTGATCGACCCACGTCACGATCGACGCGGCAAAGTACAGGATCTTCTCGAGCTCCTTGGGAGCCATGTCGAGCAGGTAGCCGATGCGGCTCGGGACGCCCTTGAAGAACCAGATGTGGCTGACCGGGGCGGCCAGGTCGATGTGGCCCATGCGCTCACGGCGCACCTTGGAGCGCGTGACCTCGACGCCACAGCGCTCGCAGACGATGCCCTTGTAACGGACGCGCTTGTACTTGCCGCAGTAGCACTCCCAGTCCTTGGTGGGACCGAAGATGCGCTCGCAGAAGAGGCCGTCCTTCTCCGGCTTGAGCGTGCGGTAGTTGATGGTCTCCGGCTTGGTGACCTCGCCCGAGGACCACCCGCGGATCTGCTTGGAGGACGCCAGTCCGATCTCGATGGCGTCGAAGTTGTTGATGTCGATCATGCGATCTCTTTCAGTCTTCTCGGGTGGGTCCTACGCCTCGTCCTCGACAACCGCCGGGGGAACGTCCTCGGGCAGCTCGCCCAGGTCGATCTCTCCGTCGATGTCGAGGTCGGGTGCCTCGTCGACCGTCTCCTCCGGCGCAGCCTCTGACGCGCCGGCGTCGTCGGTGCCCTCAACGGCCTCGTCAGCCGCCTCGACCGCCGGAGCCTCGCCAGCCCGGACGCCGGACAGGTCGATGCCAAGCTCCTCGGCGGCGCGCAGCAGGTCGTCGTCCTCGTCGGCCATCTCAGCCCGCTGGCCCTCTTCGGAGACGACGTTGACGTCCAGCGCCAACGACTGCATCTCCTTGAGCAGCACCTTGAACGACTCGGGAATGCTCGGCTCGGCGATGTTCTCGCCCTTGACGATGGCCTCGTAGGCCTTGACGCGCCCGACGGTGTCGTCGGACTTGATCGTCAGCATCTCCTGCAGCGTGTAGGCGGCGCCGTAGGCCTCCAGGGCCCAGACCTCCATCTCGCCGAAGCGCTGGCCGCCGAACTGCGCCTTGCCGCCCAACGGCTGCTGGGTGACCAGCGAGTACGGACCGGTGGAGCGCGCGTGGATCTTGTCGTCCACGAGGTGCAGCAGCTTCAGGATGTACATGTAGCCGACGGTCACCGTCTCCTCGAACGGCTCGCCGGTGCGACCGTTGAAGAGGCGGAACTTGCCGGTGGCCTGGCGACCCGGGACACGGCTGGTGTCGACGTCCATGTTGATCTTGCCGCCGGACTTCTTGTGGTCCTCCTGCCAGCGCACGAGGGCCTTGTCGACGTCCTCCAGCGAGGCGCCGTCGAACACCGGCGTGGCGGTGTAGACGCGGTCGCCGTGCTTGAAGCCCTTCTCGTCGTCGTCGTACCAGCCCTGTGCGGCGGCCCACCCGAGGTGGGTCTCCAGGATCTGGCCGACGTTCATGCGCGACGGGACGCCCAGCGGGTTGAGGATGACGTCCACGGGGGTGCCATCCTCGAGGAAGGGCATGTCCTGCTCGTCGACGATCTTCGAGATGACGCCCTTGTTGCCGTGGCGGCCGGCGAGCTTGTCGCCCTCGGAGATCTTGCGCTTCTTGGCGACGAAGACGCGGACGAGGTCGTTGACCCCGGGCGGCAGGTCGTCGCCGTTCTCGCGGCTGAAGGTCATGACGTCGATGACGACGCCGCCCTCGCCGTGCGGGACCTTGAGCGAGGTGTCGCGGACCTCGCGCGCCTTCTCCTTGAAGATCGCGCGGATCAGCTTCTCCTCGGCGGTCAGCTCCGTCTCGCCCTTGGGCGTGACCTTGCCGACCAGCAGGTCGCCGGACCCGACCTCGGCGCCGATGCGCACGACCCCGCGCTCGTCGAGGTTGCGCAGCGACTCCTCCGAGCGGTTCGGGATGTCGCGCGTGATCTCCTCGTCACCCAGCTTGGTCGTGCGGGCGTCGATTTCGTACTCCTCGATGTGGATCGAGGTGAGCTCGTCGTCCTTGACCAGGCGCTTGGAGAGGATGATCGCGTCCTCGAAGTTGTAGCCCTCCCAGGACATGAAGGCGACCATCAGGTTCTTGCCCAGCGCCATGTCGCCGTTGTCGGAGGCCGAGCCGTCAGCGAGGAGCTCGCCCTGCTTGACCTGCTGACCGGTGACGATCAGCGGCTTCTGATGGATGAGCGTGCCCTGGTTTGACCGCATGAACTTCTGGAGCGGGTACTCGTCCTTGCCCTCGGCGTGCTCGACGACGATCTGCTCGGCGTCGACGTAGGCGATCGTCCCGGCGTTCTTGGCCAGGATCAGGTCGCCCGTGTCCAGGGCGGCGCGGCGCTCCATGCCGGTGCCGACCAGCGGGGCGTCGGTCTTGAGCAGCGGCACGGCCTGGCGCTGCATGTTGGAGCCCATTAGGGCGCGGTTGGCATCGTCGTGCTCGAGGAACGGGATCATCGCCGTGGCGACCGACCAGATCTGCTCGGGCGAGACGTCCATCAAGTCGACGTCCTTGGGACCGACCGTGACGTACTGGCCGGCCAGCGTGCGGCAGAGGACCTCGGGGCCCTTCAGCTTGCCCGTCTTGGGGTCGATCGGCTGGTTGGCCTGCGCGATCAGCTGCTGCTCTTCCTGCGTGGCGTCCAGGTGCACGAGCTTGTCGGTGACCACGCCGTCCTCGATCACCCGGTAGGGCGTCGTGACGAAGCCGTGCTCTGAGACCTGCGCGTAGCTGGAGAGCGAGCCGATGAGGCCGATGTTCGGACCCTCCGGCGTCTCGATCGGGCACATGCGGCCGTAGTGCGTCGGGTGAACGTCGCGGACCTCGATGGGCGCGCGCTCGCGGGTCAGGCCGCCGGCGCCCAGCGCGCTCAGGCGGCGCCGGTGCGTCAGGCCCGAGAGCGAGTTCGTCTGGTCCATGAACTGCGACAGCTGCGACGACCCGAAGAACTCCTTCAGGGCGGCGACGACGGGGCGGATGTTGACGATCGTCTGCGGCGTGATCGTGTCCTCGTCCTCCGTCGTGAGGCGCTCGCGGACGACGCGCTCCATGCGGTAGAGGCCGATGCGGAAGGCCTCCTGGATGAGCTCGCCGACGGTGCGCAGGCGGCGGTTGCCGAAGTGCTCGTACTCGTCGAGGCGGTCGGCGATCGGCTCACGCGGCAGCGCGACGGCCTCTGCGGCGTAGTCCTTGATCTCGACCTCGCCGTCCTCGGGGATGCCGAGCAGCTTGGGCAGGCTGATGAGCTCGCGGACCAGCGCGTGGATGTCGTCGTGGGTCAGCGTGCGGGTCTCGAGGTCGATGTCGAGGCCCAGGCGCGCGTTGAGCTTGTAGCGCCCGACGCGGGTGAGGTCGTAACGCTTGGGGTCGAAGAAGAGCTGGTTGAGCAGCGCGTATGCGGCGTCCACCGACGGCGGCTCGCCCGGACGCTGCTTCTTGAAGAGCTCGATCAGCGCGCCCTTCTTGGTCTTCGTCGCCTCGGGATCGGACTCAATCGTGTTGCGGATGTAGAGCGAGCTGTCAAAGAGCTCGGCGAGCTCCTTGTCGAGGCGCTCGATGTCCTCGTGGCTCTCCTCGACGTCGGAGTCGGTCTCCGGGTTGTAGGCCATGGCCCGCAGCAGGACGGTGACCGGCAGCTTGCGCTTGCGGTCGATGCGGACGAAGACCTTGCCCTTCTTGTCGATCTCCATCTCCAGCCAGGAGCCGCGCGCGGGCATCAGGTTGGCGGTGAAGACCTGCTTCTCGCGGTCCTTGGCCTCCATGATGTAGGCGCCCGGCGAGCGGACCAGCTGCGTCACGACGACGCGCTCGGTGCCGTTGATGATGAACGTGCCGCGCTCGGTCATCCACGGGAAGTCGCCCATGAAGACTGACTGCTCGCGGATCTCGCCCGTCTCGTGGTTGATGAAGGCGACGGTGACCGTGAGCGGACGCGAGTAGGTGAGGTCCTTCTCGCGGCACTCGGCGATCGTGTTCGGCGGGTCGTCGAAGACGAACTCGCCGAAGTTCACGGCCAGGTGGCCGGTGTAGTCCTCGATCGGCGAGATGTCGTCGATCGTCTCGCGGAGGCCGCCGGCCTCCGTGTCCACGAGCCACTCAAACGAGCGGCGCTGGATGTCGATCAGGTTGGGAAGGTCGAGGACCTTCTCCAGACGCGCAAAGCTGCGGCGCGTCCGGGGGGCGTCGAGGGCAGGCACTACGGCGACTCCTCAGGGGTGGAGGCGGTGAACAAACGGGAGGGGGCGCTCGCGCGGTGGCGCAGAGACGCGACCTGCCAATCTAGCACAGGCCGACGCGGACCCCCATAGAGGGGCTGTCAGCGCTCACGGACCCCGCCCTGGCCCCCGCGTATGTGGCGCGGAAGACGACTGTTGGGCGGCTACGACTATTGGCCGACGGCGGCAGTGTAGCGACGGGCGGCCTCGCGCGCCAGACGACGGTCGCGCAGCAGCGATGCGACGACGCCCGTGCCCAGGACGAGCGCGATCGCGGGCAGGCTGTACTCGGGCCCGAGCTTGCCGAACGCCTCGCCGGCGGCCATCTTGATCCCGATCATCACCAGCAGGGCCGCCAGCGCGGTCTTGAGGTAGTAGAGCCGCTCGACTAGGTCGGCGACCAAGAAGAAGAGCGGCGCGAGGCCCAGCAGTGCAAACGCGTTGGCGGCGAAGACGACGAACGGGTCGTCGGTGATCGCCAGGATCGATGGGACCGAGTCGATCGCGAAGACGATGTCGGCGATGACCAGCGCCGCGACCGCGGCGGTCGCCACCGAGAGGTTGGGCAACCGCGCCTTGAGCTTGTCGACGAACGCGGTCTCCCCCTCGCTGTCGTGGCGGTGGCGGTACATGCGCCAGCCCGTCCAGATCAGCAGCACGGCGAAGAGGTAGGAGATCCAGCTGGCGTGGTGCAGCGCGGTCGCGCCGACGGCGATGAAGGCGCCACGCAGGACCAGTGCGGCGACGATGCCCCAGGTCAGCAGGCGGTGGCGCTGGGCCTCGGGGATGCCGAAGCTCGTGAGGATCAGCAGGAAGACGAAGACGTTGTCCAGCGACAGGGACTTCTCGACGAGGTAGCCGGCGAAGTAGAGGCTGGCGTCGCGACCACCGAGCAGCGCGAGCATCCCGGCGCCGAAGCCGAGCGCGATCACCAGCCAGCCGATCGAGTGCACCGTGGCGGTGCGCACGGACATGCCGGCGCCACGGCTTTCGCGCCGGGCCAGCCACAGGTCGAACGTCAGCAGGACGGCAAGCGCGCCGAAGAGGATGATCCACTTCATGGGGAGACGGAGGCCTTTCGCGGGTCGGTGATCCGCGAAGGTTTGACCGCCTCTGAGCTGAGGCCGCGTGCTCCGGGTGGCTCATGGGAGCCGACCGTGCTGACGGAGACACGCCGTCGGGCTACTTCCCTTCGACACCTCCAGGCTACCAACGTCGGGTGTGGTTCTCTATGCCGATGCTCGTCGCCGACGTCCCGCCGGCCTACGCGTTCTCGGCCACGCCGCTCACGATCGTGCAGCGCCACCGCCTCAACGGCTCGTCCTGGCGACCCGGCTGCCCCGTGGCGCTGGACGACCTGCGGTACGTGCGGCTGAGCCACTACGGCTTCGACGGCGCCGTGCGCCGCGGCGAACTCGTGGTCAACGTCTCCGCAGTGGGTGCCGTGCGGACGGCGTTCGCCGAGCTCTTCGCGCAGCGCTTCCCGATCCGCCGGATGCATCTGGTCGACGCTTACGGCGCCAGCGACCACCGGTCGATCGAGGCCGACAACACCTCGGCCTTCAACTGCCGCCGGGCGACCGGCGCGACGCGGTGGTCGCAGCACGCCTACGGCCGCGCGATCGACGTCAACCCGATCGAGAACCCCTACATCTACGCCAACGGCACGACGACCCATCCGGCCTCCCGGCCGTACCTCGACCGATCCCGGCGCCGCAAGGGCATGGCCTACGCCGGCGGCGTTCTTGTCCGCGCGTTCGCCAAGGCCGGCTGGGGCTGGGGCGGGCGCTGGCCCAGCCCGACCGACCACCAGCACTTCTCCGCGACCGGGAGCTGAACGACGAAGGGCGCCCCGTGAG
>JBEVLC010000260.1:0-4159 GCA_040509415.1 Baekduia sp. | reverse complement strand
CGCGGCCTTCTTCTTCTTGACGGCGCCGACCATCCTCCTCCGGTGGTCGGCCCGCCGCGCGGGCGCTTGACGTCAGTTCGGCGACGGGAGGCTAAGCGACGGGTTCACGCGGGCGCCAGCCGTCGCGGGCGCGGTCGAACGCGTCCCAGTCGATCGGCGTCGGCGGATCGTCGTCGGGGCCCTCGCCCCCACCTCCGCCGCCGTCGTCCCAGCCGTCGTCGTCGTCGCGGCGGCGGGCGACCCAGGCCGCGAGGCAGAGCGCCTCGACTCCGCAGATGACGAACGCGCCGGCCATGCCGTCCTCGTTCTCCAGCAACGCCTCGCCGGCCAGGACGTAGAGGCAGATCGAGAGGCCGACGAGCGTCCGGGCGAGGCGCTCGTGCGCGCGGCGTGCGGGCACGCCGAGGAAGGCCCGGGCAACAGAGAGGACCAGCGCGATGGCGACGATGGCCTTGACCTCGAGCGGCACAGCGCTCACATCAGCGAGGCTACCCCCCTTGCGCCGCTTCTGAAAGGGGGTCGGCGATGCCGGGGCGGCACCGCCTTCCCATGCTTCGGGCTACAGCGCCTTGAGCTCCTCGGTGATGTCGGAGACCGAGCCCTTAGCGTCGCCGAAGAGCATGCTCGTCTTGGGATTGACGAACAGCGGGTTATCAATGCCGGCGTAGCCGGAGCTCATCGAGCGCTTGAGGACGATGACGCTGGCGGAGTCGTCGACGTTGAGGATCGGCATCCCGTAGATCGGCGAGTCGGCCTTGTTGCGCGCGTCGGGGTTGGTCACGTCGTTGGCGCCGATGACCAGCGAGACGTCGACGCGCGGGAACTCCCCGTTGATGTCGTCCATCTCCTTGAGCTGGTCATAGGGCACGTCGGCCTCGGCGAGCAGCACGTTCATGTGGCCCGGCATGCGGCCCGCGACCGGGTGGATCGCGTACTTGACCTCAACGCCCTTGGCCTCCAGCAGCTTGGCCATCTCGCGGACGGCGTGCTGGGCCTGGGAGACGGCCATGCCGTAGCCGGGGACGACGACGACCAGGCGCGCATAGGCCATCTGGATCGCGACGTCGGCGGCGGAGGTGCTGCGCACGGTGCCGCCGGACGCGCTGGTGGCGCCGGCCTCGGCGGTGACCTCGCCGCCGAAGCCACCGAGCAGCACCGACGTGATCGTGCGGTTCATCGCCACGGCCATCTGCTGGGTCAGCAGCGTGCCCGAGGCGCCGACGATCATGCCGGCGACGATCAGCGAGGTGTTGTTGAGCGCGACGCCCGTCGCGGCGGCGCTGAGGCCCGTGAACGCGTTCAGCGTCGAGATGACCACCGGCATGTCGGCGCCGCCGATCGGCAGCACGAGGAGGTTGCCGACGATCGCGGCACTGATAAGGAGGACGATGATCAGGATCTCGTCGTGCGAGCCTGCGACGATCGCGACGCCGCAGGCCACCGAGATCAGCAGCAGCGCCCCGTTGACCAGCGCCGTCGCCGACCCGAATGGCTTCACCGGCTTGCCGTCGATCAGCTCCTGGAGCTTGGCGAACGCGATGTTCGAGCCCCAGAACGACACGCTGCCGATGATCGCCGCAAAGCAACTGAAGATCGCGACGTAGGTCGGGACGTGGGCGAAGCCGCCGGACTCGCGGAACTCGACCCACGCGATCAGCGCGACCGCGCCGCCGCCGACGCCGTTGAACAGCGCGACCATCTGCGGCATCTGGGTCATCTTGACCTGGCGCGCCGCGGGCACGCCGACGGCGGTGCCGATCGCCACGCCGAGGATGATCAAGACGATGTTGTTGACGTCGGGGACCAGCAGCGTCGCGATGACCGCGATGGCCATGCCGACCGCGGCGATGCGGTTGCCGCGCACGGCGGTCTTCGGCCCGGTCAGGCCGCTCAAGCCGTAGATGAACAGCGAGAAGCTGATGATGTAGAGGACCGCCGTGAAGTCGGGGTCGGTGATGAAGCTTGACGCCAGCATCAGGCCTCCTTCCCTCCAGCCTCGACCTGATCCTTGGGCTTGGCCTTGAACATCTCCAGCATCCGGTCGGTGACCAGGAAGCCGCCGACGACGTTGATCGTGCCGAAGATGACCGCGATGACCAGCAGCAGCTTGTTGAGCGCGCCGTCGGAGTGGCCCTCGACCAGCAGCAGGATGCCGCCGAGGACCACGATCCCGTGGATCGCGTTCGTGCCCGACATCAGCGGCGTGTGCAGCGTGTTGGGGACCTTCGAGATGACGGCGTAGCCGACGAAGCCCGCCAGCACCAGGATCGCCAAGTTGGTGACCAACATCTACTGCACCTCTCCGTTCTTGACGACGCAGGCGCCGGCGACGATCTCGTCCTCGAAGTCGGGCGTGTAGGCCCCGGACTCGTCGTCGGCCAGCAGCTCGATGAGCGCCTGCAGGTTGCGCGCGTACAGCGCGCTGGCGTGCTCGGGCATGGTCGCCGCGAGGTTCAGCGGCGAGACGATCGTGACGTTGTGCTTGACCACGGTCTCGCCCGGCTCGGTCAGCTCGCAGTTGCCGCCCGTCTCCCCCGCGAGGTCGACGATGACGCTGCCGGGCTTCATGCCCTCGACAGCCTCGGCGGTGACCAGGCGCGGCGCCGGCCGGCCGGGGACCAAGGCGGTGGTGATGACCACGTCGAAGCCCTTGATCGCGTCGGTCAGCGCCTGCTGCTGCTGGGCGCGCTCCTCGTCGGTCAGCTCCCGCGCGTAGCCGCCCTCGCCGGCGGCCTCGATGCCGAGGTCCAGCCACTTGGCGCCGAGCGACTCGACCTGCTCGGCCGTCTCCGGTCGCACGTCGTAGCCCGTGGTCTGCGCGCCAAGGCGGCGCGCGGTGGCCAGCGCCTGCAGCCCGGCGTCGCCGATGCCCAAGACCAAGACCTTGGCCGGCGGGATCGTGCCCGCCGCCGTCATCAACATCGGGTAGAAGCGCGTCGCGCGGTCGGCGCCGAGCAGCGCCGACTTGTAGCCCGCGACGTTGGACTGCGAGCTCAGCGCGTCCATCGCCTGAGCGCGCGAGATCCGCGGGATCGCCTCCATCGCAAAAGCCGTCGCACCGGTCTGGGCGACCGCCTGCAGGCCATCGGGATTGCCGCGCGGGTTAAGGAACCCGATCAGCGTCTGGCCCGCGGCAAGCCGCCCGAGCTCCCCATTTGCCGGGGGCGCGACCTTGACGATCACCTCGGCGCCCCACGGGTCGCCGATCGTCGCGCCGGCGTCGGTGAAGAGCGCGTCGGGGACCAGCGCAGCCTGTCCGGCCCCGCCTTCCACCACGACCTCATGACCCTTCGCGACGAGCTTTTTCACGACCTCGGGGACCAGCGCAACCCGCCGCTCACCCTCGATCGATTCCTTCGGGACACCGATCCGCATAAGAGCGGCGGACCCTATACGAGCAGGCGTTCGCGACGACGGCTCACATATGCCAGTCCGCACATGCCATCCCGGCAGGCGTCAGCAGCGGCCGGGCGTGCGGTGCAGCGTGGTGACCGGCAGGCGGTGGCCGCTGAGGGCCACGACCGCGTCGTTGCTGGCCAGCACGCGGCTGCCGGCGTCGTCGCGCGTGAACTGGAAGGCGCCACCCGAGCGTTGAAGGGACGCGAGCGCTCGGGTCGCGCGGGTGTCGCGGCTGCCCATCGCGGCGGCCGCCTGGATCGCCAGCGCGGTCGAGTTGGCCTCGTTACGGTCGCGGCGGCCGAGGGCGAAGCCACCGGCCGGCGTGCGCTGGGCGCGCAGCCAGCGCAGGCCCGCGCGCAGCGTGCCGTTGCGGGCCGAGACGCCCGCGGCACGAGCGGCGAGGATCGCCATCGCGGTGCTGGTGACGTCGTCGGCGCGACCGCCGGAGCGCGTCAGGTTGAAGTTCCAGCCGCCGGCGCCACGGGCGTTGAGCAGCACGTTCACGGCCTTCTGCGACGGGCCGACGTGCAGCGCGTGCGCGGCGAGCATCGCGAGCGTCTGGTCGAAGATCGTGGTGCCGTAGCGGCCCGCGCGACCGTAGGACTGCAGGCGCGCGAGCAAGTCGACCTTCCCAGCGCAGCGCGCACTGCCGCTGCGGGCGGCGGTGAGCGCGAGGATCGTCTTGCCGGTCGCTCCAGCGGTGCGCGCGTAAGCGTTGGCGCCGGCGCGCAGCGCGCGGGCGCGGCGCGCGGCCTCGCCG
>JBEVLC010000259.1:0-3823 GCA_040509415.1 Baekduia sp. | reverse complement strand
GCTCGGCGCGCTGCGCGTAGACCGGGCCGGCGTCGAGCTCGGCGACGAGGCGCATGATCGACACGCCGGTCTGGGCGTCGCCGGCCATCATCGCGCGCTCGACGGGCGCCGCGCCGCGCCAGCGCGGCAGCAGCGACGGGTGCACGTTCAAGATGTCGTGGTCGGTCAGCAGCGGCGCCTTGACCAGCGCGCCGAACGCGCACAGGATCACCGCGTCCGGCTTCACCGCCGCCACACGCGCGCTCGTCTCCTCGTCGTTGACCGACACCGGCTGGATGGTCTCGATGCGCAGCTCGCGGGCGGTGACGGCGACGGGCGGCGGACCGATCTTGCGGCCCCTCCCCTGCTTGGCGTCGGGCCGCGTGATGACCAGCGCCGGCTTGTGCGGACCGTCGGCGAGGTCCCGCAGCACGCCCGCGGCGAACTCGGACGTGCCGAGGTACACGACGCCCACTAGGCGGCGTCGTCTGCTTCTGCCGCCTCAAGGGCGGCGCGCAGGGCGCGCATGCCCTCCTTGCGCTGGTCGCGCGACGTGCGGTCGAGGATCAGCACGCCGTCGAGGTGGTCCATCTCGTGCTGGATGACCCGTGCCTCCAGCCCCGAGGCCTCGACGAGGATCTGCTCGCCCTGCTCGTCCTGGGCCTTGACCCGCACATGGACAGGGCGTTCGACGTCGACGTGGACGGCGGGCAGGCTCAGGCAGCCCTCCTCGGCGTACTCCTTGTCCTTGGAGGACCACTCGATCTCGGGGTTGACCAACGCGTTGACCGGGCTGTCGGACTCCACCCGGTAGACGAGGACGCGATGCAGGATGCCGACCTGGGTGGCCGCGAGCCCGATCCCGTAGGCGTCGTGCATCAGCACGCCCATGCGCGCGATCTCGTCGCGCAGCTCGTCGTCGAAGCGGTCGACCGGGCGCGCCTTGGAGCGCAGCACGGGGTCGCCGAACTTGCGGACGTGCTCGAGCGCCGCGCGGCGCCGCGCGGCGGTCTCGGGATCGAGGGTGGTCGCAGGCTCCGGGGCCTCTTCGAGCTCTTCGTGGTGCTGGGCCACGGCTCGGATGCTAGCTGCGCACGAATCGCGAACACCTCGTCGCAATTCCGTTTTGGGGTCTGACCCCGTTGCGGAGTGGCGAAGTCGTTGTGGGGTCTGACCCCGAGGGGCTCAGCGTGGTGCCGCCGCGTCGCTACTGCGGGTCGACGTCGACCGAGAAGGCGACGGCCTTGTGGGCCTTGGCGCCGCTGACCTCGCGGACGGCGGCGTCGACCTGATCGATCGCAGACCGGCGCTCAGCCGCCTTGACGACGACCTGGCTGCGCTCCTTGCCGCGCAGCCGAAAGAGCGGTGCGGGACCGAGCGAGCCGGGTAGGCGCGCCTGGATCTCGGTGGCGGCGAGGTGGGCTGCGCCGACGACCTCGGAAGCGCAGACGATCCGGATCAGCGTCGAGAACGGCGGGTAGCGCAGGAAGCGCCGGCGCTCCAGCTCCTCGGCCAGGAAGCCATCGCTGTCGTGGGTCGCCGCGTGGACGATGGCGCTGGCGGTCGGGTCGATGGTCTGGACGATCACGCGGCCATGGCCGCCCCGGCCCGCCCGGCCCGCTAGCTGCGTGACGAGCGCGAAGGTCCGCTCCTCGGCGCGGAAGTCCGGGAAGCGCAGCGTCGAGTCGGCGTCGAGCACCACGCCCAGGTCGACGTCGGGGAAGTCGTGGCCCTTGGCCACCACCTGCGTGCCGACGAGGATCGCGCGCTCGGCGCGCTCAAATGCGCTGAGCACCGCGCCGGCGTCGCGGATGTCGGCGTCCAGCCGCAGGACGGGCTTGCCCAGCGACGCGAGGTCATGCTCCAGGCGCTCGGTGCCCGCACCGTGGCGCGCGATCGACACCGAGCCGCAGTCCGGGCACGTCTTCGGGATCCGCTCGCGGTGGCCGCAGTGATGGCACGCCACGGCGCCCTGGTCGCGGTGCAGGATCAGCGCGACATCGCAGTCCGGGCACTCCCACACGCGCCCGCAGGAGCGACAGGTGAGGAAGTTCGACCAGCCACGGCGGTTGAGCAGCACGATCGCCTTGCGCGCGTCGATCAGCGCCTCGTGGGTCCGCGGGTGCACGGCGCCGGCGGCGGCCTTGAGGTCGACGATCTCCACCGGCGGCATCGGCGAACCGTCGACGCGGCGCGGCAGACGGATGCGCTGCAGCGTGTGAACCGACTCGGGCCGCGGCGTCGCGCTGCCGCAGACCAGCACCGCGCCGTGCTGGGAGGCGCGGCGCTCGGCGACCAGCCGCGCGTCATAGCGCGGGTCGCCCTCGTTCTTGTAGGAGCCGTCGTGCTCCTCATCGACGACGACGAGCCCGAGGTGGGCGATCGGCGCGAAGACGGCGCTGCGCGGCCCGACGCACACGCGCGCCTCGCCGGAGCGCAAGCGGCGCCACTCGTCGTAGCGCTCCCCCGCGCCGAGCTTGGAGTGCAGAACCGCGACGGTGTCGCCGAAGCGCGTCACGAAGCGGTCGATCATCTGCGGCGTCAGCCCGATCTCGGGCACGAGGATCAGCACGCCGCGCCCCTGGGCCAGCGTCTCGGCGGCGGCGCGCAGGTAGACCTCGGTCTTACCCGAGCCGGTGACGCCGTGCAGGAGCAGCTTCGCGGGCGGGTTGGCGGGTGGGCGGGGACCGATTTCCACCAGGACCGCGTCCAGCGCCGCCTGCTGGTCGGGCGTGAGCGCCGGCGCGGGCTTGCGTGCGCCGACCGCATGGTGTTGCGGCGCGCGCCGGCGCCCGCGCGGGTCGATCGCCACCAGCCCGCGGGCTTCCAGGCGCCGCAGCGATCCGAGATCGGTGCCCGCGAAGCGCGGCAGCTGCTGCAACAGCCCGAGCTGCTTGCCGGTGAGGCGGGTCGCCGTGCCTCCAGGTGACTGATCCGAGCCCAGCAGGACCGCCTCGCCCTCGTCGGTGCGCTGCGCCCACAGCTGGACCTTCTCGCGTGCCCCACGCGGGGGCAGCATCAGCGACAGCGCCCGCGCCGGCGTCGAGGCGTACTCATGCCCCAGCCAGAGCCCGAGATCGACGAGATCGCCCGGCAGCGCGTCGGGCAGCACGCGCAGCGGCGCGACCACCTTGTGCTCGGACTCCTCGGCCAACCCGGTGACCACCGCGGTCAGCCGCTGGCGCCCGAACGGGACCTCCAGCAGCGATCCGACATCGACGCCGTCGGGCCGCAGGTAGTCAAACGGCCCGCGCAGCGCACGGGCCGTCGTCAGCGGCTCGACTTGGACGATGGGTGCGGACACGAGGCCCGACGAGGATAGGCTGAGCAGACCATGGACCTGCATCCCGGGGAAGAGATCGTCTTCGAAGGCCATCCGTCGTGGCGTGGCGTGCTGAGCTTCTACCTCAAGGGGCTGCTGGTCGCGCTCGCGATCGGCGCCATCCTGTTCTTCGCATCGTCGACGGGCATGGGGATCCTCGCGTTCGCGATCGTCATGGCGCTGGTGATCGTCGTCGGCCTGATCATGCGCATGGCTACGCGCTATGTCATCAGCACCGAGCGGCTCAACATCCGCACGGGGATCCTGGCCAAGCGCGTGCAGCAGACCAGCATCAACCGCGTGCAGAATGTCAACACCGAGCAGACGTTCCTGGACCGCCTCCTGCGCGTCGGCGCCGTCGACTTCGACACCGCCGGCACCGATGACTCGGACTTCACCTTCCGCGGCGTGGCGAACCCCGCCAGGATCGTCGCGGCAGTGGATCGCGCCCAGCGCATCGAGCGCACGGTCGCCGCCGAGCGCGGCGAGCAGCCTTCCCTCTAGAACGCCGAAGGGCGGCCC
>JBEVLC010000258.1:0-3896 GCA_040509415.1 Baekduia sp. | reverse complement strand
TGCGCTGGGCGGCGAACAACATCGCTTAACACGACTGGGCCGCAACTCGAACGGGGCTCATGCGTAGAGAGAGATAGACATGCAGCCCTCCCCGCACACGTACCAGTACCCGAAGGTGACGCCGCTTTCGAGCGCCACCCCGAAGCCGGCCACCGGCCCGGGCGCCTCCGCCGGGCCGCCGAGCCCGCCGCGCTAGACGGCGATCCCCTCCAGGCGCAGCAGCGCCTCCTTGCGGTGCATGCCGCCCGTGTAACCGGTGAGCTTGCCGCTCGTCCCGATCACGCGATGGCAGGGGACGATGATCGGGATCGCGTTGGCGCCCAGCGCTCGTCCCGCCGCCCGTGACGCCTTGGCGTTGCCCGCCTGGCGCGCCACGTCCCCGTAGGTCGCGGTCTGGCCGAACGGGATCGCCGCGGTCGCCTCCAGCACGCGGCGGCCGAAGTCGGAGTAGAGCGCCCAGTCGATCGGAAGATCGAAGGCCGTGCGCTTGTTGTCGAAGTACTCGTCGAGCTCGCGGCGGACGTCGTCCAGCCGCGCAGGGCTCTCGAGGATCCGCGGGCTGAGGCGGCCGGCGAGGTTGTCCAGGATGGCGTCCAGGCCGCCGTTGAAGTCCTCGTAGGCGAGGCGCACGAGGCCCTGCGGCGTCGCGGCGGCGACCAGCGCGCCGACGGGGGAGTCTACGACGGCGTAGGCGATGTCGGGCTCGGCGCGGGCGACGAAGCGTGCGGCGGCGGCCGCGACGGCGCCGGGGTCGACCTGGGGTGGGTGGAGTCGGTTGGTCATGGCGTGGGGCTCATCTCGTGGCGAAGCTTCTTGAGGCCCTCGTGGGCCGAGCGCCGGGCCGCTTCCGGTGAGCAGTCCAGCGCGATGGCGACCTCGGCGTGGCTGAGGTCGCCGGCGTAGCGCAGCAGCACGGCGGCGCGTTGCTTGGGCGGCAGCGCGCGCACGCGCTCCCAGGTCTCGTCGTCGGGCAGCGGCGGGTCGTGATGGGCGACCTCCGGTGGGTCGGCGACCGGGATCGCGTGCCGGGCCCGGGCGCGGTGGTGGTCCATCGCCTTGCGGTGCGCGATCGTCATCACCCACGCGCGGTGGTTGGAGTGGGCGCGCAGCCGCGGGTAGGCGCTCATCGCCGCCAGGAACGTCTCCTGGAAGCAGTCATCGGCTCCGTCGCGCCCGACCGACGCCACGAGGAACCGGTAGACCGGCTCGCGGTGCTCGTCGAGAAAGCGCTGGAAGGGGATCACTGCAAGTCCAACGCTACGAGGCGTCGCGGCGTGAGATCGCCGGTCAGACGAACAGCAGCGCGACGCCGTTGATGATCGCGAGCCCGATCATGAGCGCGCCCAGCAGCCGCCAGCGATCCGGCGGCTGGCCATCAACGATCTTCGACGGATCGGCCTCCAGCCGCCGCGCTTGGGCGAGGAACAGGAAGGCGAGCAGGAGCCAGACGATGGTGAGGAAGATGGCGACGGCCATGGGTTAGTAGATCACGGCTCGTCGTGGTCGTGACCGTGCTCGACGTGCTCGTGTTCGTGGAACGCCGTGATGCGGCGCAGCAGTGGGGCGGTGCGGTAGCGCTCCTCGCCGTATTCCTCGCGGAGGCCGTCGAGGATCATGACGATGTGGTCGAGGCCGATCTCGTCGGCCCATTCGAGGGGGCCGGTCGGGTAGCTCATGCCGAGCTTCATGCCGTCGTCGATGTCGGCGGCGGTGCCGATGCCCTCGCCGATGGCGAAGGCGCACTCGTTGACGACCTGGGCGACGATGCGACCGAGGACGAGGCCGGGCGCGTCGGCGACCCAAACGGTCGGGAGGCCGAGGGCGCCGAAGAAGGCCTCGGTGCGCTGCGCGGCGACGTCGGCTGTGGCCTCCGTCTGCGTGAGTTCCACCAACCCGACGGGCGAGAGCGCGTGGAAGCCCGCGGCCGCGGCGCCCTGGTCGAGCGCCTGCAGCGCGCCCTCGGCGCAGAGCAGCGCGCGTGGCGCGCCCTGCAGCGGCTCCGCGTCGTCCTCAGGCGGCCCGCACTCGAGGATCAGCCACGGCACCTCGCCGTCGGCGGCGTCGGTGACGGCGAAGCCGGCCTCGTCGGCCAGCGCGCGCAATTCGTCCGCGATAGGCAGGAAGCCGCTGATCAGCACCGGACCGTCGACGCCGGCTGGCACGCCCGGCTCCGGGGCGCCCGGCTCCTCCCGCCGCTGTGGCTGGCCGTTGTCATAGGTGTACCAGCCCTGGCCGCTCTTGCGGCCAAGCCGCCCGGCGTCGACCATCTGGGCGCTCAGCGGTGACGGGCGCCAGCGCGGTTCGCCGAAGCTCAGCTCGTAGAACGACTTGGCGACCGTGAAGCCGACGTCGATCCCCACGAGGTCCTGCAGCTCGAAAGGCCCCATCCGGAAGCCGGCGGCGCGCACGACCGCGTCGATCGTCTCGACATCGGCGATCTGCTCCTGCAGCAGTCGCAGCGCCTCAAGCCCGAACGGGCGGTTGCAGCGGTTGACCAGGAAGCCGGGTCCGTCGGCGGCGTCGATGACGTGCCGTCCCATCGCCTCACCGGCGGCGCGGGCGACCGCCAGCGCCTCGCCGGAGGACTGCAGCCCGGCGATGAGCTCGACGAGCGCCATCAGCGGCGCCGGGTTGAAGAAGTGCAGGCCGACGACGCGGGAGGGAGCGGCGGCGGCGCGCGCGATCGCCGTGATCGGGATCGACGAGGTGTTGGAGGCCAGCACCGCGCGAGGCGCGATCCGCGAGAGCGCCGCGAACAGCTCGTGCTTGAGCTCCAGGCGCTCCGGGGCAGCCTCGATGATCAGCTCGCACGGCGCGAGCTCCTCCAGCGTGCCGACGGTCGCAAGTCGTGTGCCGATCGCCTCGGGGTCCTCGGTCAGCACGCCCTTCTCCACCAACTTGAAGATCCCCGCCCGCGCCCGCTCGGCGCCTGCGGTCGCCGCGTCCGCCACCGGGTCGAACAGCAGCGTCTGCGCGCCGCTCTGGGCCGCGAGCTGCGCGATCCCCGATCCCATCGTTCCGGCGCCAACGACGCCGATCACCTGCGGTGCTCTCATCCCCGGCAGCTTGCCAGGTCGGCACGAAGGCCAGTCCATGGCCCGCAGCGCGCCCGCGTAGAATCGCGGTCGTGGACCCCTTCGCCGTGATCATGATCGGCATCATCGGCGGGATGATCGTCGGCCTGCTGCTGCTCGGCCTGCTGCACCCGCGCTCGGGTGCGCAGACGCTCGACTGGAAGCCCACGCGCTCGGCCGAGCAGGAGATCCAGAACGAGATCGACGACCTCGATCAGATGCTCGAAGCAGCCAACGCGCGCCGCCGGCGCCGAGGGGCGCCCGAGCTGACCGAGGAGGGGATCCGCGCGACCGTCGGCTCCGACCTCGCCGAGACCATCAAGCGCCGCGAGGATCACCTCGCAGAACTGGAGGTCGTCCAGATGCTGGACGTCAAGAACGCCCGCCGCCGTGCGAAGGGCCTGCCGGAGATCGGCGTGGAGGAGTACCGCGCGAAGATCCTCGGGAACCCGACCCCGCCGAGCCCGCCCGGCGGGGACCGCGCGTGAGGGTCCTGCTGGTCGGGGGCGGCACGGCGGGCCTCGCGCTCACGCGCGCGCTCACCGCCGATGGCCACGCCGTCCGCTTCGTCACCCGGCACGAGCGCTTCCGGACCAAGATCGAGGCGGCCGGCGGCGAGTGCTACATCGGCGACCCCGACCGAGTCGGATCGCTGCGCTATGGGCTCGACAACGTGACCGCGTTGCTGTGGCTGATGGGCAAGGCGCCCGACGGCGACCTGCATGGCTCGCGGCTGACGATGATGATGGAGCGCACGATCGACACCACCGTGCGTGGCGTCGTCTACGAGGGAACTCCCGGCGGCGCCGCCGAGGTCGCGCG
>JBEVLC010000257.1:0-17856 GCA_040509415.1 Baekduia sp. | reverse complement strand
ACGTGGCGGGCCTCCTCTTGCCTCTGGCGGGTGTTCGTCCAGGGCTACCCGCCGAAGTCGTAACGCTCGAACGAGTCGCCGAAGCCGACGACGACGTTGTCCACGCCGGCCGCAAACGCGTCGGGACCGCCGGACGGCCCTCCGTTGTCGACGCTGATCCGGCTGATCTTCGCCTCGGGGTTGGCCGCGACGATGTCGGCCAACGACTGCGGCGTCAGGTCCGAGTCGCCTGCGATCGGTCGAAGCGACTTCCAGTCGCCCTCGAGACTGTCGAGCGTGATGGCCGCGCCAACGTCAGCGGGACGGCCAACGAGTGCCAGCACCGTCGAACGAACGTTCGAGACGTCGGTGCGGTTGACGTCGGAGAGCGACAGGTGGATCACCGGGACCGCGGTCGAGGCGTTCGGCCGGTCGTCCACGTGAAACGAGAAGCTCAGCGCGTTCAGCGTGCTCAGTGCGGGGAACGTCGGCAGCGTCAAAACCGCGCCGATGCCGCCCTCGGCAGGCGTGCTCAGATCGTTGCCGCCGCCGAGCCGCAGCTCACCACGCTCGATCGTGGCCGCGGGGCTACCGGGCAGCGTCCAGCCGTGCTCGCCCGCGGTCAGCACCTGCGTGGCCGCGTTGGCTCCGTCCAAGCCGTCGGTCCCGTTCGCGCCGTTCGCGCCGTTGGCTCCGTCGCTGCCGTTGGCACCGTCCTTGCCCTCAGCGCCGACGGCTCCCTGAGCACCCTGCGTGCCTTGAGCACCCTGCGCGCCGTTCGCACCGGTCGCGCCAACCGTGCCGCCGTCGCCCTTGTCGCCCTTCTCACCGTGGATGGTGATGTTCAGGCCCAGCGTCGGATCGTTGACCGTCTCGACGACCGCACTGCGAAGCTGCGCCGATGTCGCAGGACGCGCGCTGACGGCGAGGTCGGCGCGGGTGACCGAGCCGTTCTTGATCTGCTTGCCGGTGATGAGACTCGTGGCGGCGACCGCGCCGCCTGCGCTCATCAAGGCGCTAATGCTGACGGCGATCACTGCCGTCTGGACGTGGATCTTGGCCTTCATGACGCTCTCCCTTCACCGGCTGCGCCGGGTTGCCTTGGTCGGTGTCCACGACGTTAGCGAATCCGGCGTGCCGGTGCAACATCGTGGACACCTGGACTAGTCGGCTAGGCCGCCGCGGCCTTGAGGTTCGCGCCGTACTCGGCGAAGAACTCCGGATCCTCCAGCGCCACCTGCACGGCGCGCGCGCCGAGCATCGTCAGCGCGTTGAGGTAGCGGCGGTCGAGATGGTCGTCGTGGTAGTGATGACCGAACTCGTGCAGCAGCAGGTCGATCACCGCCTCGCTCAGCGACTTGAACCACGCGAACCCGAGACGGCCGAGGTTGAGCGTCAGCTCGCCGCCGGTCTTGCTCGCCTTCGGCCCGTAGGTCGCCGCGAACGGCCACGTCGAGTCGTTGGCGATCCGCACCGAGATCTCCCCCGCCAGCTCGGGCAGCAGCCGCGCCGCGAACGCCTTGGCGAACGCCGCGATGTTCTGCACGTCCTCGGGCCAGTGCGCGGGGTCCATGAGCTTGATCTCCTCACCGTCGCCATACCCCTGCGGCGACGGCGTGACCTGCCCGGCCGGCAGGGCGACCTTCGCCGTCTTGACGGCGTCCCACGCCGCCTTCGGCAGCGCGCCGCCCGGCACGACGGTGTAGCCCTCGCGCGCCGCGATCTTGTTGGCCTCGGTGTCGTTGGGATCGAGGATGACGGCCTTGTCGCCGAACTTGCCAGAGAACGCCGCCTTGACCGCCTCGGGCGTGGCCTTCTCGTCCTCCATCGCGTTGCTGACCCACGACGCCTTGGCGTCCTCAGGGCGCAGCAGGTCGTGGCACTCGTTGAGCACCGCCACGCGCACGTCGCGCAGGTAACCCGGCGGCACGTTGTCGCGGTCGGTCGGCAGCGGGACCTTCTGGCCGATGTTGACGTGAAAGCGATCGCCCGTCTCCACGACAGGGATCCCCATCTCGTAGATCATCGCCGTCTCGCCCTTCAACGGCTGGTAGATCTCGACGGTGGCCTTGCGCGTGGTCGGCTTCAGCCGGCCGTCGTCATCGGCCAACTCGGTCCGCAGCGAGACCTCGAAGGCGCGCAACGGCTCACGGTGTGGGATGTCAACGAAGTTGAAGGTCGTCTTGATCCCGTGGGGTGGCAGCAGCGTCGCGATCGTCGCCTTGATCGCATCGACGTCGGGGTCGCTGAGGCGCATGAAGCCGGTGAACACCGATCCGGCCTTTCGCTTGGCCGCGGTCATCTTGCGCTCGTCGCCCTCGAAGATGATCTTGCCCTTCGTCGTGGCGATGGTCGCGGTCTCGCAGATTGCGATGACGAGTTTCTCGCCGAGGTTGAACCGGCCGCGCTTGGTTGCGTCGCCCTTCTTGGCGCTCTCCGCGAAGAGCGTGTAGGCGTGAGCCAAGTCCTTGAAGCCCTCCGGGTTGTCGTCCTCGACGACGAGCATCCAGAGGTCGTCGAGCGGCTCGACACGTTCGAGCATGATGTCGACCTGCGTGGTGTCCTCGTCCCATGCGTTCTGGACGAGCTCAACGACGGCGAAGTCCTTGCCCTTCCGCTCAAGCAGCTTGGCGAGGCCCTTCTTGTCAACGACGAACGCAGGGAGCGTCGCCGGGGTCGGCTGCGACATGCAGTCCTCCTGATCCTTGGTCGGGATTAGCAGGGGAGTCCCCCTGCCTGTCCACGATCTTAGCTCGCTCGGAGGATGAGCGTCAAGCAGACAGTCCGCAACGAGCGGCCACGGGCGCTACTCCACGATGATCGTCGAGCCCGCCACCGAGAGGGCGTAGAGCTGCTCGCCCATCTGGACGTCGAAGCGCTCGGTGCCGCCCGCGGCGATCGGGACGCCCTGGCCGGCGACGAGCGTGCCCTCCTTGGAGACCTCGGCCGGGTTCGCACCCGTGTTGCGCACGACCACGGTGTCGTCGTCGGCCGACGAGGCGTAGACGACGCGGGCCGCGGCGGCGGCGGACAGCACGAAGGCGGGCATGCCCGAAGCCTACCCGCGCATCAGGCTGGCCCCGGATCGGGCTTTAGCAGCTTCGGAGCTGGCCGCCGTGGAGGAAGCCGTGCCAGCGTGGCGTCACGATGCTGCCAGCGCCAGCCGCACAGGTGTCGCCGTTCTTGTCGACGTGCAGCGTGCCGTCACGCGGATCGCCGTGGCGCACCCAGCAGCGATGCGGCTCGCCCCTGCGAGTGCAGTTATTCGCCGGAGCGTCCACGTACCAGTCGTAGCCGGGGTCTTCGATGCCGTTGCGCGGATGGCCACCGGGACATCGCACGATGACGCTCAGCCCGTCCTCGTGGACGTGCGGCGTTGGCACGAAGACTTCGCCCTCCCACGCCATCGACGACACCGCACCGATCGGCACGTCCGTCCACCAGATCGGCTCGCCCCCGCCGGGCGGCCTAAACTTGAGCGCGAGGCCGCCCTTGGCGAGGAACAGGACCGGCTCGTACCAGACGACTTTCACGCCGCGACCGCGAGGTTGACCAGCGTCTTCTCGCGCTCGCCCGCTGGCTCGCGGAGATAGCTCCGCCGCCAGACCTCACGGTCCTTGGGCGACCCGAGGATCTGCTTCCACTCGATGCGGTGCGTGGTGTCGTGCGGCCATCGCACTCGGCCGCCGCGGAAGTCGATCAGCTTGTCGTCCCGTAGGAACCGCTCACCGATCGCCCACACCCACGCCTCGTCGAACGGCATGAGCCGCTCCCTCGCACGTTCGAGCAGCACGCGCATCTGCACGGCCGGCGAGCGCTGGCACTCTCGACAGACTAGCTCGTCGATCTGGTAGGGGTCGTCGCCGTCGTAGAGGCGACCACCGCAGTTGCGGCAGACGCGGTCGCTCACAGGCCGTTGATGTCGGTCGGCGACTCGCCCGAGGTGGCGGCTTCCTGCTGGCCGTTCTCGTCGCTCCAGACCACGCCCGTGGCGTTGCACGTCGGGCACGGCCCGCCGTTGACGTTGGTCTTGGAGCCCGAACACGTCGGGCAGGTGTGGGGTGCTGGACTCATTGCGCTACTCCTTCAGGTGAGCTAACATCGTGGACATGCCGACCAAGGACATCTCTGTCATCGCCGCGCGACGCATCGCCACCGAGGCCCACGAGGGCCAGACCGATCGCGGCGGGACGCCCTACATCAACCACGCGGTGGCGGTCGCCGACATGGCCTTGGACATCGCGTGGAGCGAGCTGACGCCGCTGGTGGCGAGCGACCGCATCTTTGTCGTGATCGAAGCGCTCGGCCTGCTGCACGACGTCATCGAAGACGCTTCGACCAACGCCCAGCGTGTCGATCGCATGCGGCGCATCACGATTCAGTGCGGCAAGGACATCGCCGACGGTGTGACGGCCCTGACCCGCGACCCGCTGGAGAGCTACGTCGACTACATCCGGCAGGTCGCCGGAGCGCCCTACGCCGTGCGCGTCGTCAAGCGCGCCGACAACCGCCACAACAGCGACCTCACGCGCGTCGCGAAGCCCGTCGTCCGCTGCGCCAGATGCAAGACGCATCACGACGACGTCGGGAGTCGATGCAGGTGCGCTCCCGTCAACACCGAGACCGCCCTTGTGAACACCCCGGCCGACCGGGTGCGCGCCGACAAGTACGCCGTGACCGAGCTGCTGCTCGAACGCTGCGGGACCGTCTAGCGTCACGCGCCCTCCGCGGCCCCGGGCTTGTCGCTGAACTGGCCCATCGTCGCCTGCGGGTGCAGCTCCTTCCACTGCCCGACCGCGACCTCCTCCAGCGAGCCGTCCTCGGCCGCCGCATCGAGACCCGCGTGGGATGGCCAGCCCGCGGCATCCATCTCGTCGGCCGTCGCGACACCCTGCGCGATGAGGACATCGCGGATCTCCGCGTCCTCGCGCACCCGGGCAAGATCCAACGTGCCGTCCATCGCGCTCGCTTCGCGCTGAAGCTCGTTCGCGCTGATGTAGGTGTCGGCCTGCCCGGCAAGCGTCGTGTACTCGCCGTAGTGCGGCGGCCCCGTCGCCTCGCGCGCGTCCAGCACGCTCTCGCGGAACCGGCGCAACGCAGCGACGCGCTCCTCGGGTGTCTGACTCGCATCCGTCGCGAGACCGTTGAGCTGCTGAGCGAGTCCAGCGAGGTCGTCTACGACGGGCACAAGCCCGCAGTGTAGAGCGATCCGCCGGATCGACTAGTCGTCTGCGGGCTGCTCAGGCTGATCTTCGCCGTCGTCTTCGTAGGTCGGCGGCTCTCGGTCGAGCACGTCGCCGAAGTCGAACGGACGCTCCACCGACCAGCCGGCCGGGGGAAACTGCGGGTCGTCAGGCACGCTCATCAGCCTTCGCGCGGAACGCGTTCATCGCGCCGCCGTCGATGTCGTAGAAGTCGCCCTCTTCGGTCATCTCACCGATGTGGCCAGTCTCGTTATAGACGTCGAGCGAGACGAGCCAGTCGAGGTTGACGATGTCCTGGAAGTTGGCCGAGACCTTGGCGTGCTGTTCGCGCACTGCCGGGACCGGCACGAACCGGCCGGTGGCCTCAGCGCGATCGACGGCACGACGCACCGCCGTGTCGGTCGACGTCGTTGCGTAGATGACCGAGACGTCGTAGCCCTTCTCGTGCTGCTTGAGGAGGTCGCGCGTGAACGCGCCGCGCTCGGAGTTGCCGGTGCCGTCGATAACGACGTTGAGGCGAAGGTCGCCGGCCTCGTGCGCGAGCCGCGCGGCGATGTCGCCGGACTCCGTGTGGACAGCGCTCGCCGCGTAGCGATCGCCCGCGACGCGAAGCTGCTGGTACTCCGGCAGGTCGAGCTTCAGCGAGTCGCAGTCGATCGCGACGCTGTGCGTCGGCTTGAGACCGGGATTATGCTCCAGCACCGTGCTCTTGCCCGACGCCGGCCCGCCTGCCATGAACAGCGCGTCCGGGCTCTGGCTGTCGTCATCTTCGCGCGCGGCATCGGCAGCGTCGCGGATCGTCTGCTTGTCCTCGTCGCTGAGACGGTCGCCTGCCTTGAGCTTGATCGTCAGCGGGTGGTGGTCGCCAAGCAGCGAGCCGACAGCCGAGCCCAGCCGAGAGCCGACGATCTTGTCGTGCAGGCCGCGGCGCGCGACCTTGTAGGGCGCGTGCGCAGGCGAGTCCCCGGCCGTCGCCTTGCGCTTGACCGACCACATGGCCGCCGTGTCGACGTGGTCGCCGAGCACCTTCTTGGTCGAGGCGCTCGGCTGCGGCCAGCGGTTGAGGCCCAGCGCCTCGATCTGCTCCAGCGACACCTTGGGCTCGGACGATGCGACGGGGCGCACGATCTGCGGCTTGCGCCGGAACTCGCCATCGCGCCGCCGTGGGTGCAGGTTCTCCTCGAAGCCCTCGGCCAGCTCGTCGCTCGTCGGCACCGAGGAGTCGTAGAGCCGCCGCGCGAACTCGCGCGTCTCCATCGCCTGGTCGTCCTGGCCGGTCCACTGCCGCGCGGCAGCGACGCAGAGCTTCCAGCGCTCGACGCCGTCGGGCTGGACGTCGGCGGGCACCGTCGGGTCCAGCGTGGTCCCTCCCTGCTCAGCCATGACGATCCAGCCTACGCGCCGGAGGCGACGCCGCCGACGTAGTCGGGGCTCGCGCCGGGGTCGGCGACGCTGGTGCCGTACGGGGTCTTGACCTCGATCCCGCCGCCGGTCGTCTGGCCGGTGATCTGCGCGACGATCGACGTCGTGCCGAGGTCGACGGCGTAGTAGGTGCCGACGGGCAAGTCCTTGAAGGTGGTGGTGTTGACGACGAAGCCGTCCGGCAGGCCCGCGTGCTCGCCGATCTTGGGCGCGGGGCCGGGCGGCGGGCCGGGCTCGTCCTCGTCGTCGTCCTCGATCGGGATGAGGTTGATCCCGCCATCGGGCTTGGCCGGCGTCACCGACGCTGGCACTAGCGTCGTGGCGATCTCGTCGGTGTCCGCGTCGCCTGACGTCGGCTTCACCTTGATCGTGGTGTATGTCGGAGGATCGTCGGGGAAGATCTGCGCGGAGGCATGCTTGATGAGGGTCGTGTCGACGACCTCGTACTCCTTGCCCGCGCCGGAGTAGCCGGCCGGGACCACGAACTTGTCACCCGCCTTCAGGTGGCCGACCGTGACCTCGCCTGCGTCGGCGTGGGGCGCAGCGGTCTTGGGGTCGTCCAGGAACGCGACCTTGCCTGCGTCGTCGAGCTTGCCGCGCCAGCCTGGATCGGCCTTCCAGATCTTCTGGCCGTCGGAGACCGCGACTGCGCCCCCGTTGCTCTGGTGGATCTTGTAGGCGTTGCCAGCCTTGTCGGTGAAGACCGTCCCTGCGGGCATCTCGCTCAGCTTGGGGTACTTGAACTTGCCCGACTTCGGATGCAGGTAGGTGTCGTAGTCAGGGTGCTGAGGGAGCCCGTCGACCGTCACAAAACCGAACTGCGTGGCGGCCTTGACCTTGGGCTTGAGGTCGGGCTCCGGCTCGGCCGCGGGCTTCTCGACCAGCGTCGTGTAGTCCTTGTCGTAGCTGATGTTCTTGACCGTCTTGCCGTTGTGCAGCGCCGTCGCCGTCGCGCCGCCCTTGGGCGACGTCGACTTGAGCTGCATCTTCAGCCCGGTCGCCGACACGAACACCGTGCCCGCGGGCAAGTCCTTCAGCTTGGCCTTCGGCCCCTCCTCCCAATCGGCGTCGTTGAAGGTGCCCTTCAGCTCCGGCTTGGCGGTCTGCTGAACGGGGGTCGCGGGGCCGTAGATGTTCTTCGGGGTCGCCGAGTTCTCGACGACGTCCTTGTCCATCGTCTGCGGCCCGGCCCAGACAGAGTCGGTGGAGTGCGCCTCGAAGGAGTAGCTGCCGTCGTCGTTCTTGGCGGTCAGCTCCCAGTAGCTGTTGCTGATCTTGATCGCGTCGCCGACGGCCAGATCCTTGACGAGCTTCGCCTCGCCGGTCTTGGCCCAGCCGCCCGCGAGCTTGGCCGGCCCCTTGTGCTCGCCCGGCTTGGTGACCTCGCCCTGCTGAGCGATCGCGGGTGCGTCCAGCAGCCGCTTGTAGGACTTGTTCTTGGTGACCTTGACGGTCTCGCCGGTCTCAAGGTTCTGGAGGTGAACCTTGCCGTCGAGCTTGGCGACGATGACGTAGGGCTTGATCTTCGCGCCCGCGCCGCCCTGCACCGTGTCGCCGATGTCGAGGTCGCCGACCTTGGCCGTGTTGCCGACCGCGAACGTCGAGGGCCGGTAGACGATCGCCGCACCCATCACGTCCTTGGAGAACTTCTGGACGTTGCCGCCGGGGATCTTGGCGCGGACCGTGCCGTCCTTCAGGATCGAGGTGACGGTGTAGGTCCCGCCCTCGAACGCGAACTTGTCGCCGACCTCGTAGTCGGTCTCACCCGGCAGAGTCGGGGCCTCGCTGATGTTGGCCTTGGGGATCTCCAGCGGTGCGCCGTCCCACTGCACGGTGATCTTCTCGCCGTCGGCACCGCCGATGACGGGCTCGATCACGTGAGCCACAAAGCCACCCTCGACGCCGGGCGCGGTGACGAGCACGCGGTCGCCGGCCTTCCACGTCTTGGCCGACACGTCGGGCTCGGGCGTGAAGTTGGCGTCGGGCAGGACCGGCGAGGTCTTCCAGCCGGAGTTGACGAGGTACTTGGTGCCGGTGCTCAGCGACGTGACCTCGATCTTGCCGCTGACGTGCGGAGCGCCAACCTCGTACGCCTCGCCGTCGAGTACGAACTTCCCGCCCGCTGAGAACGCCGCGAGCTTCTTCTTCGGGCCGCTCGGCTTGAGCGCCGCCATCTCCTCGGCCGAGATCCCCTCGAAGCCCTTCTGCTTCTCCGGCGCGGGGACCTCGACGTGGCCGTCGAGCCGGTAGAAGTTGTTGGTGCCGCTGGCGCTGAAGGGGTAGCTCTTGGAGTAGTTCGGGAGCTTGGTGTTGGGCTCGACCTTGACGTAGCGCAGGTTGCTCGTCTCGTCGCTCGGATCAGCGATGACGACGTAGCGCGTGCCCTTCAGCCCTTCGATGAAGTCGCCGGGCTTGACGCCCAGCTCCGACAGGACGCCGATCGCCGACTCCTTCGAGCCACCGGAGTAGCTGGCCTTCATCGCCGCCTCGCCAACCTTCTTGGCGATGTCGAGCGGCAGCTCGGTGTACGCCTTGGTCCCGCCCGCCGTCGGCATCGTCGTCAGGCCGGGCGGCTCCGCCGGCAGCGGCAGTTCGTAGCTCGGGTCCTTGACGGCCTTGGCCGCCTCCAGCAGGATCGCGCCCGACGCGGGCTCGCCGCCCTTGGGGGCCATCTTCTCCAGGTACTTCTTGACGTCGCTCGGGACGGTGCTCAGCGAGGTGAAAAACGAGTTGTCGTCCAGCCGCAAGCGCGCGCCCGTCGTGACCTCGTACTCCCCGGCGAAGGAGGTGTAGACGCCGCCGGAGTGCGTGTGCATCTCGACGTGGCGAATCGCCATCGGCACCGCCGTCAGCGTCGAGCCAAAGCCCGTCGTCGCGAACGCGCCCGTCGACCACGAGTAGGCCGAGAGCACCGGCAGCTTGCCCTCGACGTGGGCCTTGCGCTTGGCCTCGGGGTTGCCGCCGCCCCAGTGGAACATCGCGACGTCCGGTCCCTTGGTCCGGTGGTAGAGGTCCCACTGGATGGCCTCGGCCGTGTCGCGCAGCAGCAGCTTGGCCGTCTCGTACTTCTTGATCGACGCCGGGCTCGGCGCGCCGCCGACGAGGCCGGCGAGCGAGAGCGTGTTGCCGCTCGAGCTGCCGTACTGCGAGCTCAACGCGCTGGAGATGACCTGCTGGATCGAGGAGTCGTACTGGTGCTGAAGCTCGGAGATCAGCTTCTTGGACTTGCCCGGCGACCACTTCCCGAAACGCTCCTCCAGGTCGATCGCGTGCTGCTGGTCGAGCGCGCCGAAGCGCTTCCACTGCTCGTCGGTCAGGCCCAGCGAGTCGGGCTTCTTGATCGACGGATCGTGGCTGGCGCTGTCGACGGACGGGTCGATCGTGACCGACCCCGCGACGGACTTCGACTTGGACTTGTCGCTCGCGATCTGAACCTGCGTCGGGGCCTTGACCGCCTTCTCAGCCTCGGCCTTGTCGAGCACCAGCTCGTGGGTCTCGGTGTGCGATCCCGTCGCGAGGTGCGCGACGACCTTGCCTCCGGTGAAGGCCGACACCTCGTAGGTCTTGCCGTTGGAGTCAAAGCGCTGACCGATCTGCATGAACTCGCCCGCGCGCGGCGTGCCCTTCGGCCAGCGCGGGTGCTTCGCCTCGTCGAACTTCGCCTTGACGTAGGCGACGACACCCTCCTCCAGCAGCGCCGGGATCCACGGCATCGCCTCGGCCAGCGACGGCGCGTCCTCCGAGTCGACGACGAGCGTGTCGACGCTGCCGACCGACACCGCCAGCAGATCCTCGAAGTCGCGCTCGGTCAGCGAGTCGTCGATGACGAGCAGGTCGTCCGGCTCGACGGTGAACTCCAGCGTGGGCGATCCGGCCATCGGCCAAGCGTACGGGCTGGCCGCGTCATCGCCACACCGGCTTGGAGCGACGCGACGAGGCGACTTGAACGCCCGGCCTCCCCAGCGTCACCCGAGGTGCTCTACCTGGACTTGCGTCCGCTCGACCTGAGCTACGCCGCGTCGCTCCGTCCTCGACTCCCTAGTCCGGGGTGCGGCCGAGGCCCGATGCTTAGACGGTTGGGGGACGGTCCCGCGACTGGATTTGAACCAGCGACCTCCGCTTTCCAGCGGTGCTCTCGGCAGGCTGAGCTACGCGGCACCGCCCCCAACCGATGCGCGCATAGTAGGCCACAACGACGACGGGCCGCCCCGAAGGACGGCCCGCTCCGCTGGCCCGGTCCGTGGGCGAGTGCTCACGGGGGACCTGCCAAGTGGTGCAACACGCCGGTATCGCTCTGCGCAGAGCGCCGCGGTTCCCGCGTCTAGCCCGACATGCCGCGCCGCGGAGACTACAAGATGTGGTGCTGGAACCACTGGAGCGCGATGACGGTCTTGGCGTCATGCACCTCGCCGCGCAGCATCTTCTCCACCTTGCCCATGCCGATGTCGACGCGAGCGACGCGAATGTCCTCGCCCTCAGCCGCCAGCCCGCCACCCTCGCCGACGCGGTTCTCCTCGCTGACCTCGGCGTAGAAGATGTGGATCCGCTCCGACGAGCCGCCCGGTGCAAGGTAGAAGGTGCCCAGCGAGATCGGCTCGCCCTCGATGCGATAGCCCAGCTCCTCTTCGGCCTCGCGCCGCGCCGTGTCCTCGGGCTCGTCCTCGCCATCGATCATCCCGGCCGCGATCTCCAGCAGCCAGCCCGGACCCTTGTCGTAGGTCGGGTAGCGGAACTGCTCGGTCATCACGAGCTGATCGGCGACGACATCGTGGAGGAGGATCGCGGCAGCGTCGCCGCGCTCGAAGACCAAGAGGTCGCGCGGTGGCCCCATCGTCCCGTCGAACTGCTGATGAGCGACACGCGCCTCGTCGATCTTGAAGAAGCCGTCGAAGACGCGGCGGGTGGAGGAGACGATGACGTTGCGCATGGGCGCGCAAGCTACAGCACGACCTCACCCGGTCGATTCGATGAAGGCGACGGTCGCCTTCGGGATCCGATCCGGTCGCGGGAAGCTGCGCGAGCGCGCGCGGTGGGTGTGCACGAAAAAGCCGTTCTTGTCGCGCTTGAGCGAGACGCCCTTGGCCTTCGGCCCGGCGTGCTTGAGCAGCGCGCGCCGGTCGCCGACCGAGCAGTGCAGCGGCGCGTCGGCGCGCGTCTCGGCCTCCTTCAGGCTCTTGCCACCGCCCTTCCACGGCGCGAACGGCTTCTGCGTCACCAACGTCGCGTCGAAGATCGTCGTCTCGCCCTCCTGCCGGCGGCCGGAGATCCGCAGGCGCGCGTCGCGACTGACGATCAGGTCCGGCGTGAAGGCGGGCATGTCCTCCCACAGGCCGGTGTAGATCGCGTGGGAGCCCTCGGGCACCGTGATCCGCAGCAGCGCGCGCGCGTCCGGCGCGTCGATGTGGAGCGCCATGAAGCCGCGCTCCTGGAGCGTCTTGCCCTCCAGATCGGCGAGCGCGTCGCCGTCGGGCAGGTTCAGCGTGGCGTAGGCGACGACGTCGGTGCCGGTCGTGGCGTGGCGCATCAGCGAGTCCATCTCGTCGATCGTGCGCCCGACCGTCGCCGACGGCTCCTTGCGGTCCTTCAGTGCCTCGTTGACGGCCAGCGCGCCGCCCTCCGCAAAGCCGAACAGCGCGTCCTCCTGCTCGGGGTAGAGCTGGAGGCCCGACTGCGCCTCCCACAGGCTCTCGTGAGCCTCTGCGCCCTCGGCCGGCTTGGGCAGCGAGACGTCGCCCGCGGCGAACGCACGCATCCAATCGCGCCGCGCCTTGAGGTTCTCTCGCACGCGGACGGCCATCTCCTCGTCGCCGAACGGCGCGGCCTCCACGAGGCGGTCGATGCGGCCGTCGGTCAGGCGCGTGGCGATCTTCTTGGCCTGCGCGCGCATCTGGTCCTCGGTGACCTTGACGCCGCGCTTGCCCTGCCCCTTGGAGAGCATCGTCCAGACCTCGGTAGGGACCGGTCCGAACGGCTTGGCCTGCCCCTGCGCACGGTACTCCAGCGTGCCGCCCTGGTCGATGCGGATCGGCGTCTCGCCGTCCCACAGGACGTTGTCGCCGGTCTTCCCGACGAAGTCCCAATTGGCGAGCAGCGCGTCGACCATGTAGTGCTCGCCAAGCGCCTCGCTCGGCTCGAACTTGCGGGTCTCGCCGTCAAGCGTCGGGTAGGTCAGCGCGATCGCGCCCTCCGGCGTCGGGAAGCGATCGTCGTACTCGCCGGTCGGCAGCTTGGCGGCCAGCGCGTCGGAGAGCACCTTCTTGTCGCGGTCGCGGTTGAGCATCCCGGCGGCCTCGGCCGGCGTCACGAGCTTGACCGCCTCGGTCTCGCCGGGCTTGCCGGGCACGGGCTCGCCGCCGGTCCGCACCGCGAGGTAGTAGCGCGTCGTGCCAGTGTCGCCCTCGTAGTCGCCGAGGAAGCTCGTGACGTGGGCGTGCAGGCCCGTCTCCTCCCACAGCTCGGCGTGCGCGTTCTGCTGGGCGGTCAGGCCGTGCGACAGGCCGCCCTTGGGGAAGGTGTGCTCGTAGCCGCCGAAGTGGTCCTTGGGCTCGTAGACCCAGATGCGGCCGTCGGGCTCGGCGACGATCATGCCCGTCGAGATGCGCCCCTTCTTGGGCAGCGGCGGCTCCTCGATCTCGACGTCGGGGATCTTGCGGAAGTCCGGCGGGCCGGGCGGCATCGTGATCGTGCCCGCGCGCGCGGCCTTCGCGCCGAGCGTGCGGTAGATGGCGTTGGACAGCAGCTCGGTCGCGATACGGTCACGGTTGCCGCGGTAGGTCTTCAGCAGCCAGCGGTTGCCGTCGCCGTCGAACGCCCACCGCGCGCCGTTGGATCCGCCGGCCATCGAGCCGAGCTTGAGCTCGGTCGCGTCGTAGCTCGGGATCGTGCCCGTCGGCTCGGGCGCGTCGGCGACGCCGCCGATCGAGGTGCCGTCGAGCTTGTCCTTCGGCTTCGGCGCGCTCTCGGCAAACGCCTGGTCGATGACGGCCTGCTCGCCGGGGAGCAGATCGCCCTGGCCGGAGTGCGTGAGCTTCTTGAACCACTTCGCGCCGCCGCCGCCCGTGCCGGGGCTGGCCGCGCTGGCGTAGGCGCGCAGGACGGTCTTGGCGCGCTCCTCGCTGTCGACCCACCGGTACGCCTTGGGGCTGCCGTCGGCCAGCGCCGGGCCGTCGCTGTCGTCCACGTCCCTGGGATAGGCGACGATCGCCGTGCCGTCGGTGAGCCCAACGAGCTCAGGGAGATCGGCCGGGATCGGCAGCCGCTCGATGCGCCGCCGGCTGCCATCGGGCAGCTTGAGCTCGGTGCCGTCGGCCGACAGCTCGCCCTTCAAGCTGCTGCCGTAGGTGTCGGGCACGACCTCGGGCGGCGTGACCGCGAGGACGCCGCCGTTGCCGCGCGGGCGCTCCAGGTCACCGATCACGCGCTCCAGCGCCGCGGCGTGGTCCTTGGCCGCGCCGGAGGCCACCAGCATGTCGGCTAGCAGCGCTGGCCGGTCGGTCGCGCTGACCTTGTACTTCAAGTCCTCCATCACGCGGAGCCGGTCGTGGTGGTCCTCGACGCCGGCCGCGTCCAGCAGGCCGCCGAGCGCGGCGCGCGCGTTGCGGTAGACGCCGCGCACGGCCAGCGCGTCGGGGTTCTTGTCGCGCCACTTCAGCACGTCAGTCTGGCCCTGCTCCTTCAGGCGCTCGGCAGCGCGCGCGTGAGCCAGCTCCTCGACGAGCGCCTCCTCGAGGTTGGCGTGCGCGCCAACGTACATCTCGGCCGGGATTGGGTTGACGCCGTGGCCGGCGGCCTCGTGAGCCATCGCCCAGTAGGCGCTCCACACGCCACGGGCCTCGCTGTCGTTCAGCGGGCGGCCATTGCGCCGCGCGCGCGCCGCGCGCTCGATGTCGCGCTCGACGTCGGGGCCGAGGCGGACGTCGCCGTCGAAGGTGTAGGAGCCCGCGTGGTCGGTGACGCTGCGATCGGTAGCGATGCTGCGCACGTTGACCGGCGCGCCGTCGGCGGCGTAGGCGATGCGAGTGGCCCATGCGCGACCGTCAGCGACGAAGTCCTCGAAGCTGTTGGGGGGATCGTCGGAGGTCTTGCCGGCGTCGCGCGGCGGCGGCGTGGGCTGGTAGTTGACGCTGGTGATCCGCTGGCCGTCGAAGACGACCGACATCTCGGTGCCGGTATCGGGCTGTCGCCAGCGCAGGCGCGCGCCCGCAGGCGCATGCGACACGCTCTCCAGCGCAAAGCCAGCGTCGCGCAGCGCCAGCAGGCTCGACGGGCCGTCGCCCTCCTGCACGGGCGGGCGGACCGGCGAGCGGTCCATGCGCGCAAGCGCCTCGCTGCGCATGCCGCGGCGCATCTCGGCGGCAGCCGTCGCGACCGAGGCCGGCGTCGCGGTGGTCCTGCCGCTCGCAAGCCGCGGCCGGCGCTCGTCGCTGACGAGGCCCATGCCGTCCATGAGCTGGCCGTCGCGGTAGACGTTCGTGCTGCCGGCCGGGGAGGTGTAGCGCCGCCCGGCGACCTTCGTCTCCCACGCGTCGGCCTCGGGCACGCGGGTGTAGACGCCGTTGATCCACGTCCAGCGGCCGCGGCGCTCGCCGCGGAGCGCGGCCGGCGACTTGGGGTGAGGGAACAGCGCGCGCAGCGAGCGGTCGCCGCGATCGCCGCCACGGCGCGGCCGGAACTGGCCGCCGTGCGAGTAGCCCTTGGCCCAACGCGCGGGCTGGCGGCCGGGCAGCACGTGGACGTTGTCGGACTCTTCGATCGCGAGCCCGTCGATGTAGGCGCGGATCATCTCCTCGTCGAGGGCCTCCTCCATCTCCTCGGCGTCGGCCAGCGCGCGCTTGAAGCGTCGCACGGCGTCGCCGGGATCCGGCACCTGATCGGCGGTCATCAAGCCCATCCGCAGCGCCTCGTCGAGGCCGAGCAGGTAGCACGCGCAGCCGTGGTGGACCGGCGGCTGGAAGTCCTCCAGCGCCTCCCACGGCCAGAACTTCTCGCCGACGGCGAGGCAGTCGAGCGTGTGCTCCTTGACGAACGGGCTCAGCTTCCAGTACGCGCCGTGCGGCGAGGTCTCCTTGAGCAGCAGCACCTCGGCCTTGCCGAGCGCGCGCATGAACATCGCCTCTTCGCGGGCCAGCGTGAAGCGCTTCTCCCGCGCGAAGATCTGCTCCAGCTTGGCCTTGCGCGCTGCGTCGTCGGCGATCGCGAGCGCCTCGGGCAGGTCCACGCGCAGGCGCTCGCCCATCTTGCGCCGGAACTCCTTCTCGAACCGCGCTTCCTGGTCGACGAGGCGCGCGAGCTCGCTGGGCTTGCGATCCGGGTAGATGCGCTTGAGCTCGGTCAGCACGAAGTCGTTGCCGGTGTCGAAGCGCGCGCGCGCCATCGCGAGGAACGCCTTGACCATCGCGGTCACCGCGGCGGCAAGCGCCGCGCCGCCGAGCACCGTCGCCCCGGCGGCCATCAGCGCCGGGCCTAGCGCTCCTGCGACGTAGGGCGTGGCCGTGGCGGCGATCGGCGCGCCCGACGGGGTGTCGGCCGGCGGCTGCTCGGGGACCTGACGAGGCTGAGGCACACGAGGATGGTACGGCCGCGCCACCCTGCCAACGGATCGCAGAACGACGGACGCCCCCGGCCTTCGCAGACACGGGGGCGTCCTCGCTGCACCGGAGGGGAAGAGGCGGCCTACCCCCCGGCGAAGGCGGCGGTCTGGCCCGCGAGGCGCGTGACACGGTTGAGCGACGAGGTGTAGCCCTTGCCGAAGTCCACGTCGAACTCCTCGTGCGAGGCGTCGCGCAGCACGGTCGACGTCGAGATGTCGAGGTCGATCACGAGGCGGCCATCCTGCGTGCCGGTGACGTTGCCCTGCACCTCGCCGAAGCGCGACGAGTCGCGGACCAGCACGCGATCACCGACGAACAAGTCGACGCCATTGCGGTCGCTGAGGAACGTCGGGGTGGGCTCGATCTGCTCGGGCTCGCCGCCGGCCTCGGGGCTCGGCTCGGGCACCGCCTCGGGCGTGGAGTCACGCTTCTCGGCCGGATCGGCCCGAAGGCCGGGGATGATCGAGCTGAGGCTGACGACGATGCCCGGACCGAACGGCGTCATGACGCTGCGGATGCGGTCCGTCCCCTTGCCCTCGGCCTTCATCTCGGCCTGCTCCTCGGCCGCGCGATTCCGACGGAGGACGTCGATCTCGTCCCAAAGCGTGGTCGTCGCCTGGCAGAGGACGCGGTCGAGGTCGCGTGCGGTGTCGCACAGTTCGACTACTTCGGCGGCGGCGGCACGCAACTGCTTGATGTTCGAGAGGTCCATAGAGGGGACGCTCCTTCCTTGGTCGGTTGTCCACGATCTTAGTCAACGTGCCGACCGGATGCAACGACGTGGACGCCGCCGACGTGCTCGACGGCGTCCCGTGCGTCGTCTACCCGCCAGAGGAGATCGTCGGGTACTCCTCGCCCTCGCCGACCGGGCCGATCTTGCCGACCTTCTCGGTCTCGGCCAGGAGCTTGCCGCGCGCGCTGTCGATCGCCGACCGCGCCGCGTTGATGGCCTGCTCGACATCGGACGTCGGGACGTCGAGGTTGGTCAGCAACCGCTCAGCCTCGTTGAGCCGGTCGATGTCGCTGGTCGGCGTCGACGTCAGCGCGACGGTGTCCGCGATCTCGATCTCCGTGCCCTTGCGGACGTGGATGGGCATGTTGGTCCGCGCCTCGGCGTCGATGCGCCGCACGTCGAGGTTGGTGTGCGGGTAGACGTTGCGCTCCTCCGGGAACCCGAAGCAGTGCAGCGTCAGGCTGACCGGGTCGGTGCGCTTGCCCGATCCGTCGGCGGCGTCGTACTCCCGCCCGCGCACACGCAGGACGAGGTACTCGGTCGCGTCATGCCCGTCGCCGATCAGGACGCGCGTCTTCTCGACCACGCTGCCCTGCGGCAGGATGGTCACGAACTCCTCGAAGCTGTTCAGCGCAGCGACCGCGCTGTCACCGGGCTTCGAGGTGTACTGAACGGCGCTCATGGGGCCGCCGCCCGCGCTGAGGGAGTACGGGCGCTCGCCCGAAACAGAGAGCCTGTGGCTCGACATAGGGTGCTTCTCCTTGCCCACATCTGGTGGGCGATCGGTGCTGCGTGTGTGGGGTGCCAATTCCAAGACTTGGGCCAGATTTGGACCAATTTGGATTGGCTGCGCGGGGTTCCCGTCGCGGCGGTTGCGGGTGGATGCGGAGGAAGCCCTGTGGCTTCGATCCGAAGGCTACTACCGGAT
>JBEVLC010000256.1:0-7114 GCA_040509415.1 Baekduia sp. | reverse complement strand
GGGCGTCGCCCTGCCCGCCGCCCGAGCAGATCGCCGCCATGCCGTAGCCGCCGCCGCGCCGGCGCAGCTCGTGGACGAGCACGCCGAGGATGCGGGCGCCCGAGGCGCCGATCGGGTGGCCGAGCGCGACCGCGCCGCCGTTGACGTTGACGCGGTCCTCCTCGATACCGAGCTCGCGGATCGACTGCAGCGTCACGGAGGCGAAGGCCTCGTTGATCTCCCACAGGTCGATGTCGCCCGGCTGCAGGCCCGCCTTGTCCAGCGCCTTGCGCGCGGCGCCGGCCGGCGTCGTGGCCAGGTAGGCGAAGTCGTTGGCGAACTGCGCGTGACCGACGACCTCGGCCAGGACGGCCTTGCCGTTGGCCGCGGCCCACTCGTCGGAGGCGACGACCAGCGCGCCGCCGCCGTCGTTGACGCCCGGCGAGTTGCCGGCGGTGTGCGAGCCCTCCTTGCCGACCAGGCCGGGCAGCTTGCTCAGCGCCTCCAGCGACGAGCCGCGGCGCGGGCCCTCGTCGACCTCGACGACCGTGTCGCCCTTGCGGCCCTTGACGGTGAAGGGAACGATCTCGTCGGCCATGCGGCCGTCGTCGATCGCGGCCAGCGCGAGCTCGTGGCTGCGCAGGGCCCAGCGGTCGAGGTCGGGGCGCGTCAGCTCGAGCTCGTCACCGACCTCGGTGGCCTCGACGAACATCTGCTTGCCGCTGAACGGGTTGGTGAGGCCGTCGTGGACCATCGAATCCAGCGCCTTGGCGTCACCCATGCGGTAGCCGAAGCGGGCCTGGGGCAGCAGGTAGGGCGCGCCCGACATCGACTCCATGCCGCCACCGACGCCAACCTCGACGTCGCCGGCGCGGATCGCCTGGTCGAGGATCACGGTCGCGCGCAGGCCGGAGGCACAGACCTTGTTGATGGTCTCGCTGGAGACGCCCTTCGGGATGCCGGCCTTGATCTGGGCCTGACGCGAGGGCACCTGGCCCTGGCCGGCCTGGATGACCTGGCCCATCACGACGTGGTCGACCTGGTCAGGTGCGACGTCGGCGCGCTCGAGCGCTGCGGTGATGGCGGCCGCGCCGAGATCGGTCGCGTCGATGGAGGACAGGCCGCCGCCGAGCTTCCCGATCGGGGTGCGGGCGGTGCCGAGGATGACGGTCTTGGGCATGAAGATCTCTCGGTATCTGGAGTCGGGTCAGGACGGATTGGGCCCGGAACGGTAACGAGTAGGGTCGCGCGCCATGCGTGTGACCGCCACCACCGAGGCCGCGGCGTCGACCGCGGCCGACACCATCGTCGTCGGACTGGTCGAGGGCGAGGGCGTTCCGCACGACGTCGAGGGCGGTGCGCTGCAGGCGCTCGTGGACGCGGGCGAGGCCAAGACGAAGCCGTGCCATCTGGCAGTGGCCCATGCCGCCGGCAAGCGCTGGATCCTCGTCGGGCTGGGTGTCCGGGACAAACTGAGCGCCGAAGGGCTGCGGCTCGCGGCGGCCGCCGCGCACGGCCGGGCACGGGAGCTCGGCGCTGCGACGATCTGCTGGGAGCTGCCGCACAAGGCCCGCGAGCACCAGCCGGCGCGGGCGGTCGTGGAGGGAACGCTGATGGCGGCGTATCGCTTCACGGCGTTCAAGTCGGGCGACGCCGCAGTTCCGTTGCGGGGCCAGACCCCAAAACGAAATGGCGAAGACGACGCAATCGCCGAGCTGATCGTGAGCGACCATGCGGATCAGGCGGCGGAGGTGGCCCGAGCGCGGGTCGTCGCCGAAGCGGTCAACGCGGCGCGTGATCTGCAGAACACGCCGGCCAACCACATGACGCCGACCGCGCTGGGGGCGCGGGCGCAGGCGATCGCGGCTGAGCACGGCGCGCTGAGCTGCGAGGTCGTCGGGCGCGACGGGCTCGTGGAGCGCTCGATGGGCGCCTTCGCTGCGGTCGCCGCCGGCTCCGACGAGGAGCCCGCGCTGATCACGCTGCGCTACGAGCCGCAGGAGGCTGCCGGGCCCGTTCTGGGCCTCGTCGGCAAGGGCGTGACGTTCGACTCCGGCGGGATCTCGATCAAGCCGGCCGGGTCGATGGCGGACATGAAGTACGACATGACCGGCGGCGCCGCGGTGATCGAGGCGCTCGGCGCGATCGCCGCCTTGGGCCTCCCGGTCCGGGTTGTTGGTGTGGTCGGCGCGACCGAGAACCTGCTCAGCGGGAGCGCGATGAAGCCCAGCGACGTCGTGACGGCGGCGTCCGGGCTGACCGTCCAGATCGACAACACCGACGCCGAGGGCCGCCTGGTGCTGGCCGACTGCCTGCACCACGCCATCGGCCAAGGCGCCGAGCGGCTGGTCGACGTGGCGACGCTCACCGGCGCGATCATGAGCACGCTGGGCAAGGTCTACTCGGGCTTCTGGGCCGACGACGAGGCCTGGGCCGCGGAGGTCGCGGGGGCGGCCGACGAGGCAGGCGAGTTGATCTGGCGGATGCCGCTGCACGAGCGCTACGCCGAGCTGGTCAAGGGCGCGACGGCCGACGTCGCCAACCAGTCGCCGCTGCGCACCGGCGCGGCCTGCACGGCGGCGGAGTTCCTGCACCGCTTCACCGGCGGCGTGCCGTGGGCGCACCTCGACATTTGCGGGACCGCGTGGGACTCGGGACGCGCGTATGCGCCCAAGGGCGGGACGGGCGTGATGGTGCGGACGCTGGTCACGCTGGCCGAGCGCGTGAGCGCGGAGGCCGCCGAGCGGTGACCGGAATCCGACGAGCCCTGCCGCTGTGGCTCGTCCTGGTCGCGGCCTACGGACTCACGCTCGCGATCCCCGGCGGGACCGGCGACCGGACGCTCAGTGCGCCCGAGGCGCACCGGCTGCTGGCCGCCGAGTCGCTGGTCTCCGATGGTGACGTCGACCTGCGCGACGAGTACGCCACCCGCGCCTGGCGCGACTGGTACTCCGGACCGCTGAGCCCGGCCGCGGCGCCAACCGACGGGCGGCTGGTCGAGCCGGTCGGGCTGGGCTTCACGCTGCTGATCGCGCCGGCCTACGCGGCCGCGGGGCCGACGGGCGTCCGGATCTGGCTGGCGCTGATCGCGGCGCTCGGGTTCTGCATAGCGGCCGCGCTGGGACGGGCGCTCGTGCCGGAGCCATGGGCGACGCGGGCTGCGCTGGTCGTGGGACTCTCGCCGCCCGCGCTCGGCGCGGCGACCGCGGTCGCGCCGGCGATGGTGGGAGCGACCTGCCTGGCCGGCGCTGCGCTGCTGGCGCTGCGCGTGCGTGAGGAGCCGCGACGGTCCTGGGCGTTCTGGGGCGCGGGGCTGGTGGCGGCGCTGCCGTGGCTGGCGACCGAGCTGGTCGCCCCGGCGGCGGTCGTCGCGATCGCGCTGGCGCGCTGGCTGCGGCGCCGCCAGCGTGGGTTGGCGGGGTTCATCGCATTGGAGGTCGCGCTCACGTCGGCGGTCATCTACCTCACGGTGAGCGACCGGCTGTTCGGCGGGCTGACGCCGCACGACGTTGCGCGCGGCGGGGCGACCGGGGCGTCGGGCCTCGCCGAGCACCTCGAGCGCGCGCCGCGCCTGGTGACCACGTGGCTGGACCCGCATGCGGGGTTGTTGGTGTGGTCGCCGTTCTGCGCGCTGGCCTTCGTCGCGCTGTGGCGGCTGTGGCGTTCGCGCCGGGAGCGCCTGGCGGTCGCGGTCTTCGACCAGGTTGATGTGGAAGTCACGGCGGCGTTCCTGGCGCTGATCGTCGCCGCCGTCGCGCTGACGGCGGTCTTCGCCGCGCCATCGCTGGACGGCGGCGCGCGTGTCTGGACCCACGCCCGCCACATGGTCCCGGCGCTGCCTGCCCTGGCGGCGCTCAGCGCCTGGGGCTGGCGCTTCGTGCCACGCACCGGCGCCGCACTCGCGGTCGTGACGCTCGCCGCCAGCATCGCCCTTCTCGCCACCCACGCCTAACCCACCCGACTGCGGCGTCGAGGGACGACGGGTCGCTAGTCGTCGTCGCGTGCGGCCGCAGCCGCGTCGAGGCGCTCGAGGATGCGGCTGGCCGCTGTAGCGGGATCGAGGCGGCGGGCGACGACCTCGTCCAGCAGCTCGGCGAACGTGTCGTCCTCGTCGAGCTGCTCCTCCAGCCGGCGGCGCAGGCGGAAGGTGCAGATCGCGACAACCTCGCTGCGCAGGTTGCGCTTGCGACGCTCCGACAGCGTGCCCTCGGCCTCGATGAACGCGCGGTGCTCGTCGAGCTTTTCGACCAGCTCGGCGACGCCGGCGCCCTTGTGGGCCTCGGTCTTGATGATCGGCACACGCCAGCCGCGCTGCGGCGCCAGCGACAGCACGCCGCGGATCTCGCGGACCATCGTGTCGGTCAACGGGTGGTCGGCCTTGTTGACGACGATGATGTCGGGGATCTCCATGACGCCGGCCTTGAGCGCCTGGATCGAGTCGCCCGAGCCGGGCATCAAGACCAACACGATGGTGTCGGCGTGGTCGATGATGTCGACCTCAGCCTGGCCGACGCCGACCGTCTCCAGGAAGACGTCGTCCTTGCCGGCGGCGTCCATGAGCAGCGCAGCCTGCAACGCCGCCTCGCTGAGGCCGCCGAGCGCCCCGCGGTTGGCCATCGAGCGGATGAAGACGCCGGGATCGAGGAAGTGGTCGGTCAGCCGGATGCGATCGCCGAGCAGCGCGCCTTGGGTGAACGGCGAGGACGGGTCGATCGACAGCACGGCGATCTCGCGGTCCTGCTCGCGACGCAGCTTGGTCAGCGCGCCGATCAGCGTGGACTTGCCGGCGCCGGGGGCGCCGGTCAGGCCGACGATCGACGCGTTGCCCGTGTGCGGGTAGACCTCGCGGACGAGATCCCACCCCGCGGGGTCGTCGCTCTCGACGAGCGTGATCGCGCGCGCCAGGGCGCGCCTGTCACCGTCGAGGAGGCGCTGGGCGAGGGTCTGCTGGGCCTGCGACATGGACCGCGCATGATGGCGGACTCACGGGATCAACTGCTCGGCGGCGTGCTTGGCCGCCATGCACGAAGGCGGGCTCAGGGGATCAACTGCTCGGCCGCGTGCTTGGCCAGCGCTTCGGCGTCACCCAGCAGCTCGGGCGCGTCGCGGCTGAGGTGGGCGCGCCCCACGTAGGTGCTGTAGGCCAGCAGCGCCTGACGACGGGCCCGCGCGCGGCTCAGCCCGAGCTCGCCGAAGGCCTTGGCCATGAAGGCCACGCGCTGCTCGGCCGCGCGCGTGACCGCCGCGCCGACGGTCGCGTCGTCGGCCGACGCCTCGAGCATCCGCATGAAGATCGTCGGCGGCTTGGCCGACGCCTTGCCCAACAGCGCGAGCAGCCGCTCGCGGGGATCCTCGATCGTGGCCACCGCCTTCAGCGGGCCGTCGACGTGCAGGCGCTCCCAGCGCGCGACGGTCGCGGCGATCAGCTCCTGGCGCGTGCCGAAGTGCCAGTAGAAGCTGCCCTTGGTGACGCCGAGCTCGCGCGCCAGCGGCTCGACGGCCACTGCGGCCAGCCCGCCGCGCTCCAGCGCGTCGAGCGCGGCCTGCTCCCAGCGCTCGCGATCGAGGTTCTCGGGCGTCATCCGGTCCCCACCATACGGCACCGTATTGACAAGCGCACCGCCATACGGCACCGTATGGCCGACATGTACGAGCTCGCTCCTGACCTCCGCCACGTCCCCGGCTTGCCGCCGTTCGCCATCAACATCTACATGGCGGGCGGCGTGATCGTCGACGCCGGCACGCGCTACGCGTCGCGGCGGATCCTGCGCGCGGCCAAGACCACCAACTTGCCGGTCACCGCGCACGCGGTCACCCACGGCCACTGTGACCACCAGGGCGCCAGCGCCAAGCTGGTCGCCGCGCTGGGCGTGCCGTTCTGGGGCCCGGCCGCTGAGGCCGACGCGCTGCGCACCGGCGCCGTCGGCCCGCTGGCGCCATCGAATCTCGTCACCCGCTGGCAGCTCAAGCACTGGGCCGGCCCGGGCCTCGCGGTCGACCGCGAGCTGCGCGAAGGCGACGCGCTGGACGCCGGCTTCGTCGCGCTCGAGACGCCCGGCCACTCCCCGGGCCACCTTTCGTTCTGGCGCGAGGACGATCGGGTGCTGATCGCCGGCGACGTCCTCTTCGGCCGTCATCCGATGACCGGCCGCCCCGGCCTGCACGAGCCGCCACGCGAGTTCACGCTGGACCCGGAGCGCAACCGTGACTCGATCCGCCGCGTCGCCGCGCTGCGCCCGTCGCTGACGGTCTTCGGCCACGGTCGGCCATGGCGCGACACCGACGCGCTGGAGCGTTTCGCCGACGCGCTGCCTCAGGGACGCTGACCGAGGCGATCGACGACCGCACGCCGCTCGTAGACCGCGTCGGCCATGACCGTCCCCGACGGGACGAGGCCGACGTAGGCCTTCGGCACCGCCACCATGACCTCGCGCTCGGCGAGCATCGCGGACGTGTGGGGATCAAAGAGCAGCTCCCGTCGCGTGCCGCGGTTGGTGGTGCGCCCGATCCCGATCGCCGGCCGGCCGAGGCGGTCGTGGACGCGGCCGAGGTAGCGGACGCCGGGGACCTCCTTGAGCGCGCGATACAGCGCTGCTCGCAGGCGCGGCGGCGAGGCCTGCTCACGCAACGCGTCGCCGATCTGCGTGAAGACCTCGTCGTCGATGCCGCCGCCCTGGCCCTTGATGTAGTGGTCGCGCAGGCGCTGGTAGAGCACCGGACCGCTCTGGTTGAAGGCGAGCAGCTGGACGTAGGAGAGCCGCTCGTTGCCGAGGTAGTACGCGGTCTTGCCGAGCGACATCATGCGCTTGCTGTGCCAGCCACCGATCTCGAAGCGACCCGCCTTGACCCACGCGGCGCGAGCGGCGGCAGACGGGAAGCGCTGCTTGGTCGCGATCGTCCGCTCGCCGCCGCGACGGCCCAGGCTGATCCACGCCTCCCTGGTCCGGGTGTCCAGCGAAGGAACCGTGATCCCGCCCTTGGCGACGGCGGTGTCGAGGTAGGTCGCCTGGGTGCGCGTGTAGAAGAACTGGTCGGGCCGCGGGAACGGCTCGGGCGCGGGCTTGCCCGTGGCGGCGGTCGCGGCGCGCTCCAGCGCGGCGGCCGCGGTGGCCGGCGCCGGCGCGACCTGGCCCTC
>JBEVLC010000255.1:0-5694 GCA_040509415.1 Baekduia sp. | reverse complement strand
GGCGTGCTCCTGCAGACCAACCCCTCCTTCGTCGGGGTCGGTGGTGGCGCCTCGGTGCCGCTGACCGCCGACGCGGTGATCGGCAACGGCAGCGCCTCCGGCGACGGCCGCGTGCTCGACGCGCTGACCCAGCTCTCGGCCCACCTGCGCGGCGGCACCCCCGCCGACCTGCAGGCGATCCAGAGCACCGACCTGCAGGCGATCAAGGCCAACCAGACCGCCGTCAGCTCGGCGATCTCGGCGATCGGCGCGATGAGCAACCGCGCGACCGCCGCCTCCGACCGGCTCGTCGACCTCGAGGACACGGCCAAGCAGTCGATCGACGACCTCGTCGGCGTCGACACGGTCCAGGCCCTCACCGACTTCTCCGCCCAGTCTGCCGCCTATCAGGCCTCGTTGAAGGTCGGCGCGCAGATCATCCAGCCGTCCCTACTCCAGTTCCTCTCATGAGCAGCGGACTGAACAACCCCAACAACGGAGGCGACTCCACCATGGCAGTGACGCTCCAGTCGAGCCGCTTCGGGGAGCTTCAGATCCCCGAAGAGGCCGTGCTCGACTTCCCCAACGGACTCATCGGTCTCGGTGGCCGGCGATTCGCCCTGCTCGCTCGCAGCGAGGAGAGCGCCTTCGTCTGGCTGCACTCGATGGACGATCCCGATCTCGCGGTCCCCGTGACGAGCCCCTGGCGGTTCTTCGAGGGCTACGAGCTCGAGCTGGCCGACGACGAGGCAGAGCGCATCGGGGTTCACGCCCCGGAGGACGCCTCGGTCTACGTGACGGTCCGGTCCGCCGCCGCACTCGAGGACTTCTGCGCCAACCTGCGCGCGCCGATCCTCGTCGTGGGCAACGCCGGGCACCAGGTGATCAACCAGGCCCCGGACGCCCCTGTCCGCGCTCCGCTGTTCGCCGGGCTCCAGGAGGAGCCTTCGACGAAGGCCGCGTAACCGCACCGGTACGCTCGGAACCCCTGACCCGGAATCCAAGGAGGAATCCCTCTCATGCTCATCATCACCCGCCGTCCCGGCGAGAAGATCATGGTCGGCGACGACGTCGTGGTCGAAGTGATCGAGGTCAGCGGCTCCAGCGTGCGCATCGGCATCGCCGCCCCGAAGTCCATCCCGGTCTACCGGGAGGAAATCTGGGCGGCAGTCCAGGCGGAGAACCGTGCCGCCGCAGCGTCTGACGTCGACCAGCTCCCGGACGACGTACCGACGCCGACTAAGAAGTCCTAGCGCGCACCTCTCACCGCTAGCTCCCTCTCAGCACCACTCCCTCCAAGGAACAGCAAAGGACGAACAAGGATGTCCCTACGCATCACGCACAACATCGAGGCGATGAACGCCACGCGGAATCTGCAGATGAACACCGCGAAGATCTCCGCCTCGATGGAGAAGCTCTCATCCGGTTACCGCATCAACCGCGCAGCCGACGACGCCGCCGGCCTCGGCATCTCCGAGTCCATGCGGTCGCAGATCCGCGGCATGGCGCAAGCCCAGCGCAACATCCAGGACGGCGTCTCGATGGTCCAGACCGCCGAGGGCAACCTCGACGAGGTCCACTCGATGCTCCAGCGCATCCGCGAGCTGGCCGTGCAGTACAAGAACGGCTCGATCGACCAGACCGCGCGCACCTCGATCCAGAACGAGGTCAACCAGCTCGCCTCCGAGATCGACCGCATCGGCTCGCAGGCCCAGTTCAACGGGATCCACCTGCTGGACGGCTCGGCCACGGTCTCCTTCCAGGTCGGCGCCAACGACGCCGAGCAGATCGGGATCACGTTCCTGAACCTGTCGGCCACGGTCGGCACGTCCTACGCGACGCTGACGACGGGCAACAACACCGACATCTCGGAGATCGACGCGGCCATCACCGCCGTCTCGGCCGCCCGCGGTGAGATGGGCGCGGTCCAGAACCGCCTCGACCACACCCTGTCGGTGTCGGCCGCCTACCAGGAGAACCTGACCTCGGCCGAGTCGCGCATCCGCGACGTCGACATGGCCGAGGAGATGGTCAACCTGACCAAGATGCAGGTGCTGCAGCAGGCCGGCACGGCCATGTTGGCCCAGGCCAACCAGCAGCCGCAGAGCGTCCTCAAGCTCCTCGGGTAGTCCGCCAAGGAGATGCTCTGTCCGGCCGCGGGCCGTCCTTCGGGGCGGCCCGTGGTCGTTCCGGGCGCGGGCCGCGTCACAATGGACGCGTGAGCTCGCAGGTCGGCACGCTCTTGAACGGCCGGTACCGGCTGGATGCCCAAATCGGCACCGGCGGGATGTCGACCGTCTATCGCGCCTTCGACACGGTGCTGGAGCGCCAGGTCGCGATCAAGCTCATGCACCGCGAGATCGCCTCAGACAGCGATCAGCTGGAGCGCTTCCGGCGCGAGGCGCGGGCGGTGGCGCAGCTCAACCACCCGCACATCGTCACCGTCATCGACGCGGGTGAGGACGACAACACGCCCTACATCGTCTTCGAGTACGTCGAGGGCGAGACGCTCAAGGACCGGATCCGGCGCCACGGCCGGCTGTCGATCCAGGAGTCGATCGCCTACGCGATCGAGATCGCGCGCGCTTTGGGTGTCGCGCACGCGGGCGGCATCGTGCACCGCGACGTCAAGCCCCAGAACGTGCTGCTCGACGAGGAGGGCTCGGCCAAGGTCACCGACTTCGGCATCGCGCGCACGCTCGACCAGGAGGGCCTGACCGCCGACGGCCGCGTCCTGGGGACCACCGACTACGTCTCGCCCGAGCAGGCGCTGGGCCAGCCCGTGGGCGGCCAGAGCGACCTGTACTCGCTGGGCATCGTCCTGTTCGAGATGCTCACCGGCGACGTGCCGTTCAAGGGCGACAACCAGGTCGCCGTCGCGATGAAGCACGTCCGCGAGCAGCTGCCCGACGTGCAGCTGCGCCGGCCCGAGGTCTCCAGCGCGCTGGCCGCCGTGCTGGATCGCGCGACGGCCAAGGACACCGAGCAGCGCTATCCCGACGACCGCACGCTGATCGCCGACCTCGAGGAGGTCCTGGCGATCGAGACCCAGCGCAGCGGGCAGTCGACCGGCGAGGCCACCGCGGTGCTGCGCACGCTGCCGCCCAGCGCGCAGCGGCGGCTGCCGACGCGGGTGACCCATCCATGGCGGCTGGTGCTGGCGCTGGTGCTGGTCGCCGCCGCCGCCGTGGTGGCTGTGCTCCTGCTCGCCGACCGCACCCAGCACGGGACGCGCCAGCGCCCGGTGGTCAAGGCGGCGCCGGGGCTGGCGCCGGTGTCGCTGGGCCAGTCGCGCGCGCATGACTTCGACCCCTTCGGCGACGACCACACCGAGCACCGCTCCGACGTCGGCCGGGTCCTCGATGACGACCCCGGCACCTCATGGACGACCGAGCGTTACACCGGTGGCCTGCAGACCAAGGCCGGCGTCGGGATCTACGTCGACGCCAAGCCGGGTGTCGTCGGCAAGCAGCTCGACATCCGCACCCAGACCACGGGCTGGGAGGGCAAGATCTACGTGTCCAACGAGGTCGACCCATCGGCGACCGACCTGTCGGGCTGGAAGGACCTCGGCACGACCTTCGTCGCCGACAAGAAGAAGTTCTCGCTGCAGCTCGACACCGCCGGCCAGAAGTTCCGCTACTACCTGGTCTGGATCACCAAGCTGCCGCCGTCCGGCCAGGCGTCGATCGCGGAGATCGTGCTCTACCAGTGACGAGCGCGCGGACGGTCAAGCTGACGCATCCCGACCGGGTGCTCTGGCCCGACGCCGGGCTGACCAAGCGCGACCTGTATGACTACTTCGGCGCGGTGGCCGAGACGATGCTGCCCCATGTGCGCGACCGGCCGGTGTCACTGCAGCGCTTCCGGGGCGCGGTGGGCGATGGCGGGTTCTTCCAGAAGGAGATCCCAAAGGGCGCGCCGGACTGGGTGCAGACGGCGGAGGTGCCCAAGCGCGGCGGGGTTGTGCACCACGTCCTGGCGCAGGACCGCGAGACGTTGCAGTGGCTGGGCCAGCAGGGCTGTGTGACGCCGCACGTGTTCACCTCACGCGCCGACCGCCTCGACCGTCCTGACCGCCTCGTGATCGACCTCGACCCGTCCACCGACGACTTCGGCGCCGTCCGTTCGGCCGCCCTGCTCTGTGGGGACGCGCTCCGCGCGCGCGGGCTCGAGCCCTTCGCCATGGTCACGGGATCGCGCGGCATCCACGTCGTCGTGCCGTTGAAGCGCACGCGCGACGTTGGTGATGTCTACTCCTGGATACGGGACTTCGCCGCCGAGCTCGCTGAGCAACACCCCGACTCGCTCACCACCGAGTTCCACAAGATCAAGCGCAACGACCGCCTGTACTTGGACGTCGCCCGCAACGGCCCCGCCCAGACCGTCGTCCCGCCCTACGCACCACGCCCGCGGCCGGGGGCGCCCGTCGCCACGCCGCTGCGCTGGGACGAGCTCGAAGACCCAGCTCTCCGCCCCGACGCCTGGAGCCTCCGGACCATCCTCGCCCGCCTCGACGACCTCGGCGGCGACCCGTGGTCAGGGATCGCCAAGGCCGCCCGAGCGCTGCCCAAGAGCTGAGCCATATCTGGGGTCACCCGGCCGGGTGACCCCCACGTCGCGCCGCGGACCTCCGCCTTATCTCGCTCGGTCATAACCGTCGACAACCGGTGTATGGCCTCCCTCCCCGCGCTTCGCATCTTCGCCGGGATGCACCGAATCCCGGCCTCCGCACCCGCCCCGGCTCCGGTCGACGCCAAGCCCGACCCGAAGGCCGCCGTCGCCCACCGCCTGCGCGCCCAGGACCGGGCACGCCGCACGACCTCCGTCGCGCCACCGTCGTTGTAGCCCGTCCTGTACACACACTGTACGTACAGTGCGCTACGCTTTCCTGCCGACGCTCATGGAAGCCAGCACCAAGACGTCCCGCCGCAATCTCCGCGTCTCACCCGCTGACGACGTTCTCTTTCGCGAGGCCGCGGCGACCTTGGGTGAGTCCGTCTCGGAGTTCTTGGTCGAAAGTGGCCGGGAGCGAGCGGAGATGGTGCTCGCAGATCGGACGGAGTTCGTGCTCGGCCACGATGCCTGGAAGGCGTTCGCCGCCGCGCTCGATCGTGATGCTGAGGTGAACCCGGCCGTCCTCAAGTTGATGCGTCGCCCGCGCCCCGAGTAGGCGTGGCATGGTTCAGCGATCCGGCGCCGCTCGCTCCGGGTCATGCCACCAAGGACTTCGACTGCGGCGTGGAGTCGCTGAACCTCTGGCTCAAGAAGCACGCGATCCAAGCCCGCGCCATCGGGTCGGCCCGGACGTTTGTCGTCAGCGATACCAGGCAGCAGCGCGTGGTCGGCTATTACGCGTTGACCGCCGCGTCGATCACCCACGAAGAAGCGACTGCCCGTACGGCCAAGGGCATGCCACGCCACCCGATTCCTGCAGCACTGCTCGCCCGTCTAGCCATCGACAAGAGCGTGCAAGGTCATGGGGTCGGCGCGTGGCTGCTGTTGGACGCCATGCTCCGAACGATGGCTGCGGCCGAGTCGGTGGGTATTCGCGTCCTGCTGGTTCATGCGATCGATGACGCGGCACGTGGCTTCTACGAGCATCACGGCTTCGAAGCGTCGCCGACCGATCGTCGAAACCTTCAGATGTTGATGAAGGAGATCCGCGCAGCGGCACGGGCGGCTGACGCTTAGCGCGCGGGCGGCGAGCCTGAT
>JBEVLC010000254.1:0-2501 GCA_040509415.1 Baekduia sp. | reverse complement strand
CGCGACCGGAGCTCCAGCAGCAGCGGCGTCATCGGGAAGAGGTGCCCGAGCGCGGGCGAGGTGTAGGCGAGGATCGTGCTCATCTGTGCTCCCTGTTTCACGAGTTCTTCACCGGTGCGGTCTCATCGGCGGGCGTTCAGGAGCGGCCCGAGCAGCTCGTGGAGGGCGATCTGGGTCTGGCGACGGCTCAGCCCGGCGTCGAGGCGGAGCAGCTTCCAGGTGTAGACGTCGCACACGGCGACCAGCTGGGCGAGACGGCGGGCACGCGCCACACCGGTGAGCGACTCGAGCGACTCGGCGAAGAGAGTGGCGCACCAGTCGCGGTGCAGTGCGCGGCCGCGCTCGGCGTACTGCGCAAGCGTCGGTGAGGTCTGCTCCTCGGCCAGCAGCCGCAGCACCTTGGCGCCGGTCTGCTCGTAGTGGTCCAGCAGCACCTCGATCGCGGTGTCCACGTCCCCGGGCGAGACGGCGCGTTCCGCCTCCGTCCGCGACATCGCCCGGTCGGCTGCAGCAGCGAGGAGGGCCTCCTTGCCGCCGTACTTGCGGAGCACGGTCTGCACGGTGACCCCGGCCCGCTCGGCGACGTCGCGCAGCACGACCTGGTCCGTGGGCCGCTCCCAGAACAGCTCGGTCATCGCGTCGAGGATGCGCTCGGCCGTCGCGTTGGCCGCGTCGGCGCGGGTCGTCATCCGGTAGGCACGACGGTCCTCCGATTTCATGTTAGCGACGTTAACATCAAATGCGTGCGGCGCGGAAGCCTCCGTCAGGAGTGCCGTGGTGCGGCCGGTGATACACGCCGGTAGACCAGCACTGATCCGCTCTCGCGCGGGGCCGGTTGCCCGACTAGCGTTCATCCGTCCGGACGCACGTCCCGGACGACAGGGAGAACCACGATGGTGCGCAGATGGTCGATGCTCGCAGTCGCGCTCGTCGCGCTGCTCGGCTCGTTGAGCGCGCCTGCCAGTGGTGCGGGTGTCGACGTCGCGAAGTGGCAGCGCCGGCTGAACGCGCTGCACTGCAACGCAGGACCGGTCGACGGCAAGGCCGGGACGTGGACCAGGTCCGCGATCCTGCGGTTCCAGTCCCGCCACGCCATGGCGCAGACCGGCGCGTTCGGAGCGGCGACCCGGAACCGGTTGTTCGCCACCAACGCGCAGCGGTGCGACGTACGCCTGGTGCCGACGAAGTCGGGCTCCGGGCGGCGCATCGTGATCAGCCAGAAGCAGAACTGGGTGTGGCTGGTCGCGGCCAACAACCGCGTGGTCGCTCAGGGCGGCATGGTCGACAACCCGGGCGAGCTGCGGAAGGGCACCTACCGCACCGGGTCCTACTGCGGCCGGGCGTCGCGGGTGAAGAAGAACACCAGCGGGTCACTGTGGCTGGACAACTTCGTCCGCTTCGCGCCCTGCGGCTTCGGCTTCCACCGGATCCCCCGCGCCATGTCGAACGGCCGCCAGATCCACGGTGACAACATCCTCGGCACGAACCTCGCCACCTCCCACGGATGCATCCGGCTCTCGGCCGCCATGGCTCAGCGAATCTGGACATTCACCTCATCCGGTCGCACCGTTGTCCGCGTCCGATGAGACGGCCGACTGCCCCGTGAGACGGACCCATCCCAATTGGGTGATTGCGTATGTGTCCTCCTAACATCGTCCAATGCTGAGCGCACTGCGCCGGTACGTCGACGACCCCATCGCGACGTGGCGCACCGGAAGCCCTCAGAGTCAGGCACTGACTCTCGTGGCGCTCCTCCTCGGCGTCTCCCTGTGCTTCGTCGTCTCGGTCCTGGCCTACTCCTTGATGCCGATGACGGCGTACTACATCTGGCTGCTGCTGGGCATGCTCCTGCTGCGGTTCCGGCCGTTGGTGATCCTCTCGATCGTCACCTCCGCCGCGGCACTCGCGGCGGTGATGCTGGACGGCGAGATGACACCGACACGGGTCACGGCCTGCGTGATCCTGCTGATCTCGGTCACCCTGATCCTCTACGCCTCGAGCCGTCAGCAGAGCGGTCTGCCCGGTCCGGTGAGCGAGGCCATGCTGACCGACCTGCGCAACCGACTGCAGTCCCAGGGAACGATCCCACCGCTGCCGGAGGACTGGCGCTCCCAGTCCGCGATGCTCGCCGCGAGCGGCGTCGGGTACGGCGGTGACTTCATGGTCGCCAACCTCCACGACGACGGGAAGCGACTCGAGCTGATCCTCGTCGACGTCTGCGGCAAGGGGGTCGGGGCGGCGTCCCGCGCCCTCCAGTTCGGTGGCGCGCTCGGCGGTCTGATCGGCGCCCTGCCGCCGCGCGGGCTGTTCGCCGCCGCCAACGACTTCCTGCTGCGACAGGAGTCGGACGAGAGCTTCGCGACGGCCGTGCACGTGCTGATCCACCTCGAGACCGGCGACTACCAGCTGACCAGCGCCGGACACCCGCCCGCGCTGGTGTGGTCTCGCGCCGAGGGGACCTGGGAGGTCGACAACGCCAGGGGCACCGCACTCGGCATCAC
>JBEVLC010000253.1:0-5169 GCA_040509415.1 Baekduia sp. | reverse complement strand
CGGCTCGCAGGCGCTCGACCCCCTGCTCGTCCATCACCTTGCTCCATGCCTTCTCGTCCACGGGCTGAGCCTCCACGAGGAAGCCCGCGAGCGGCCAGAAGTCGGCGAGCGTCTGCATCTTCTCGCGGGAGATCTCGACCGCCGCGCGCAGGCCCCCGCGCCCCGTGAACGCCTCCAGGCGCTCCGTCAGATCGTCGACCGACAGCTCGCGGATGTAGCGGCCGTTGAGCCAGCGCAGCTTCTGATGATCGAAGCGCGCCGGGTTCTTCGAGACGCGCTCGACGCCGAACTGCTCGACGAGCTGCTCCGTCGAGAGGATCGTCTGGTCGTCCTCGGCGCCCCAGCCGAGCAGCGCCATGTAGTTGCGCAGCGCCTCGGGCAGGTAGCCGGCGTCGCGCAGCTCCTGGACCGAGGCGGCGCCGTGGCGCTTGGAGAGCTTCTTGCCGTCGGGGCCGTGCAGCAGCGGCAGGTGGGCGAAGGCCGGCGCCAGGGCGCCGAGCGCCTCGTAGACGAGCAGTTGCTTGGGCGTGTTGGAGAGGTGGTCCTCCCCACGCACGACGTGCGTGATGCCGGCGTCGAGGTCATCGACGGCCACGGCGAAGTTGTAGAGGACGCTGCCGTCGGCGCGCGCGATCACCGGGTCGTCCATGTGAACGTGCTGGAAGACCGTGTCGCCACGGATGATGTCGTTGACCGTGGTGGCGCCCTCGTCGGGGACGCGGAGGCGGATCGCGCCCTCGGCCTCCGGCTCGCCGCGGAAGCCCTTGTCGGCGCCGTGCACCGACTTGTAGGCCTTGACGTCCTCACCGGTCGCGCTGGAGCGATAGGCCTTGCCCTCGTCCAGCAACTGCTGCAACAGCTCCTGATGGCGCTCGGTCCGCGAGATCTGCGAGATCGGGCCCTCGTCGTAGTCGAGGCCGAGCCAGGCGAGCGCGTCGAGGATCTGCTCGACGTTCTCCGGCGTGGAGCGCTCGCGGTCGGTGTCCTCGATCCGCAGCACCAGCGTGCCGGCGTTCCCGCGCGCCATCAACCAGTTGTAGAGGGCGGCACGAGCGCCTCCGACGTGGAGGGCGCCGGTCGGCGAGGGGGCGAATCGGACACGCATGAGGTAGGACTCTAGGCACATGCTCATCGGCACCCATGTCTCCCCCGCCGGCGGCCCGGCCAAGGCCGTAGCGCGCGGCGTCGAGCGCGGCGCGAACGCCATCCAGATCTTCAACCAGAACCCGCGCGCGTGGAAGCCGACGATCTACAGCGACGAGGCCGTCGAGGAGTTCCGGACCGCGATGGCCGACTCCGACGTCGACGCGCTCGTCATCCACGCCGTCTACCTGCTCAACGCGGGATCAGAGGATCCGGAGATCCGCGAGAAGACCCTGACATCGCTGATCGCCTCGCTGCAGGCGGGCGACGCGCTGGGCGCCGTGTCGGTCGTGCTGCATCCAGGCTCGGCGCTGAAGGGCGAGGTTGCGCCGGCGATCGCACGCGCCGGCGAGGTCTTCAAGGAGGCGCTGGCCGAGAGCGAGCACTGCGCGCTGCACCTGGAGAACACCGCGGGCACAGGCGCCACGCTGGGGCGCTCGTTCGAGGAGCTAGCGGCGCTGATCGACGCGGGCGGCGCCGGCAAGCGCCTCGGCATCTGCCTGGACTCCTGCCACCTGTTCGCCTCCGGCTATGACATCCGCACCGAGGAGGGCCTGACCTCGGTCCTCGACGAGTGCGACCGCATCGTCGGGCTGGACCGCCTCGGCTCGCTGCATCTCAACGACTCCGTCAACGGGCTGGGCACCAACCGCGACCGCCACGCCGACATCGGCAAGGGCGAGCTCGGCGAGGACGGCTGCGCGGTCTTCCTGTCAGAGCCGCGCTTCGAGACGCTGCCGGTGATCCTGGAGACGCCCGGCCCCGACAAGAAGGGCACACCGCCTGAGGAGATCGCGCTGGCGCGCAAGCTGCGCGAGCGTGGCATCAAGGCCCGGAAGCGCAAGGCCAAGTCTGCGCCCAGCACGCGCAAGTAGCGCCCGCTCGTCGCTGCGCGTCTACCCCGCAGGTCCACGTCCCGAGCCTGCCAGGCCGGAAGACCGGTCGACACCCGCGGGCGGAGCCGGATTGCGCAACGTCCCCGGTGCGTCGACGCCCCGGGCTGAGCCTGGGGTCGGCGCCCTCGTGCTTCCAGACAAGAACAGCGCGACGTTCTGGGTGACCTCGGTCCAGTTCGCGGCCCGATAGCCCCGCGACAGCCAGTTGATATCCATGAACACGACGAGGCGACCCCCGCCGACGACGTCGGCGGTATCCCACGCCGCGGCGACCGGGACGCCGGACGTCGACCGGGCGAAGACGTTGCGGCTCGGCACGTTCCCCAGACCCCCGGCATAGGTGACCGTCCAGGTGTCGAGCACAAACGGACGCTTCGCCAGATCGCTGGTGACGTCCTGGTTGACGGGAAATGTCGTCGGAATGCCACCAATGCCTTGCTCGCCCTGCCCACCGACGCGAATGCCGCCTACGGAGACGACGAGGCTGTTGACGATCTGGTCATCACCGTCATTCACACTTCCGTCATAGCCCGGATGCTCGCCGGTCAGGAAGAGCGATCGGCCTGAGCGCGCATAGGTCGTCAGCTGGTCGATCTCATCCTGGGTCATCGTGCCGAAGTCGATGCGCCAGACCTGGTCGAAGGAGGACAGGTCCGTCGGCAGCGATGCGGAGTAGGTGACCTGATAGCCATCAGCGACCAGCTCGCTCTGCAGATCCGGAATCTCGCTCTCGGTCCAGCCGTAACCGGTCAGCAGGATGTTCGTCCCGTCGGTCGGCGGTCTGCCCGTGCAGGCCACCGCGGCGGCCGCGTCGACGATCGGCAGGGTGGTCGGCTGGTAAGGCGCCTTCGGCTCGAACGTCCCGGGGACGATGTCACGGGAGCCGACGATGCCGGTCCCCGTGCCGGCGGTGTCGGTGATGCACGCGGCTGCTCGATCGGCCTCGTAGTCGGGATGGGCGGAGCGAACGAGCGCAGCGATGCCTGCGACCTGGGGTGCCGCCATCGACGTGCCGTAGTCCTGGTGATAGCTGCTGCAATGCTTGGTCGCAAAGAAGCCGCACCGGTCGACCCAGGTGCTCCAGACGCCGCCGCCCCCACCAGCAATCCCGGTGCCGACACCACCCGGCGCCGCGACTTCGACGCCGAAGCCGAAGTTCGAGAACGTCGATAGGCGGCCGCCCGCGTTCGTGGAGCCCACCGTGATGACGTTGCGAAGGTCGAAGTTGGCCGCCTGTGGACTGCCGACGCCAGGGGCACAGTTGTTGCCAGCAGAGATCGTCCAGATGATCTTGCGGCCGGCCTTGCTATCAAAGACGTTGCGGAACGCCTTGCGGTTGTCCTTCGCGCTGCTCGCCCATGACACGGCGGTGTCGGCATCGATGCAGCCGGAGGCGGTGCCGAGCGAGATGTTGACCACCTTGACATCGCCGCGCGCCGCCATCGCATCGGCGACCTGCATCACGTTCTTTCCCCATCCGTCGCCGCGATTGGCTGAGACGATCGGACAACCCCAGGCCATGCCCACCAGCCCAATGCCATTGGCCTTGGCACACGCGAGACCGGCGACGTGCGTCGCGTGGGTCGCCGGGTCCTTGACACCACCCAGCGTCGCCACGACATGGAGGTCCTCGTGCGCGTCATAGACTGTGCCCCCGTCGATGACGCCGACGGTCACGTCGCTGCCCTGCGTTGTGTCCCACGCCTTCTGGGCACGCACCTGGGTAAATGGCCAGGTCGCGGCTTCGCCATCATCGCTCCAATCGCCGGGCGGAGCCGCATCGGTCACCTCGACATCGCCGGCGGTTGAGTCGGTGACGCCGGTCACGCCGGGCTGAGCAAGCAGCGTCGAGCGGCGCACGTCGAGGTCCTGTGGCGACGTCCATCGCACCTCGTAGATGCCGACGTCCTCCAGCCCGCCTGAGACGACGCCGTCAGCTGCCATCGCGGCGGCAGCGGCCTGCTCACGGGTGCCGGGCGCGTCGGCCGTCCCCACCACCACGAGGAGCTCGTCGACCAGTCGCTTGCCGACGCCGCCCGGAAACGGGGTGGCTGCGGCGGCACGATCGGGCGACGGCGAGCTGAATGCCTGGAGGCTCCCTGCCGGCGCCGACAGGCCGGTGACGGTGACCGGAATACGGATGCTCAGCGGACGATCACAGTCGTCGAGCGTCGGGCCACATCCGAGGCCCGTGGCGACGACGGTGGTGGTGCCAGGCGTCGCGGCGGCGCCGGCTGCGACCACGACATGACCGCCGGCCAGGAGTGCGGTGACATCGGCAGGCCGGGCAGGCTGAGGGTCGAGTCTGGTGATCTCCGCGACGCCCGGAACGTTGCCGACAGCAACTTGGGAGCCGATCTGAACGGTCACGGCAGCGGTATCAGCGGTGATCACCGTCGAAGGCGTGGGCCGGGACGTGGTCGTCGTCGGAGCGCCGGACACCGGAGGCGTCGATGCGCCGATGACGACCCCGCCAGGACGAGGCGCCGCGGCGGCGCGAACTCGCACAAGAAGGCTTCTGCTCACGCGATGGCGACGATTGTCTACAACGGTGAGTCGGAGCCGGTAGCGACCGGCTCGCGCATAGCGGTGGCTGATCTTGCCGCGCAAGCGCCGACCGGTCTTCGGACGTGTGCGATCGCCAAACGCGAGCGTGAAGCCCTTGAGTCGGGCACCACGCGGAAGCCTGGCGGCGAGCCGGAAGGTCGCGGATCGTCCCGCGATGGCGGGCGCGGCCAGGCGCACGCTCACCTGGAGGGCCGGTCGCCCCGGCGTTCTCGACGCGTTGGCGTCCTGCAGCGCACGAGCATCCGCCACGAGCGTGGCGGCAAGGACGGCCACGACCAGCAGCAGGGAAACAGACAGTCGACGCATGAGATCCTCGCGACACAGATGGGAACGCGGACGGCACTACCGGAAAGCGGCGCGCCATCGCTCAGGGCTCATCAACCTATTGCTTTCCAGACCGTCCAGCTCCTGGCCAGATGTCTAGGTTCCCGTTCGTTGTGGGGTGGCCGGCAGGGCGCACGGCGAGAGAGCGCTGGTTTCGCGCCGACACGGAGCGGTGACACTGCCTGTGGACGCGCAGGCGTCCAGCATGGGAAGCAGTGCAGAATGCGGCCTCCGCCCC
>JBEVLC010000252.1:0-23843 GCA_040509415.1 Baekduia sp. | reverse complement strand
GGAGTAGATGGTGAAGGCGGCGCGGGCCTTGGGGTCGTCGACGGCGACCTCGGGGCGGTAGCTCATGCGCAGGTGCGACTGGTTGGAGTCGCGCTCCTCGACCAGCGTCCTGGGCTCGAAGGGCGGAGCCGGCACGTAGGGCTCGGGCTGGGGCAGATCGGGGAAGCGCGAGAAGAGCTCGTCGAGCTGGCCGTTGGCGGGCACGTGGTCGACGTTGCCCACGACGAACGCGCCGCCGTGGCGGCCCGACCAGCGCCGCTCGCGGAAGGCGACGATCGCCTCGCGGCTGAAGGTGCGCAGGTGCTCCTCGGGACCCAGGACGGTCCGCCCGAGCGGGTGTTCGCCGAACGCGGCCTTGTCGATCAGCTCCTCGGCGACGGCCGACGGCTGGTCCTTGTAGCGCTGGATCTCCTGGATGACGACGCCGCGCTCGCGGTCGAGCTCCTCGGCGTCCAGCAGCGGACGGCCGACGAAGTCGGTGAGCAGGTCGATGGCCTCCAGCGCCGCCTCGGCCCGCACGGTGATGTGGAAGGCGACGAGATCGTGCGAGGTGTAGGCGTTGAGCGTGCCGCCCATGCGCTCGGCCGTCTCGTTGACCTTCTTGTAGTGGTCGTACTTCTCACCGCCCTTGAAGACGAGGTGCTCGAGGAAGTGGGCCATGCCGTTCTCCTCGGGCCGCTCGGTGCGGGCGCCGGCGTCGAAGGCGACGAGGATCGTGACCGCGCGCGTCCCCGGCAGGGCGACGCGGTGCAGCGGCAGGCCGTTGGCGAGGGTCTCGCTGGTGATGATGGGCACCCCACGCAATCTAGCTTGCACGCGGCCGTGCATCGGCAGGGATCGGCGCGCCCGGAGCTAACGTCAGTCAGACCATGGCGATCGTTGAACGCCACAAGGCGGAGCTGGAGCGCAAGGCGGGGCCGCAGGATCGGGCGCCGTCGGTCATCGAGTTCCGCGGCGTGTCGAAGTCCTACGGGCCCACCAACGGGGGGCTCGAGACCGCGTCGTTCTCGATCCAGCGAGGCGAGTTCGTCTTCCTGGTCGGGTCCACCGGCTCGGGCAAGTCCACCCTCATGAAGCTGCTGATCAAGGAGATCGAGCCGACTGCCGGCACGATCCGCGTCGCCGGTCGCGACCTCGCCGAGATCACGCGCAAGAAGGTCCCGTTCTACCGGCGCAACATCGGGATCGTCTTCCAGGACTTCAAGCTGCTGCCCGACCGCACGGTGTACGACAACGTCGCCTACGCGCTGCAGGTCACCGGCCAGGGGCGCAAGGAGATCCGCGCCAAGGTCCCCGACATCCTGCGCCTCACCGGCCTGGCGACCAAGTTGCACTCCTACCCCGACCAGCTGAGTGGTGGCGAGCAGCAGCGCGTCGCCGTGGCGCGGGCGTTCGTCAACCACCCGCCGCTGCTGTTGGCCGACGAGCCGACCGGCAACCTCGACCCCGAGACGTCGGTCGGGATCATGCAGCTGCTCTATCGCATCAACCGCACCGGGACGACCGTGCTGGTCGCCACGCACGACGCGACGATGGTCGACCGCATGCGCCGCCGCGTGCTGGAGCTCCACCAGGGCCGCCTCGTCCGCGACGAGCACAACGCCGGCTACGACGCGCCGACCGACATCAACACCGCCGAGTTCGGCGCCCTGCTGCGCGAGCCGGCGCCGGAGCCGCGGCGTGCGCGGACCCAGCGCGAGGCCGACGCTGCTGACTTCGACGACATCTTCCCGAGCGAGTAGTCCACCATGAAGCCCGCCTTCTTCGTCAAGGAGGCGTTCCGCTCGATCTCGCGGAACGCGATCCCGTCCTTCGCCGCCATGGCCTCGGTGCTCGTCACCGTGCTCGTGCTCGGCGTCTTCATCCCGGTCGTCCAGGCGACGACCGGCGCGGCCAACGAGGTGCGCGGCCGCGTGCTCGTCGACGTCTACCTCAAGAAGGACGCGACCAAGCAGGACGTCAGCCGCGTGCAGGCGCTGCTCGCTCGCACCGACCACGTCGGCAAGGTCCAGTACGTGTCCAAGGCCCAGGCCTACGCGCAGGAGAAGAAGCGCAACCCCGAGGCCTATGAGCTGCTCGGGAGCAACCCGCTGCCCGACACCTTCCGCGTCACGCCCGACAAGCCCGACAACATCATCGCCTTGCGCAACGTGCTGGCGCCCACGGCAGCGGCTGGCGGGCGCGTGCCGATCGACGGCGCGATCGACCAGGTCAAGAACCGCAAGGACGAGACCACCAAGATCCTCACCGCCACGCGCGTGGTCAAGCTTGCCATGGGCGGTCTGGCGATCCTGCTGGTCATCGCCTCGATCCTGCTGATCTCCAACACCATCAGGTTGAGCCTGTTCTCGCGCCGGCGCGAGGTCGAGGTCATGAAGCTCGTGGGCGCGACCGACTCCTTCATCCGCTGGCCGTTCGTGATCGAGGGCATCGTCCTCGGCGCGCTCGGCGGGATCGTCGCCGTGCTCCTGCTCGGCATCGGCAAGGTCGCGTTCCTCGACCCGCTGGCGTCGGACTTCGCGCTGATCGCCGCGCCGCAGACGATCGGCTTCGCGCTGCTGGCGATCGTGCTGCTGGTGGCCAGCGTCGGCGTGAGCGCGGTGGGCTCGAGCCTTTCGCTGCGCAAGTTCCTCCGCGTGTAGTGGCCCTCGACACATAGGCTGCCGGCATGGAGCTCCAGGACCGGTTTGCCACCGTCAACGGCGTGCGGCTGCACTACGTCGAGGCGGGAGCGGGGCCGCTCGTCGTCCTCCTGCACGGCTTCCCGGAGTTCTGGTGGACGTGGCGACAGCAGATCCCCGCGCTCGTGGATGCCGGCTTTCGCGTCGTGGCCGTCGACATGCGCGGCTACGCGCAGTCGGGCAAGCCGCCGCGCTGGCAGGACTACCGCATGGAGATCCTGGCGGCCGACGTCGCCGAGCTGATCGTGGCGCTCGGCGAGGAGCGCGCGCACGTCATCGGCCATGACTGGGGTGCGGCTGTGGCCTGGGGCGTCGCGACGTTTCACCCCGAGCGCGTCGATCGCCTCGGCATCCTCAACGTGCCTCACCCGGAGCGGATGCTGCACACGCTGCGCACGTCGCTGGGGCAGCTGCGGCGCAGCTGGTACATGTTCTTCTTCCAGATCCCGTGGCTGCCCGAGCGCCTGCTGCGCCGCGGTGGGCGGCGCGTGCTGGAGCGCCTCGCCGAGGAGGCGCGTCCCGGCGCCTACACCGCCGAGGACATCGCCCGCTCCGAGGAGGCGTTGATGGGTCCCGACGGGCTGCGCGGGCCGATCAACTACTACCGCGCCGCGCTGCGGCAGTCGCCGCGTCGCGCCAAGGCGCTGTTCACCCCGATCTCGGCGCCGACGCTCGTCATCTGGGGCGAGCAGGACAGCCACCTCATGGCCAAGATGGCCGACCCCGATCCGCGCCTGGTGCCCGACGTGCGCGTGGAGCGGTTGCCGGATGCCAGCCACTGGGTCCAGCACGACGAGCCCGAGCGCGTCAACGCGTTGCTGGTCGAGCATCTGCGGTGACAGCCTCAGCGCATTGCGGCACTAGCCTGTCTGGCACATGATCCGCCGCGCCCTCGCCTCCCTGGTCCTCTGCTTGATCCTGCTCTGCGCCGGGATCTACCTGGGCGCCCATCCGTCCGGCCTGCCCGGCTTCCTGCGCGACCCGCTGGTCGGCGATCAGGACACGCGCGTCGTCAACGAGGCGATCGACACCGTCAACGACACGTACTACCGCAAGATCCCCAAGAAGGAGCTCGCCAACAAGGCGATCGCCGGGATCGTCAGCTCGCTCGACGATCGGTTCTCCAACTACTTCGATCCCAAGTCCTACGCCAAGTTCCAGCTCCAGCAGAGCGGCGAGTTCGCGGGGATCGGCGTGCAGGTCGTCCGCCACAACAGCGGTCTGCGGGTCGTCGAGGTCTATGACGGATCACCGGCCAAGGAGGCCAAGCTCGCCGCCGGCGACATCATCGTCGCGGTCAACAGCCGGCCCTTGAAGGGCAAGACCAGCGATGCGTCGATCGCGCTGATCCAGGGCCGCATCGGGACCGACGTCAACCTGACGGTGCAGCGCGACGGCAAGCGCCGTCAGGTCACGCTGCGGCGTGACACGATCTCGGTCCCGGCGGTCACCTCGTCGCTGCGGACGATCAAGGGCAAGAAGTACGGCGTGGTCCGCCTCGACCAGTTCTCCTCCGGCGCGCACGGCGAGGTCAACGGTGCGCTGCGCAAGGCGATCAAGGGCGGGGCCAAGGGCATCGTCTTCGATCTGCGCAGCAACCCGGGCGGCCTGGTCACCGAGGCGCAGCTGGTCGCCAGTGCCTTCTTGTCGGACGGCAAGATCGTCACGACCAAGGGGCGCGCCGTGCCGTCCAAGACGCTCAGCGCGGTCGGCGATCCGGTCGCGCCCAAGATCCCGCTCGTCGTCCTGGTCGATCGCAACAGCGCCAGCGCGGCCGAGATCGTCGCGGGCGCGCTGCAGGACCGCAAGCGGGCGACGCTCGTCGGCACGCGCACGTTCGGCAAGGGCGTCTTCCAGGAGGTCCTGGAGCTCTCCAACGGCGGTGCGCTGGACATCACCGCGGGGCAGTACTTCCTGCCGTCGGGGCGCAACCTCGGTGGCGCGGGCGTTTCGACGGGCAGCGGCCTGACGCCGGATGTCGCGGCCAGCGACGATCCCAAGACGCCGAAGGTCGACGAGGGGCTCGACAAGGCGCTGAGCGTCCTGGCTGGGAAGGAACGATGACTCGGGGTCGGACGCTTGACGTGCTGGCCGGCAAGACATGAGCCCGCGGGGAGGCCCGCGGCACGGGCGGCGTCCGCCACGCGTGTCGGGAAGCGCGGGCGCCGACGGCAGCGGCGAGCGGTTCACCGTCGGCGTCCTCGCCAAGCGCGGGCGGTTGGTGGTTGCCGAGCCGTTCTTCGACACACGCGGGCGCCAAGGCATCGCGGTCGATCCGGGGCGCAACGGGCGGCCGGGACAACTCGTGCTCGTCCGCACCGGAGGCCGGGCCAAGGGCCACGCGAAGATCGCGCGGGTCATCGGCAAGCCCGATGTCGCGCGCGACGTGATCGAGGCGCTGATGCACGACCGCGGGCTGCGTCGCGCGTTCCCGCCGGGCGTCGAGCGGGCGGCCAAGGAGGCGGTGGAGCGCGTCGAGGACCAGGACCCCGCCGCGGCGGCCCGGCGCGACCTGCGGGGGCTGGCGACGTTCACGATCGACCCGTCCTCGGCGCGCGACTTCGACGACGCGATCAGCGCGGAAGTCCGCGGTGAGGACGCGTGGCGCATCTGGGTGCACATCGCCGACGTGAGCGCGTTCGTGCGGCCGGGGTCGCCGGTCGACCGCGAGGCCTACCGGCGCGCGACGTCGGTCTACGTGCCGGGCGCGGTCGAGCCGATGCTGCCCGAGACGCTGTCGGCCGGCGCCTGTTCCCTGGTTCCGGGCCAGGAGCGGCTGGCCGTGACGGTCGAGCTGGAGCTCGATGGGGCAGACGTGGTGCGCAGCGCCTTCTACCGCTCACGGATCCGCAGCGACGAGCGGCTCGACTACGACCGCGTCGACCGGATCTTCGCGGGTGAGGAGGAGGCCGCGGAGCCGTGGGCGTCGTCGCTGGCCGCCGCGCGTGCCGCGTCGGCCGCGCTGCGCAAGCGCCGCGACGCCGCGGGTGCGCTGGCAGTCGAGTCGGTCGAGCCGGAGTTCGCCTTCGACCGGGCCGGCCACGTGGCTTCGTCGGTGGGGTCGGTGCAGACCGAGTCCCATCAGTTGATCGAGCACCTGATGATCGCCGCCAACGAGGCGGTCGCGCGGTTGCTGTCAGAGCGCGACGTCCCGGCGCTCTACCGGATCCACGAGCGGCCGGAGCCCACCGCCGCCGAGCGGCTCTTGGAGCAGCTCGAGTCGCTGGGCGTGCCGACGCCGCCGGCACCGGAGAACATCGCCCCCGGCGATGCGGCGGGCATCATCGCGGCCGCGTCGCAGCTGGTGGCCGCCGAGGTTCGGCGCCGTGGTGGCAAGGGCCGGCTGGGTCTGACGTCGCTCGTGCTGCGGTCGCTCAAGCAGGCCAAGTACTCGCCGGAGAACAAGGGCCACGCCGGGTTGCACTCGGCGGCGTACGCGCACTTCACCTCGCCGATCCGCCGCTATCCCGATCTCGTCTGCCACCGCGCGCTGCTGAGCGCCGTCGGGGCTGGGGAGGAGCCGCCGCGGGCGAGCACGCTCGAGGAGGCGGCCGAGTGGACGTCGGGCCGCGAGCGCGACGCCATGCAGATCGAGCGGGCGGCCGACGACGTCGCCCGCGCCTTCCTGCTGGAGCGCGAGCTGTTCGAGGGCCGACTGCCGGCGGCCTTCGATGGCGAGATCGTGGGGTTGGTCGGCGCTGGCGCGTTCGTGGTCTTCGGCGACGGCTATGAGGGCTTCCTGCCAGCGCGCCGCCTGCGCGGCGACTGGTGGGAGCTCAACGAGGTCGGCACGATCCTGATCGGCGAGGACTCGGGCGCGACGATGCGGATCGGCGATGTCGTGCGGGTGGTCGTGCGCAAGATCGAGGCGCCGCGTGGGCGCGTCGAGCTCGACACCGCTCCGCCGACGCCCGCCTAGCGACCCGGATCCAGGTAGTGGCGCAGCGCGCGCCGCGCCGCCGGCAGGCGCCGTCCCGCGTCGAGCTCGCGCACGGCGATCTCGGCGGTCATCGCGGCGAGCAGCTGCGCGGCGGCGGTGGCGTCCGGCCAGCCCATCGCCTTGAAGCTCGGGACGGCGACGGCGGCGAAGCGCTCGTGGCGGGTGGCCATCAGCGCGGAGAGAGCGGGGTCGGTGCGGGCCTCCAGCGCCAACGCCTTGACGGCACGGTCGCGGAGGCAGACGTCGAGGTAGGCCTCGGCGCCGCGGATGAGCCGCTCGGGCCCGGCGGGGACATCGGCGACCGCCGCCCCGACCGCCGCGTCGACTTCAGCGTGAAAGCGCGCGTGCAGCGCGTCGACGAACGCGTCGCGGTCGGCGAAGTGCACGTAGAACGTGCCCTTGGCCAGCCCGGCCTCGGCTACGACGCGGTTGACGCTCAGCCCAGCGAGGCCGTATCGCTCAGCCACGGCGACGCCGGCGTCCAGCAGCGTCTCGGCGGTGGGGTGGGCGGTGGCGACAGGCACCGCTTGAGCCTACATGACCGAGCGGTCACCGCCGTCCCGTAGCCTGCACCCATCTTGTTTGCCGTGCATGACCGATCGGTCATTGACAGCGACTGACCGGTCGGTCATGCTCCGGCGCCATGGACTTTCTCGATACCGCCTCTGGTCCCGTCGCCTACGACGAGCGCGGCGCCGGCCCCACGATCGTCCTGCTGCCAAGTGGCGCCCACGACCACCACGACTTCGACGAGCTGCGCGCGCTGCTGCCCGACGGCGTGCGCACGATCGCGCTCGACTGGCCGGGCCACGGCGCGTCCCCGCTTGGCGACGGGCCGGCGACCGCGATGCGCTTCGCCGACATCGCCGAGGAGGTCGTGGAGCGGCTCGCGCCCGAGGGTGCGATTGTCGTCGGCAACTCGGTTGGCGGCTTCGCGGCAGCGCGTCTGGCCGCCCGCCGGCCCGAGCTCGTCCGTGGCCTGGTCGTGATCGACGGCGGCGGATTCGGCGGCCGCCCACCGCACGTGCGCGCCTTCTGCGCGCTGATGGCCCAGCCGTGGTTCTTGCGCCGGATCTACCCCGCCTTCTCGGCCCGCTACATGCGGGCCCGCACCGACGCCGATCGCCGTGCCCGCGACACCGGCGTCGCCACGACCCGCCAGGATCCGGGCCTGCGCGCTGTCACCGAGCTGTGGCGCAGCTTCGCCTCGCCTGAGCACGACCTGCGCACCGAGGCCAAGGCGATCACGGCCCCGACGCTCGTGCTCTGGGGCCGCCACGACCCCGTCATCGGACTGAAGCTCGGCCGTCGCGTGGCCGAGCTGATCCCGAACGCGCGCCTGGTGGTCTTCGACAGCGGCCACGTGCCGCACACGACCGACCCGGCTGGCGTCGCAGCCGAGCTGGTCCCGTTCTGCGAGCACCACCTAGACTCGATGGCGCATGGCCAAGGGCAAGAAGCGCAAGGTGGCACCGGGTGACGTCGCGAGCAATCGCACGGCGTCGCACAAGTACGAGTTCCTCGACAAGTACGAGGCGGGTCTCGTGCTGCAGGGAACCGAGGTCAAGGCCCTGCGCGAGTCCGGCGCTCAGCTCAAGGACGGCTTCGCCTCGATCCGTGACGGCGAGATCTGGCTCTACAACGTGCACATCCCGCCTTACGCTCCGGCGTCGCGCGACAACCACGAGCCCGAGCGTCCACGCAAGCTGCTGCTCAACCGCCGCGAGATCGACGCCATCTCCGGCCGCACGATCGAGCGCGGCCTGACGCTCGTCCCGACGCGCCTGTACTTCAAGGATTCGCGCGCCAAGGTCGAGATCGCGCTGGCCAAGGGCAAGGACCGCTTCGACAAGCGCGAGTCGCTGAAGCGCAAGGACCAGGAGCGCGACGTCCAGCGCGCCCTGCGCGACGTCGGACGCTAGTCCTACAACGTGCGTTCGAGATGGGTCGCCGACATCGCACCCGCGAGCGCCACGATCAGCAAGAGGTAGGTCGCGCCGATCATGATCCGCTGCCGGCGCTCGATCGCGTAGTACTCGCGGACGGCCGGATCCGCTGAGCGGAACTGCTTGAAGCGGTTGTAGGTCTGGTAGATCGAGACCACCGCGATCAGGATGATGATCGGGTTCGGGATCGTCAGGACCAGCAGGACCATGCCGAAGACGCCGAGCAGCCAGACCCAGGGGCTCAGCGCCGCCGCCGCACGGCCACCGTCCAGCGGGCTGATCGGCAGCAGGTTGAACAGGTTGAGGAAGAACCCCGTGTAGGCCAGCGCGCGCCAGAAGTCCTCGCCGGTCAAGGCGTAGACGACCAGGCAGGCCAGCGCGCCGATCGAGCCCAGGATCGGCCCCGCGAGGCCGGTCCGCGCCTCGGCCGCCGCGTCGCCGCCGAGCGACTTGGCCCAGATCACCGCGCCGAGGAACGGGATGAACAGCGGTGCGCTGACGTCCTTGACGCCTTCTCGCTTTAGCTGGATCACGTGGCCGTACTCGTGCACGAGCAGCAACAGGACGAAGCCGACGCCGAACTTCCAGCCCCAGATCGACCCGTAGGCCACGATCGAGACCGCCATCGAGCTCGCGGTGACCAAGAACTTGATCTTGGTCAGCGCGATCAGGACGAGCTTGATCTTGCCGAAGAACGCGAAGATCGCGACGGCGATGGGTCCCAGCCGGCCGAGCCATGCGCGCGGCGAGGCCTGGGCAGGGCCCACACCCTCCGGCGACGCGGGGGCGTTGGTCGTCACCGGTGGATCGGAGGCGGGGGCGCTGGGCGGAAGCCAGCGGTCGTCGGTCACGTTCTGAGTGTAGGTCGAGCCCTAGTCGCGTCCAGCGAGGACCTCTTCGGCGGCCGCCTCGGCCTGCTCCAGCTGGGCCTTGACGAGGTCCAGGCCGGCGCGCCAGAAGCCCGGGTCGGCGAGGTCGAGGCCGGCGATCGCCGCCAGCTCCTCGGGCGACCGCGACCCGCCGGCGCTCAGGAGCTCGAGGTACTTGGGCACGAAGCTCTCGCCCTCGGCGAGGTACTTGCCGTAGACGCTCAGCGCCAGCAGCTGGCCGTAGGCGTAGGCGTACACGTAGCCCGGGCTGCCGATGAAGTGGGGGACGTAGGACCACCACGTCTTGTAGCCGTCGGTGACCTCGACGGCGTCGCCCAGCAGCTCCTCCTGGGACTGCTTCCACAGCTCGCTGATGCGGTCGACGCTCAGCTCGCCCTCGGTGCGCCGCGCGGTGTGGACGAGGTCCTCGAACTGGTTCATCGCGACCTGCCGGAAGACGGTGGCGATCGAGCCCTCGATGTTCTCGGCCAGCAGCGCCAGCCGCGACTCCGGCGTCTGCGCCGCGTCGAGCAGCCGTGCGAAGACGAGCGTCTCGCCGAAGACCGACGCGGTCTCGGCCAGCGTCAGCGGCGTGTGCTGCTCGAAGACGCCGCGGTCCTGGGCGAGGTAGGCGTGCAGGCCATGGCCCAGCTCGTGGGCGAGCGTGAGCACGTCGCGGCGCTGCGCGGTGTAGTTGAGCATCACATAGGGGTGGACGCTCGGGACGGTGTAGGCGCAGAACGCGCCGCCGCGCTTGGCGGGGCGGACGGGCGCGTCGATCCACTCCTCGTCGAAGAAGCGGCGGGCGCCGTCGGCCAGCACGTCGGAGAAGTCGCCGAAGGAGTCCAACACGATGGACTTGGCCTCGTCCCACCCGTAGGACTTCTCCTCCTCGACGCCGACCGAGGCCATGCGGTCGTAGTCGGCGAGGCGGTCGACGCCGAGCAGGCGCGCCTTGAGGCGATACCAGCGGCGCGGGATCTCATAGGCCTCGCGGACCGCCTCGACCAGCGCCGCGACCGACTCGTCGCTGGCCTCGTTGGCGAGGTTGCGCGACGAGATCCACGACGGGTAGGCGCGCAGGCGGTCGTCGGTGGCCTTGTCGGACATCAGCGTGTTGAAGATGTAGCCGCGGATGCGCAGCGTCGGCTCCAGCGCCGCGCTCACGCGCTCGGCGACGTGGGCGCGCAGCGCGCGGTCCGGGGACATCAGGCGCGAGAGCGCGACGTCCAGCGCGACGGGCTCGTCCTCGCCGTCGAGCTCCACCGTGATCGCGCTCGTGACCTCGGAGAAGAGGCGCGACCACGCGTCGCTGCCGCTGACCGACTTCTCGGCCATGATCTTCTCCTCGGCCTCGGTGAGGAGGTGCGGGCGGTAGCGGCGTGCGGTGCGCAGGTGGTGACGCGCGCGGTCCAGGCCGTCGGCAGCCAGCAGCGCCTCGGCGCGCTCGTCGCTGAGCGCGGCCCACTCGAGGTCGAAGAACAGCAGCTGGGTCTCGATCGCCGTACCGCGCTCTTGGACGCGCTGCAGCAGCGCGCCGTTGGCGGGGTCGGCGGTGTCGATGGAGAAGCGCAGCATCGCGTAGGAGCCGGCACGGCCGACGAGCTCGGAGATGTCGCCCAGCTCCCCGACGGCGGCGGCGAGGCCGGGCCCGTCGAGCTCGGCGACCTTGCCGGCGTGCTGTTGGGAGAACGCGGTGGCGCGGCGGTCGGCCTCGGCGAGCAGGCGGTCGGCGCCGGCCTCGCCCTCGCCGTCGACGAGCGGCTCGAGGTCCCAGGCGACGCTCTCGGGTGCGGTCGTGGTCATACCCCCACGATATTGCGCCGACGTTGCGGGACCTCGCGTGCTTGTGGTCTTGCGTTCGGGAGATCCTTCGTCGATGACGTCCCGTCATACCGATCGCCTGGCTCTGCGCCGCTGGCGCGTGGAGGACCGCGAGCCCTTCGCCGCGATCAACGCCGATCCCGAGGTCATGCGCTTCATCGGGACGGGCGCGATGCTCGATCCCGCCCTGAGCGATGAGTTGATCACGCGCTTCGAGCGCGAGTGGGAGGAACGCGGCTTCGGGCTCTGGGCGCTGCACGCGCGCGATGACCCCGACGAGCGGCTGCTCGGCTTCTGCGGGCTGACCGTGCCGATGTTCCTGCCGTCGGTCCTGCCGGCCGTCGAGGTCGGTTGGCGGCTGGCGCGCGAGGCATGGGGGCGGGGCTACGCGACCGAAGCGGCGCGGGCGGCAGTCGCGTACGGCTTCGAGGAGCACGGGATCGAGGAGATCCTCTCGATCGTCGATCCGGGCAACGGTCGCTCGCTGCGGGTCTGCGCGAAGCTCGGGATGAGCGATCGCCCGGACCGCATGCACCCTGCGACGCGCAAGCGGGTCCGCGTCTTGGGCGTCCGGCTACACTCGTGAGCGACACATCCACACGGGGACGACAGGCTTCGACGTGGTCGGTTCCGTACGGATGGTCGCGAGCCGAGGTCCCGGAGGCCTCGTAAAACACCGGGAAAACCATATGTGCGGACTCTCACGAGTACGCCCTCGCCGCTTAGTCTTCGACTAGGTAGGTGAGGTTTCGGCCCCGGCCTGCCGGCCGCTGGGTGTTCGGAATCAACATGTCGGCTTACCCGGGGCGATACGCCCCTGTCAATCCGGGGACATCTTCAGGGGGCTGGTCTCCCGCCACCCCGTCGGCAAGGCGATCGGGAGACGAGATCAGAGTGCCGACTACGCTCGTAGAAGCCGTTCGTACGCGATTGCGGACGTGGGTTCAATTCCCACCGTCTCCACCTGATGCGTGAAGGTCGAACCCCGGCTCCCCACCAAGGAGTCGGGGTTCGTTCCGTCTAGGGCCCATTGTGATGGCGAGCCCTACGTATCCTGCTGGACGTGTCTCGCCGCCGCCAAATGGTCAACTCCCGCGACGACGCCTATGCCTCGAGGCGGGACTATCAGCAGTTGCGTGGGTGCGAGACGGTCGCTCTGTGCTCCAGTGCCGCGGGCGCGACGTTCCGGTATCTCGAATTTGAGGATCTTGCCGATGGAACATCCCCTTTCATCTGTGCAGGTGGCTACTTCAGGTCCGAGATTCCGCTGGACGTGGAGCTCGTCATCCTGGACCAAGGCCACGCGGTGGTCGAGCATCGAGTACGGGTACAAGACACATGGACCCGCGTCGGTGTGATCGCCGAGGCCCGCGGGCTCATCGAGCACTTCGCCTTCCGCTTGATGTGGCAGGGCGCTGCCGCGCTCGAGGTGTGGGGGCTCGACGCGGGGCGGCCCCAGCTACCGGAACGCGTTGAGGCGCTGGATCCAACACTCGCGGAGCTCAGAGGCTCCCACCTCGTGCCGGAGGGGTTCTACCTCAGCCATGCCGCACCTTGGGCACTTGCGATCCGCGCCCAATCAAAGGGTCTCAAGCACCTACCTGGCAGCACCCTCACCGAGAAGAAGTGCTCATTCGATGGACGGTGGTTGCCCACGGAAGTCGACAGGCCCGGCAAGCTCGCTTTCCATGCCCACTCCGATAAGTCCACGAAGCACCAGAACGAGTGTCGAGCCTGCAAGAAGTGGCGGATTAACCGCCTGCTCAACCCAATTCGCACGACATCACAGCTCAACGAATCTTCGGTCTTGACGCGAGAGCGGAAGCTGCTCCTTCGCGAGCCCGCTGTATTGGAGCGGTTCAAGCAGGACAAGGGCATCGGACTGAAGGACTTCATCTGGGAACGCTTCGACCGGAAATGCTTCCGATGCGCGAAGGACCTCGCTTCGCCGAGCGAAATGGACCTCGATCACACCCGACCCCTCGCATATCTCTGGCCCCTCGACGAGCACGCCACGGCCCTGTGCCCGGAATGCAACAACCTGAAGCGCCATCAATTCCCAGTTGATTTCTATGACGATCAACAGCTAGCGCGGCTCAGCGACATCACCGGCCTGTCGCTGCATGAACTCCAGAGCAAGTCGATCAACCAGCTTGAGCTGGATCGGATTCTCGGCGACCTCGCGAGCTTCGCCGAGGAGTGGGATCCGCGACTGTTCCGGTCCATCCAGCGCAGAGTGCTTGAGCATTCGGGGCCGGATCTCTTCGCTGTGCTCGCCGACCAGGACCCAGATGTGCTCGCGACGCTTCAACACGCCCTGACGGCCATGCCTGCGTCAGCGACGGACGAACCCGAGTAGGTGCTGCCTCGGCGTACGGCGCTTATCGGAGATACCGTGGCGTTCGATGTGCGCCACTTCCTCGACGACATCGGCCTCAAGGGTGAACTCCGCCGGTGCGAGGCGCAGGAGGTCCGCGGCGAGATCACCTCGCGGACCCGCGCCTACGTGCGCGATGAGAATGCCCCCTGACGGAAGCAGCTCCGCGCTTACGCGGAAGAAGTCTCGGTAGCACTCGCGATCTTTGGTCTGCTGGCGCTCGAGGAAGCCTGCGGTCTTGGTTTCGTGGAAGGTGGAGGCTTCCCAACCGCAGAACCAGAGGCGCAGCCAATTGGGTCGGTCAAATCGCATGCCAATGAACGGCGGCGATGTCACGATCGCGTCGACCTGGTCGTCGAGACGCGCCGGCAGCGTGCGAAAGTCGCCACGCAGCGAGACCGCAGGGCAAAACTCGGCTGGTAGCGGCAGCTCTAGCGCACGTCGTGCCTTGTCGCGCACGCTGCCGACCAGGTCCTTCTCGACGAACGGGCCACGGGGACTGAACGGCGTGATTGGGTGCGACGTCCGTGAGAGCGCATAAGGCCGATTGCCGTGCAGCACGTGGAGCAGACACGCCCAGATGAAGGCGCGCGTTGGCGTCACTTCGTGCTCACCGCTGAGCAGCTTGCGCGCTCGTAGCACGTCTTCGAGCGTTGTCTCGTGAAAGTAGTCGCGGACGGTCGCGTTCAGCCCGAAGTCGGCCTCGGCCCAGTCCCGCTCGGTCAAACTCACCTCAGCAAGCTCGAGGGCGAACGCTGAGATCGCTGCATCGGCTTCCTCAAGCGTCGGCGGAGCAAGCTTGCCCGTAGCGACAAGGTACGGAAAGGGGCTGAGGTCGTTGCTCCATGCTCGGCGACCGGTCATCGCGGCTTCGAAGGCAACCGTGCCGACGCCGCCGAGCGGATCCAACACGCTCGCGTCGCGCGGCAACGCCAACTCCAGCAACTTCGCGACCAAGGAAGGCTTGAGCTTTCCCTGATAGGAGCACAGGGAGTGCAGCGGATGGCCCCAGTTGCGGGCCGAATAGGGCGGCCGGGTGTGCGGCAGATCCGCGCCGAACGACTCGAGCCCCTTCGCCAACTCCCACGGCCCGGCGCTGGTGACGCTCACCGTGGCTTGCGAAGGACGAAATCCACCTGGACGAGCGGCGACTTGTCGCGTGAGACACGGCGTGCGATGACGCGGTCTTCCTCGATGACGAACCCAACCTCTTCCGCCAACTGCGCGATGAGTCGATCGGTCGGCACATGAACGCCGTAGAACTTCGAATCGCCGATGTCGAGCACGAAAACCCCGCCATCGACCAGCGACCGAAACACCGCCCGTAGCGCCTCGAGCATGTCCGAGAAGTAGGCGCGTACCAGGTGCGGGATACGCATATCCCGGGCGGCTTTATCGAGAGCCGTGGCGACCACCTCGACCTCAGGGATGCGGTTCCGGATCTCCCTTGAGGTCGCGGCCTGCGTGATGCCGCCCGTGACGCCTGCGTGACGTAGCGGCCCCAACTCGTCCTCAGTGTCGACAAACCCCAGCAGGAATAGCTCGAGCTTCGTATTCCGTACGTAGTTGGTGCCGTTGAGGTACGGCGGTGAGGTGACGGCAACCTCGAACGCTTGATCGTAGGAGTCGGCGATATCACGACAGTCGGTGGCTGCCTGGATGGTTCTTTCCCAGGTGCCGACTTCTGCGAGATCCTCGAGCATCGCCGCGATCGAGTTCGTCACGCCAGAGCAGACGTCGACGACACGGGTCTTGTACTCGCCGGGCTTACGTCGCCGGAGGTCAGCCCGACGGGTCATGTTCGACGCATCGACGATGTTGGCGGCGCATGCCAGGGTGGCGAGACGGCCGGCGTGCTCCTCCGTCTCTCCGAGCTCTCTGGCCACTTCGAGCGCGAGGATCAGTTGTCGTAGGTGCGAATGCTCGAAGAAGTCTCGCCGGACGAGCGATTCGGAATATGCCGCGAGGTCGACTCGTTCGGCCGCCCGTGCAAACGCGGGACTTGCGATGTCTCGCGAATATTCGCCGAGGAGATCAACGGCGGTGCTGAGATGTTCTGCGGCCCAGCCAGCAGAATTGATCTTCGCTTCGCACACGAACGCCATGAACGGGTTCGCCTCGGCGAAGTAGCTCGGGATCCCGCGTCTCGCAGCCTCGACCAGAGCGGTCCCTGAGCCTCCGAACGGGTCGTACAGCGACGCAGGCGAGTCTCCGAACTCAGCGAGGGTCGCCACGATGTAGTCCGCAGAGAAGCCCTCGACGTATGAGTACCACCGGTGGAACGCATTCTGCCGCGTTTCGCGGAAGGTTCGCCCGAGGAGATCGGCCGTGGACTCCGGGGCGGGAGGCAGGTCAAGTTCGAAAGTCGTCTGCACTAGGTCCAGGTATGCAATCACGTGGCCCGGACAAGGGCGGACGACCGCCTCGGGCAGCCGGAATCTCGCTTCTTACGCTACAAATTCTCAGCTGCGCTCGCGCTCGCCGGCTTGACGCCCTCGACGTACAGCGTCCCCGAGCGGCGGTGTTCGCTGTCGGGTGCCGGGCCGTCGATCGCTGACTCGCCGAACTGGCGCGCGGTGACGTCGGTGAGACCGGCGAGCTCGCAGAGCGCGGTCAGCAGCTGCTCGTCGTACATCGTGGTGTGGCCGTTCTCGTAGAACAACGACATGACGGACTGCATGCGCGTCGGGCGGGAGAGGGCCCATTCCTCGTCGTCGGTGCCCGCGTAGGAGCGCAGCAGGAGACCCGCGTCGGGGACGGCGACGCGGAAGACGCCGCCGGGGCGCAGCGCACGGACCGCGTCGCGTGCGACGGCGAGGCCCGCGCCGATCGGCAGGTGCTCGTAGAGGTGCTCGCTGTAGATCGCCGTGACCGTGGCGTCTGGGAAAGGGATGCCGCGCTTGAGGTTCCAGGTGAGGTCCACCGATGCACCGGCGAGGTCCATGTTGGTCCAGCCCGCGATCGGCTTGAAGCCCGAGCCGATGTTGAGCCGGATCGGTTGCCCGGACGCGACGAGCTGCTGCGCCTGGCGTTCGGCACGCGGCCGCATCGCCGTCGTGACCAGCTCGCGCAACGGCGTGCGCGCGCCGTGGGGCACGATCCGCTTCAGGAGCTTGACCGGTGCTGGATCGTCCTCGTGGGCGGTGTGCGGCGCCTCGGCCTCGATTGCCTCCAAGACCTGTCGCAGGTGGTCAGGATCCGTCCTGGCGCGGGTGCTCATTCGGATGGACGTTAGCGGCCGGCATGCTGAGCAAGCGAGGATTTTCAGAGATGTCCGTCATCGGACCGAAGGCCGTGCCTGCATCCTCGCGCGAGGCGTGGCAGGATGTTGGACATGTCTCGTCTTCGATCAAGTCTCGTAACCGTGTCGATCGGGCTCTCTACATTGATGGCCGTGGCCGCACCGACCAATGCCGGTGGCGGCGAGGCGAGCAAGTCACCGCAGGCGATCTTGTCCGACATGAAGCGCGATCTCGGCAAGGTCAACAGCTTGCACTTCGCCGGTCGCATGACCGATCCGAGTGGTGTGACCCAAATGTCTGGGGACGTCTTCGCGTCGGGCTCGGCGAGCATCGGCGTTACGCAGGGCAAGGCGACGGTCCGCATGATCCTGCTGCCGAACAGCACCTACATGAAGGCCAACGCGGTGTACTGGCGATCTGCTGGCGGCAAGGATCCGGAGCTCATCGCCAAGCTCGCGGGCCGCTGGGTCAAGGTGCCGGGGTCGGTCCGAGGGAGCGTCCGGTCGGTGCTGAGCATCCTGGCGCCCAAGAACCTGGCGCGGTGTCTGGCGGGCCGAACCGGCACGTTGACCAACAACGGCGTGTCGACGCTCGGCGGCCGCAGGGTGATCGTGGTCGAGGCGAAGGGCGATCGGCCCGGTGCTACGCCGGGTCTGCTGTATATCGCCGCTGACGGCCCTGTCCTGCCGGTGCGCGACGTCCAGACCGGGCCGCGCAAGGCCGGGGGCAAGCTCGACAGGCGTTGCGATGATCCGGACAGCAAGACCTCGGCCGCAGACATCACGATGAGCCGGTTCAACCGGGTGCCGCAGCTCAGGGCGCCGCGCCACGCCCTGTCGGTCGAGTAGCCCGGCACCACGACCAGGGGCCACGCAGCGTCAGCGCATGTCGACCCGCGCTCGCCCCACGAGCAACCCCGGGTACGCGAGGGTTGCGTAGGGGCCTGGGCGTGGTCTGACCATGCGGTAGCGCACGACGATCGTGTAGGCCGCCCGCCTGGGAAGGGGGAGGTCGATCGTCGTGTGGACGAGATCTCCGGCCTTGACGTTGTGCGCGTAGGTCTGGGTCAGGACGTTCCGGCTGCCCACCGGGCGTAGCTCGATGTCGTAGCCGCTGCGACCGTCGATGACCGCCTGGCGCGCGCGGAAGCGCACGCGGATCCCGCGGCCATCGGGGGCTGCGAAGGCGCGGACCGGCGTCCGGACGTCGGCGACGCGCGGCTGTGGGATCGGGACGAAGCCTGCCTGCACGTTGCACGAGCCGTAGGGCGACGTCGTGATGCGCACGACGCATGTGCCGTTCTTGTAGGTGATGCGCTGCATGACCTGGGAGGCGGGCGTCAGGGCAAGGTAGGGCTCGGCGGGCCCGCGCAGGTTGAGCTTGGGGTCGCGATGGTGAAAGCCGTACTCGCGCGTGACCGGCTTGATGCGTCGCTGCACGACGAGGTAGGCGCCGACGCCGCCCAGCGGCGCCACGGTGCGCTCGCGGCCACCTGCCCGGTAGGTCAGGCGCTGCGCGTTGGGACCGAGCAGGCCGAAGTCGATGGTGCGCTCCGGTTCGGGGCAGCGGACCTTGCGACCGTGCAGCCCCTTGAGCACGGTCCCGGGCATGAACCCTTCCGGGCAGACCGTGGCCTGGGCGCCACGCAGGCTGTCGGTGTGGATCGCCGTGAAGGCGTGACCACCGCCGTCGAGGGCGAAGCAGCCGCCGAGGATGCCGCGGGTGACGCCGAGGCGCAGCTCGTGGAAGACCTTGCCGCTGACCTGGCCGAGCTTGCCGCGATCGACGCGGCCCACCTGCACGCAGGCGTACTTGCGGTCGGTCTCCCAGTAGCGCAGCCCCCAGGGTGGTCCGCCGTCCGGGTCGGCCACGTCGTCGGCCAGCAGCTTCACGGTGCCGGGGATCGGCGCCCCGTGAGCCTGGCCGGCGATCGGCGCGCCCCGTTGGAAGGGGACCGGTGAGCCTGACGACAGCAACGACGTCGCGGCCCAGGACGCGGCGCCGGTCACGGTGACGGCCGCAAGGAGCGTCGCCGCGAGGGTGCGCCCAGGCCATCGTCGGTGTCGGTGCGAGGGGACGGAGGGCTCGGCGGCGAGTTGCCGCACGGCAGCCGCCTGTAGCTCGCGGCCCAGCCGCTCGATCGGCGTCTCGCGCGGCATCAGCGTCCTTCTTCCAGTCGGGTCCTCAAGGTGCGTAGCCCACGGCTGACGCGTTGGCGCACCACGCTCTGAGAGCACTCCAGGCGGGTGGCGATCTCGGCGTAGGACTCGCCGTCGACATGATGGGCGAGCACCGCGGCGCGCTGGTCGTCGGGCAGCGTGTCCATCGCCTCGATGGCCGGCGTCTCGGCCAACAGCTCCAGGGTCGCCACATCGGCCTCGTCGAGGACGATCGGCTCCATCGCCAGCGACCGCCGCGCACGATCCTCGACTCGCCCACGGCGCAGCGCCTCGAGGAGCGTGTTGCGGGCGATGCCGAACAGCCATGCGCGCGCCGGCTCTGGACGGGGCTCGTATCGCGGCACCGCGCGCAGCACGGAGGCGAAGGTCTCGGCCGTGAGGTCGAAGGCCGTATCGACCTCGAAGACCCGCCGGCGGAAGTAGCCCTGGACCGCGTGCACGTGGCGGCGGTAGAACGCGTCGAACGCCTGCGGCGTGTCGCGGGCGAGCACCAGCAGGTCCTCGTCGCTCAGTCGGTCCAGCTCCATCTACCCTGGTGTATGACCGATCGGCCGGGCGGTGTGACAACCCGTGTGGCCGCAGATGCGCTCCCTTAGGCTTGGGGTATGTCGCTGCTGGAGCCGCTGTGGATCTCGGAGGGCGCGTGGCGCGCGCTGCGCGACCGGGTCATCGGGCCGGAAGCCGCGGCCACGGCCGATCCGGACGTCCTGGCCCTCGCGCGCACGTGGAACGAGCCGACGCGCGATGGCGATCGCGTCGGCGTCTTCGTCGACGCCGAGCTCGCCCGCACGCTCTCGCGGCTGCTCGACGCGCATCCGGCGCTCGCGGCCGAGCTGCTGGGCTAAGCGCCGTCCAGCACGGCCATCGCCGCGTTGCGGCCGGGGATCCCGGACACGCCGCCGCCGCGGCGGGCGCCCGCGCCGCAGAGCAGCACCCGCGCCACGCCGGTCTCCACGCCCCACGTGCCGACCTCGTCCTCGTGCTCGGCAAACGGCCACGCGAGGTCGCGGTGAAAGATGTTGCCGCCCGGCATCCGCAGCTCCTGCTCGAGGTCGCGTGGGGTGCGGACCTCCAGGCATGGTGCGCCTCCGGGGTCGCGCAGCAGGACGTCGTCCAGCGGCTCGGCCAGGACGCTGTCCAGTGAGCGCAGCGTCGCGGCCAGCGCGGCGTCGCGCGCGGCGGACCCGTCGCCGGCCGCGAACAGTCGCGCCGGCATGTGCAGCCCGAACACCGTCAGCGTCTGCACCCCGGCCGCGCGCAGCTCGTTGCTCAAGATGGTGGGGTCGGTCAGCGAATGGCAGTAGCTCTCGCACGGCGGCAGGGCTGGGAGGCGACCGGCCGCCGCCTCCTCGTAGGCGCGCTGCAACTGCGTCGCGGTCTCGTTGACGTGGAACGTGCCCGCGAAGGCCTGCTCGGGCGCGACCGCCGCATCGCGCAGCCGTGGCAACCGCGACAACAACAGGTTGACCTTCAGCTGCGCGCCTTCGGGGGCCGGCGCGGCCGGCGGGCGTCCCAGCAACCGGTCCAGCTCGGCTGGTGCCGCGTTGACCAGCACATGCCCCGCGGCGATCGTGCGCTCGGCGCCGCCCGCGCCGCGCACCACCACGGCCGTCGCGTCGGCGTCGATGGCCACCACCTCGGCATCGGTGACCAGCTCCGCGCCGGCGAGACGAGCGGCATCCGCCAGTGCGCCCGTCAGGGCGCCCATGCCGCCGACGGGCACGTCCCAGTCACCGGTCCCACCACCGATCACGTGGTACAGGAAGCAGCGGTTCTGACGGAGGTCGTGGTCGTCGGCGGCGGCGAAGGTCCCGATCAGCCCGTCGGTGAGCACGACGCCGGCGACCAAGTCATCGTCGAACTCGCGTGTGAGCGTCGCGCCCAGCGGCTCCTCGAAGAGCATCCGCCACGCGTCCTCGTCGTCGATCAGCCGCCGGAGGTCCTCGCGCGAGCGCAGCGGCTCGATCAGCGTGGGGAAGACCCGCCGCGCCACGTGCGCCGTGCGCGCGGACAGCGCCTCCCATGCGGCCAGCTCACGCAAGCCACCCGTCACCCGCGCGAACGACGCACGCGTCGCGGCGCCGTCGCCTGCGTCGATCAGCAGGCCGCGCCGCCCATCGTCGCGCGGGTCCGGCGTGTAGGACGACACCCGCCGGCGCGCCAGCTTCACCTGGAGCCCGAGCTCGTCGATGATCACCCGCGGCAGCAGGCTCACGAGGTAGGAGTAGCGCGACAGGCGGGCGTCAACACCTGGGAACGCGACCTCCGAGACCGCCGCGCCGCCGAGCTCGTCACGCCGCTCGAGCAGCAGCACGCGACGGCCGGCCCGCGCGAGGTAGGCGGCGGCGACGAGCCCGTTGTGGCCGCCGCCGACGATGACGGCGTCGTAGGTGGGGACGATGGTCGCCAGTAAACCAGGCGCCGGTGCGGGCGCAGTGCGGCGATGGCGCGCAGCGCTTCGGGTGCGAGTGGAGCGCTAGGACGGTCCGTCGCCGGCCACCGCCGTGCACGCCTCGGCCGCCCGTGGGGCCAGGCGCCGGAAGACGCGCGCGAGCGTCGCGGCCTCCTCGTCGCTGAGCTGGGCGAAGAAGCGCTCGCGGACCGCTTGGGCGTGGGCGGCCTCGGCCTCGGCGACCAGCGCGGTGCCCGCCGCCGTCAGGTGCGCCTCGACCGCGCGCGAGTCGGTCGCGCACCGTCGCCGCCGTACGAGCCCGCGGCGCTCCAGCGCGTCGATGTGGCGCGAGACGCGCGAGAGGCTCAGCCCGGCCTCGCGCGCGAGGGTCGACAGCCGTGGCCATGTGTCGCCGGCGGCGGCCAAGCGGCTCAGCAGCTCCAACGTGCTGAGTCCGAGCCCATGGGCGGCGTCGAGCTCGGCGTCCAGCGCGCGGGTGAGCCGCTTGTGGGTCTCCAGCAGCCCGATCCAGGCGTCGGCCTCGTGCTGCGTCCAGCCGGTCATGGCAGCGTCTGCGCCAGCCAGCTGACGGCCGCCGGCACGTGCTGGGGGTCGATGTGGTGGGCCGCGTCGGACTCGTGGTACTCGACCTCGACGCCCCCGGTCGCGAGCAGGTCGCGCGCTTGGCGGGCGAAGGTGATGTCCATCACTTGGTCGTTGCGCCCGTGGGCGATGAAGGCGCGCAGGCCGGCCGCGGCGCGCCCGGCGACGTCGGGCGTCCAGCCGTCGACGGTCGGGACGAAACCCGAGAACGCGAGGATGCCGGCGGGCGCGGGACGGGCGGGGTCCAGGCCCAAGGCATAGGACATGACCGACCCCATGGAGAACCCGCCGAAGACGGTTTGCGCGGGCGTCAGGCCGGTGCGCTCCCACAACGCGTCGTGGAACTCCGCGAGCTTGGCGTGTGCCACGAAGAACGTGTCGGGGTCGGGATAGCCGACACGGGGAACCATGTACCAGTGCTTGCCCGGCCATCCTGGGATCGTCAGCGGACCGCCGGGCGTGACGACGTGCAGCCGGCGCTCGGGGTCCAGGACGTCGGCGAGGCCGAGCAGGTCGTGCTCGTCGGTGCCGCGACCGTGGTGCAGGACGAGCAGTCCGGCGGCCTGCGCGGCGGCGGGACGCTCCTGGAAGACGAGGGAGGAGGAGGTCATACGGTGATCATGGTGCTGTGTCGGAGACCTTCGCGCGAGGTGGTTGCGCTCGCAACTATAGCGGATGATTGCGCGCGCAACCGCTGATCGGCGTCACGCCGCGGTGGTGGCGGTCTTCGCCGTCCACGGCGCGGTCAACGGCAGCTTCGCGACGCGCATCCCGTGGATCCGCGAGCGGCTCGGGCTGAGCGCGGGGGCGCTCGGGCTGGCGCTGCTGGTGCCGGCGCTGGGCGCGCTGCTGGCGATGCCCGCGACGGGCGCGCTCGTGCACCGGCTCAGCGGCCGGGCGGTCACGCGCGTGCTGATCGCCGCGTTCGCCATGTCGCTCGCGCTGCCCGCGCTCGCGCCGTCCTTCGGCTGGCTGTGTGTCGCGCTGCTGGTCTACGGCGCGCTGGCCGGGATGGCCGACCTCGCGATGAACACCCAAGGGCTGGCGCTGGAGGAGCCGCTGCGGCGTCCGCTCATGTCTGGGCTGCACGGGGCTTGGAGCGTCGGCGGGATCGTCGGATCGGCGATCGGCGTGCTCGCCGCCCACGCCGATCTCGACGCGCGGGTTCATCTCGGGATCATGGCCATGGTGTTGGCGGTGGTGGGCCAGGCTGCGGCGAGCCGGCTGCCGGCGGCGCTCCCGGCGCACGACCCGCCGCGCCTGGCGTGGCCGTCGCGCCCCGTCCTGCTGATCGGCGTCGTCGGCTTCTGCGCGGTCTTCGCGGAGGGCGCGAGCGCCGACTGGTGCGCGGTCTACCTCCGCGACGTGATGGGGACGAGCGCGGCTACCGCGGCCGCGGCCTACACGGGCTTCGCGCTGGCGATGGCGACGGGGCGGCTGACCGGCGACCGCGTGGTCGCGCGCTTCGGGGCGGTGGCGACCGTCCGCGCGGGCGCCGTGGCCGCCACCGCCGGCGCGCTGGTGATCGTCGTCGCGCGCACACCGCTGCTCGGGATCCCGGGCTTCGCGCTGATCGGCCTCGGGATCGCGACCGTAGTCCCGCTCGCCTTCGCCGCGGGTGGTCGCGCGGTGCCCCATGCCGGTCAGGGGATCGCCGCGGTCGCGACGGTCGCCTACGGCGCGGGGCTGGCGGCGCCGGGCGCGATCGGCGCGATCGCCGATGTCTCCTCGCTGCCGGTGGCGTTCGTCGTGGTCGCGACGCTCGCCGTCGCGGCGGTGGCGTACGTCG
>JBEVLC010000251.1:0-15511 GCA_040509415.1 Baekduia sp. | reverse complement strand
AGACCCCGCAACGGAAGTGCAACGGGCTACGGCGTGATCGTGTCGCTGTAGGCGTCGAAGACCTTGTTGAGGGCTTCGACGCTGTGGCGGTTGGCGTAGATCTCGCTCATCACCGCGGCGTTGACGTTGTTGTCGGCGCCGATGTCGGTCAGCAGGTCGAGGTTGGTGGCCAGCAGATCGCAGCGGCGCTCGTGCAGCTGCTCGATGTGGCCGCGAGTCAGCGGGACCTCGACGCTGTCGGTGTGCGGGACCATCTCGGGATCCCAACCCAGCGCGTCGATCACCGCCGTCGCGTCGCGGTAGACGTCGGCCAGCGCGAGTTGCTTCGTGGGCACGTAGTCCATGAAGTCCTCGAAGGGGTCGTGGTTGAACATCAAGACCTTCTTGGCCTCGATGCGCAGCACGTCGGCGGTCGACGGGTCGACGGTGATACGGCAGGCTGAATTACCCTGGTGGGCACTCATGGAGCTTGTGTCTCCTTGGGTCATGCCCCCGGGCCGTGTCAGCGGTCGCGGGGGCGAACTGTTAATTATGTCGCTTCGGGACCTTACCGGAGGGGGCGGCGGAAGCCTCGGCTTGTAATGAGAAGATCGACATCTCGGTCCCCGGCGCCCGATCGAGCTGGACCTGGCTGAGAAACGTAGCATCGCTGAGCTAGCTCCATGATGCTACGTTTCTTCCTCCGTGAACGCTGCCTTTCGTCGCAAGCTCGCCCAGGACGCCATTGATGCCATCCGCGCTGGTGGCGCTCCTGTGGGTCTCGAGCGCGAGATGCTGGACTTCAAGGAGGAGGCGGGCACCGTTCGTCGCGATGGCGTACGGCGTCCCATCGATCGTCGGGATGAGGCGGCTGCGCGAGCGCTCGCCGCCGAGGTTGCCTGCTTCAAGAACTCCGAGCACGGCGGGATGCTCGTCGTCGGGGTCGACGACAAGGCAAAGGGTCCGGATGCGTTCGTCAACACCTATCTCGACGTCGACTGGTTGCGAGGTCGCGTCCACGCGCTGACCCAGCCAAACGTGTCGGTCGACCTGCCCGAGGTCCTGGAGGTTGAGGGGCATCGGATCTACCTCATCGACGTACCGCCCGCCCTCGAGGAGGTCCGCGTTGACGGCAAGCTCCGGGCCAGGTTCCGCGACCAGTGTCGGGAGCTCAGCGGTGATCGTGCTCGCGAGTTCCTCGAACGCAGACGCAACTACGACTGGTCGGCCCGGCCATCTGCGTTCAGGCTTTCCGCTGCGGTCACGGCAGCTCTCGACGTCGCTCGTGCCCACTATGAGGAGTCCAAGGGCAACCCGGCACCGACCAACCTCGCGCTAGCCCGACGGCTTGGAGTCACGACAGATGACTCCGACGATCCTGTCCTCAACAACGCCGGCGCGCTGCTGCTCTGCGAGTTCGAGCCCGGCGTCAATCAACTTGATGTCCTGGTCACGGTCGCCGAGGGGGTTGCCGCGGAGTGCCGTTATCGCGCTCCTGCACCGTTGTTGACCGCTTTTGACTCGGCGTGGCACATGCTGCTCGAGAGCTTCCCTGCGAGCCAGGAGGTCGTCGGCGCGCAACGTCGCTCCGTGCGAGCGATCCCTTCCCGCGCACTGCGAGAGGCGGTCATCAACGGCCTCATGCATCGCGACTACGAGCAGACTCGCGGCCAAGTGGTCACGGTCGGCACGGGCCATCCGCCGTCGGCGCTGAAGGTCCAGTCGCCGGGCGGGTTTCCGTTCGGGGTGCGTGGCGAGCGGCTCCTGTCCACTCGCTCCCAGCCGCGCAATCCCGCGCTGGCGAGCGCGCTGCACGTCCTCGGTCTGGCCGAGAGCGAAGGCGTCGGCATCGCCACGATCGTGCGTGTGATGCTGCGCGACGGCCACCCGGAGCCCGAGATCCGGGAAGACGGAGGTGATGTGATCTGCCGCATCACCGGCGGTCAGGTTGACGCATCGGTTCGCGCGTTCTTCGACGATCTCAATGCCCGCGATCGCGAGCTAGGGACGTCGGTGCGCACGTACATCGCCATCACCGATCTGCTGTCTCGGACACCGCTCCGCCCGGAGCGGCTCGCCGTCATCGGTCAATGCGGCGAGGATGAGGCGTTCGAGCTGTTGACGCGGCTGGTCGACGCTGGGGTGCTGCGACGTGTCGTGAACCGCAGTCGCTCGTTCAAGCTCACAGACGCCAGCGCCGAGATGCTGCGCAATCGCATCAATTACAAGCAACCCAAGACGATTGACGAGCACTGGGAGCTGATTCGCGCCTACCTCGACAGTCATGACGTGATTGGGCGAGAGGACGTCGCCGAGTTGCTGGGCGTCAGGCCCGAACGCGGATCCTCGATCCTCAGCGAGCTCTACAACGAGCACCACCGGCTCAAGCCGGTGGGTAAGCCAGTGGGTCGCGGCGTGCGCTACGAGCTCGTTGGCGGTCGCCGACCCTGAGCGCCTCCGCCGGCCCGAAAAGCGTCGAGAGGCAGACGTAGCTGATGGCGGGCAGCGCCTCTGGGAGTTGTTGGAGGCGTCGGCCGATCGCGTGCTGGCGCACGATCCGCCAGACGGCGCCGGTGAGGCAGAGGGAGACGATCTCGGGGCTCGGCAGCGCGACGCCGCGCGCGGCGAGGCCGGGTTGGAGGAAGTCGGAGAAGAGGTCGAGCATGCGGTGGTGGCGCTCGCGGACGAGTGGGCCGAGGGCGGGCAGCTCGACGGTCGACATGTAGGTCATCTCGGGTGCCGCGGCGAGGTCGCGCAGGAGCGAGTCGAGTGCTTCATGCAGCGCCTGGGCCGGATCGCCCGCCGCGTCCATGAAGACCTCGGCCGTGCGGGTGAACAGCCGGCGGGTGAAGGCCGCGACGCTGTCGAGGACATGGTCGATCTCGCCGGACGGGAGCGGCGGGATGCTTGATGAACGTAGGCCGTCCGGCCTCATGACGGTGCACCTTACGCCCGGTCCTGAGCCAAAATCCACTGCATTTCGAGAGACTTTCGTGGCTCTCGGGGAGACGCTCGTGTTTGCCGAAACGAGCTACCGCAGCGCGGCGGAGCGCGCGGCGACGCGCTGGGCCTCGGCCGCGCCGAAGAACGGCGTGAGGCTCTGGAGGCTGAGGGTCTCGAGCTCGTCAGGCAGCTCGGCGAGGCGCTCGTCCTCGGCGAACCGCGCGATGACGGCCAGGAGGCCTTCGAGAACGACCTCCAGCACGGAGGCGGCCTCGGGCGCGCGCGGGTCGGCAACCGGCAGCTGGCCGCCGATCAACTCCAGGAACAACGTGGCGTAGCGGGCGCGCAGGCCGGCGACGATCTTGACGATCTGCGGGTCGTCGTTGACGGCGAGCGCCGAGAGCGCCGGCGTGTGAGCGACATGCGTCAGCGCTGCCTCCAGCGCTCGGTGCGCGGCCAGCGGTGGGTCCAGCGCTGCCGAGAGGTAGGCGCCGGCGGCGCCCGCGACCAGCTGGCCGGTCCAGACGTCGAGCGCTTGCGTGGCGCAGTCGAGCTCGTCGTCGAAGAGCCCGGTGACGGTCTCGACCGGGATCTCCTCTCGCGCCGCGATGTCGGCGAGGCGCGTGGCGGCGAGCCCGTCGGCGACGACGGCGCGGGCGAAGGCGTCCATCAGCCGCAGCTCGTCGTCGGCGGGCGCTGCCCCGGGGCCGCTGGCGGCCGACGCGGCCCGGCGCATAGCGCTGCGCGCCGTGCTGGCCCCAAAGAGCGGGACGAACAGCACCTCGACCAGCGCCGGCGTCAGGTCGGTGAGCTCGGCCGTGCGGTCCTCGACGATCCAGCCGCCGACGAGGTTGACGATCCCGCCGACCATCGCCAGCGGGACGATCGCCGGCAGCTCGCGCTTGCCCGCCGCACCGGCGATCAGGCGTGCGAACGCGACCATCGCCCGGTCGATCGCCGCGCTGCCCGCGGCGCCCGCCGAGGCCGCGTCGACGAGCAGCAGCCGCGCCCACCCGGGCTCGGCGATCAGCTGCTCCAGGCAGGCCGTGACCGCGGCGGTGACCTTCCCCTCGGCGGTGCGCTGCGCGGCGCCCGCGTGCCAGGCGGTGGCGAAGAGATCGAGGAAGGCCTGGTCGAAGGCGGCGGCCCAGGCGTCCTCCTTGGTCGCGTAGTGCTGGTAGAAGGTCTGGCGCGAGAGGCCGGCGCGCGTGGCCAGCTCGCGGGCGGAGGTGATCTCGAAGCCCTGCTGGGCCGACAGCGCCAGCACCGCCTCGAAGATGCGCTCGCGCTGGTGGCGGTGGACGAAGGCGGCGGGCAGGCCGTGGCGACCGTGGGGTAGTCCTTGTGACGGTGGCTGGGTGGACGCCCGTGCCCGGTCCGGCGCCGCGCTGGCGAACGGGCTCCGCGTGGGCAGCCGCTGTGGCGCATCGGTCTCGTACGCCGCGCCCCACGCCGCGAGGTCGAGCGCAGCGCTGCGCAGCGGGCGCAGCCGGCCGGAGCGCAGGTGGCGGTCGAGCACCTGCAGCGTGCCGCCGGCCAGCACGGTCAGCGCCGGCTCGGAGAGGACGGTCAGCCCATCGGTCGTGGTGGCGGCGCGGCGCAGCAGCTCTTGCAGACCATCGGCCAGTGTGCGGCGGCGCTGGATGCCAGCCGGGCCGAGCGCCGGGATGTCGACGACGGCCAGGCGCGCAGCGTCGGACTGACGCAGCACGATGTCGACGACGGCCGACAAGACGTCCGCGAGCGCCTGGCGCAGGTCGCCCTCGGCGACCGGACGGTTGCGCAGCGGGCCGGCGGCGTCGGCGACGATCGCGTCGAAGGTGTCGAGCACCAGCTCCTGCTTGCCGGCGAAGAGCCCGTAGAGGGTGGCGGTGGAGACGCCGGCCGCGGCGGCCAGCTCGTCGACGCTCGTCCCGCCGTAGCCCTGGGTGCCCAGCAGCTTGACGACGGCCTCGTGCAGCCGGGCCCGGTGCGCGGCGGTGAGCGCGTCGCCGGAGAGCGCGTGGCGACCGCGCGGAAGCGCTGGCGAGGCGGGTCGGCGAGCGGTGGCCATGCTGGCGCTCACGATACGTGACAGGCCGGCTCCAAGATAGCCCCTAATCGCATCTTTAGAAGGAGATGGTCTATAGAAAGTTGACAACGTGAGCTACCATCGGCGCATCGTGTCGAGAAACGTCGATGGTGCCTCAACCGACGTCGAGCAGCTGGCGGATCTGCCCTCCGAGGCGCAGGAGTTCTGGCGCCGCGCACGGATCGTCGACGCGGCCGTGCGCGAGGTGGCCGAGCACGGCTACGGGGAGACGACCGAGGCCGCGATCGCCGACCGCGCCGGCGTCTCGCGCACGAGCTTCTTCGACGCGTTCGACGGCAAGGAGGACGTGCTGATCTGGGCCTACGACGCGGCTGCCGCGTACGCGATGCCGCAGATCCTGCGCGCGCTGCGGCTCGAGCGCGACTGGCAGCGGGCCACCGCGGCTGCGCTGGCGACCTACCTGGAGATCCTCGACTGCGACCACGCCTGGGCGCTGGTCTGCCTGCGCGAGTTGCCGGAGGCGGGCGAGCGCGCGCGGGCCGCTCGCGACGCGGTGCGGGAGCCTGTGTTGGAGGCCCTGAGCGAGCGGATCACCCAGCAGCACGGCGAGGGCGTCGGCGTCGATGCCGTGCTCGCGGCGCTCGACGCGATGGTCGTCGACCGGCTGCGTCACCGTCCTGGCAAGCCGCTGGCGGCGCGCCGGCAGGAGCTCACGCGCTTCGCGCTCGCGCCGTTCGCGGACGGGCCGGTGGTCGAAGGCGAGGCGCCCACGGCGACGCCGCCCGCAGATCTCGACCGCATCGTGCACCTGCTCGACGGCGGCCCGGCGGCGCTCGCGGACTTCGAGCTCCTCGTCCAGGCCGCGATCGCGCGCCGGGAGGGCCCGACGCTGTGGCGCGTCTCGGTCGCGCTGGCACAGCGGCGCGCTGCCGGTGAGCCGGTCCCCGAGGCGATCGCCCGTCAGGCGCTCGCCGGACTGCGGGATGCCTGGTTCTTCGGGCTGCCAGTTGCGACGTCCTAGGGCTCACAAGAAGGACTTGGTACACAGAGTCTTGACTTAGGACATCGAGACGTTTACGGTTTCGATCGCACCATGAAGTTGCCGCTCTGGCAGCGGCGTCGGGTGTGGGAGTGCGGCGTGCGCCGGTGGCGCTGCCGTGGGTTGAGAGATCACTGCTGGAGGAGACGACGTGTCCGCTGTGCCTGCTCGCAGGTCATCGATGGCCCCTGCCGTGACGGCGGGCGACCCGGCCCCGGAGGGGATCACCGGCCGGCGCAACGGTCACACCTTCGGGATGCCCACTCAGCGCGACCGGCTCGTCGCGGCGATGGGGGAGCTGACGGCCGAGCTCGGCCTCGGGGCGGTCGGCGTGCACCACGTCTGCCAGCGCGCCGGCGTCTCGCGCCGCACCTTCTACGAGCTGTACGCCGACCGCGATGCCTGCGTGGTCGACATGCACGAGGAGGCATTCGGCCGGTTGCTGGGCCACCTCGCCGTGGCCGCCGCCGACGCGGGCGCAGTCTGGGAGGACCGCGCGGTCGCCGTGACGCAGGCGCTGCTCGGCGCGTGGGACGCCGACCGCGTCCTCGCGCAGCTGTGCCTGGTCTCGTCGGTCAGCGGCCACAGCGGCGCGATGGGGCTGCGGCGCGCAGCGATGGCGCAGATCGCGGGGCTCCTGGCCGACCCGCCGAGGCAGCCGATGGTCGAGTCGACCGTGCTGGCGTGTGCCATCACCGGCGTGTGGGGCCTGGCCTTCGCCAGCTTGACCGAGAAGCCCGAGGCGTCCATCGCCGACCTCGCGGGCGTGGCGATCTTCTTGCTGGTCTCGCCGTTCGCCGGCCGCCGCCACGCCGCGGCCCGCGCAGCCGGTCGCGGCGGCACGGTCGCCTACGTGACGCGCTGGACGCCAACCGTCGTTGGCGATGGCGACGACCGCGGGCTGCTCGTCACCGAGCTGACCAGCCAGACGCTGCGCTACCTCAACGGTCACCCGGGCGCGGCGAACATCGACATCGCGCGGGCGATCGACGTTCGGCACGAGAGTCAGATGAGCCGGCATCTCAGCCGGCTGGAGCGGGCGGGGATGGTGCAGCGCCGCAAGGAGGGCCGGACAAACGCCTGGCGGTTGACGGCTCAAGGCGAGGAAGCGGCGCGCACCTTGCGCGACCTGCGCACCGAGGCTTCGCCGTTGGCTTGGCGCGCCGGTGAGCAGCCGGGAGCGCCGGCGACCGAAGCAGGCTGCTCGTGAGCGACGTGGTTGAACGTCGCAAGCCCGGGCACCTCGATGCCCGGCGTCGTACTTCGCGTGGCCGTGTCGCGGTCGTCGCTGTTCAGAAGACCTGTGTCGAGAAGGGACGCTCCTGATGTTGTTGAGGAACTTGCTGGCCGTCGTGCTGGCTGCGTGTGTCGTCGCCGGTGCGTCCACGTCGAGCGCTCTCGCGGCGACGGCGGGGCAGTCCTACGCTTGGCGGGGCGATGGCACCGACGTCGGAGTGGGCGGGACGGGGACCGTCGACCAGGTCTTCAGCTCGGTCGCCGTGAGCAACGATGACGGCAGGGTCTTCATCGGTCGTCAATTCGACCCCAACGCCGTGGGCGGCTTCGAGGTGCTGAACCCGAACGGCGCGTCGCTCACCCAGGTGGATACCTCCAACTGGACGTCTGCGATCGCCGTGAGCCCCGATGGGGCGGCGGTCTACACGCTGAACGCCTTCGGCTCGCCGGTCAAGTACGTCAGCGACGGCCTGCCCACCCCCACCTACTCTCCAGCGCCGGCGTGGGCCCCTAACATCTTGGGAGGTCCGACCGGAATCGCCGTCGATCCCTCTACCGGTGATGTGCTCATCGCCGCAGGCGGGCCGGTCCAGCGGTTCGACTCTTCTACCGGCGCGCCGCTCCCTGCTATCGACGGCTCGACGATCACCGATGGTGCTGGTCCGCTCGCTGCCGTGAGAGTCGCCGTCGCGCCGAATCGAGACGTCTACGCGCTTCACGCAAACGGTCGCGTCGAGCACATGGGAGCTAATGGCAGTTGGAAGGGGCGGCTCGCCATCCCGCCGACCTCAGGCGTCTACACGACCCCGGGCCTCGCCGTCAATCCGCAGAACGGTGACGTCGCGGTTGAGCTGTCGCCCGGATTCGTCACGCCGAATGACACGGTCATCCAGATCTACTCGTCGTCGAATGTCCTCAAGGACTCGATCCGCGTCCCTTCTGCGGTGGCTTCTGGCGGCAAGGGCCTCGCATTCTCGGCGGATGGAACCAAGTTGTACATCGGGCTTCCGAACGGAACCGCCCATGTGTTCGTTCTCGGTACCCGTCCCGGCCTCGATGGGCCGACCGCCTCGCAGCTCACTCCCACCAGCTTCCACCTCACCGGCCACGTCGCGTCGAACGGGGAGATGACGACGGCCCGCTTCGAGTACTGCCTGGCGTCCGACCCGTGCAGCAATTACCTGACGACGGACGCGCCCAGCCCGTGGCGTCGGCTGCCGAATCACGCCGGTCTGACGGCCGCGAACGACCCGATCGCTGACGACCTGGCCGGCCTCGAGCCGGAGACCGACTACCTCGTCCGCGCCGTCGCGGTCAACGACGCCTCCAAGGTGGAGAACATCACCGCGCCGCTGACGGTGCGCACGCCATCCGGGCCGCCGGTGGTGGAGACCGGCGCGGCGACCGCCGATGATCGGTCGGCGCAGCTCAACGGGACGATCGACACGCTTCGCAGCCAGACGACGTATCACTTCGAGTATGGCCTGAGCACGAATTACGGCAGTCGTGCACCGGCCGGTGTGGAGGCGGTTGCGGGCAATCTGCGTGAGCGGCCGTTCCGTCAGTCGGTCAAGGGGCTGCAGCCCGGGACGATCTATCACTATCGGCTGGTGGCCACGAACCGGGTCGGCACCACCGCCGGTGCGGACCGGACGTTCCGGACGCTCGGCGTCGACGAGGTCGCACCACGCCGCGGGTACGAGCAGGTGACCCCTGCGAACAAGAAGGGCTTGGCCCTGATCAGCAATTGGGGTTTTCAGGCCGGGCCGGGTGGCGGGGCGATCGAGTATGCCGTCTCGGCCCCGGGCCTCGATGCGCCGAGCGCCGTCCAGATCGGGCGCTATTTCGCCCGGCGCACGGATGCCGGTTGGGACCAGCAGTCGCTCGATCCCAAGGTGGACCTGACGACGGTGATCCTCAGCTCGGTGACGCACGCCGTGTCTGATGACTTCGAGCACGCCATGGTGGTGACCTCGGTCGCGCTGACGCCAGACGCGGTCCAAGGCGCGGCCAACATCTACATGAGCGACGTACGGACCGGCACGTACCAGCTCGTCGGCACGGCGACCCAGCCCAACGCGGTTTCGGGAATGGACGGCACGAAGCAGCAGAACGTCTTCATCGGAGGGGCGCCGGACTTCAGCTGGGTCGTGCTGATCTCGCGGTTCCCGCTGCTGCCGAACGCCCCCCAGGTCGCCATGTACAAGTGGAGCCGGGCGAGTGGCCTTTCTTTGATCTCCCGGCTGCCGAACGGCAACGCGATTCCCACCGGGAACACGTGGTTCACGAGCTCCGAGCTGACGGCGAACCGCCTCGTCTCTGACGACGGCGAGGCAGCGGCCTTCTCGCTCGACGGCGCGGACGCCGGGGTCTACCGGCGATCGGGCGGTCAGACCGTGGCGATCTCCGAGTCGCAGGCCACCGGTGGCCCATCAGGCCCGCAGCCTGGAACCGCTGTCGGCATGAGTCGCGATGGTCGCTACGTCGTGCTTCTCTCCGCGGTCAAGCTCACGGATGATGCCGAGGACCTCACGGGATCGCAGGTGGAGAAAAACCTCTATCGCTACGACGCCTCGTCGGGGCAGTTGACCTACCTCGCCCGTCAGGGCGGCTCTGGCGGGGACGGCTCCATTGACGTGCCCGCGATCAGCGACGATGGCAACACCATCTACTACAACGGCCAGGCCGAGACGACCGATTCCAACGGTCTGCCGGTCCTCGCCAACGGCCTCGCCACGTGGCGCAACGGGCAGCGCCACCTGATCGCCACGTCGCCGAGCCGGGACGGGTTGGCGTACACGAGCCCCAACGGCCGGTACCTGGCGTTCAACCAAGGCGGCTCGGTCCACCTTTACGACGCCACGGCCGGCCAGGAGAACTGCATCTCCTGCACGGCCAGCGGCCAGGGCGGCAGCGGGCAGCTCCCCGAAGGGGAGCGCAACATCAGCAACCGACGTCCCCAGACCGTGACCGATGATGGGCGTGCGTACTTTGGGACGCGCCTGTCGTTGGTCGGCTCCGACCGCAACAACGCGGCTGACGTGTACGAGTACCACAACGGCCGCACGACGTTGATCAGCCCGGGTGATCTCGACTACAACGCGATCCTCGTCGACATCTCACCCGACGGCCGCGACGTCTTCTTCACGACCGCCGAGGGCCTGGTCGGGCAGGACAAGGATGGGGCGTACGACATCTATGACGCTCGCGTCGGAGGAGGGCTCGCTTCCCAGAACCCGCCGCCGCCGGACGCTCCTTGTGCGAAGTCGGAGTGCGCCGAGCCGGGGACGGGGCCGGTCGCCGGCCCGTCGTCCGGCTCGCTGCCTCAGTCTTCGGGCACGCCGGGGGCACGCACCAACCAGCAGAAGGTGAAGGTGTCGCTGACGCGGGTCAGCGTCGGGTCGAAGTCGGTGAGGATCACCTTCCACGCGTCGCAGCGTGGTCGAGTGAAGGTGTCGGGTGCCCGGGTCGTGACGACCTATCGGAACGTCGCCAAGGAGGGGACCTACAGCATGAGTGTGCCGTTGAGCAAGCGGGCGCGGTCGTTGCTGCGTACGCACAGGAAGGTCAAGGTGTCGGTGAAGGTCAGCCTCGCTGGGGGCTGGGGCACCGCGTCGGCCAAGTACTCCCGGACCCTCGGCAACTAGGTGATGACCATGATCAACATGACTCCGATGATCCATCGTGTCCCCCGCGGCATCAGCCGCCTCGCCGCTGCCCTGGTGGTCAGCGCCTTCCTCACGTTGCTGCTGGTGGGGCAGGCATCGGCGAGCCTGCAGTTCGATCAGTTGGGTGTCCGGCTGACCGACGCGCCGCAGCAGAAGCTCGATGCCAATGGCCAACCCGTCTTCCGAGACGTCTTTGATTTTTCCACCGGCGGCACCGTGCATGCCGCGGTGTTCGACGAGTTCGGCGCGTTTACGCGTCAGGCGGGCTCACATCCGGACTTCACGTTCACGTTCTCGGTGCCCACAGACCCCAACAGCACCCTGCCGGTGGAGGCGGTCCACGCGGTCGACGTCGACCTGCCGCTCGGCATGATCGGGGACCCGAACGCCGTCACCGATTGCGACTACCGGGACTTCGCGCCGCCAGGGGCCGGCGTGGCGCAATGCCCGCTCTCGTCTCAGGTCGGCGTCGCCGACGTCGACTACGGCGGGCACGCTGTCGTCGGCGTCTACAACCTGGCGCACGGTCCCGATGTCCCTGCTCGTTTCGGCATCAACTACCTCGGGACCATCGCAGTGATCGACGCGCGCGTCCGCCCAGGTGACTACGGGATCTCCGCCGCGAGTGTGTCGATCTCCCAAGCGCTGCCGGTCCGGGCGATCAAGCTCACGCTGTGGGGCGTGCCTGCTGATGAGTCTCACGATCAGCTTCGCGGCGGGCTCCCGGACGTGGACGGCCCGCCGAAGCACCTGAATGGGGGCGCGCGTCGTGCGTTCTTCTCGGCGCCGACGTCGTGTACGGAGTCGCCGGTGTCATTCACGGTGCGCGGCGACTCGTGGGAGAACCGCGGTGTCTTTGACACCCGCACGATCACCGAGGACGTCGAGGGGACGCCGTTGGTCTTCGACGGGTGTGATCGGTTGCCGTTTGCTCCGTCGGTTGATGTCAAGGCGTTGTCTCGTGTTGCTGATGCGCCGTCGGCTTTGGCTGTTGATGTGAAGGTGCCGCAGTCCAGTGATCCGGATGGTGTGTCGACGGCGCATGTGCGCAAGGTCGTGATGACGCTGCCGGAGGGCTTCACGGTGTCGCCGTCGTCGGCGGCCGGGCTTGGTGCGTGCTCGCCCGCTCAGATCGGGTTGGACAACGTCGGTGCGCCGTCGTGTCCTGACTCCTCGAAGCTGGGGCGGGTGTCAATTGACACGCCGGTGCTGCCCGATCCGTTGACCGGCGACATCATCCTCGCCAGCCAGAACGACAACCCGTTCCGATCGTTGATCGCGATGTACTTGGTGGTCAAGGGACCGGGGTTCTACGTCAAGCTGCCGGGCAGGGTCGATCTCGACCAGGGGTCGGGTCAGTTGAAGGTGACGTTTGACAACACGCCGCAGTTGCCGTTCTCGGAGATGAAGGTCGATCTCCAAGGTGGTTCGCAGGCGGCCCTGGCGACCCCGACGACCTGCGGCACTTACAACACGCATGTCGAGATCAGCTCATGGGCCTCCGATGTCCCGGTGTCGTTGGACTCGCCGACGCGGATCGATCAGGGCTGCGATCGCAAGGCGTTCTCGCCCTCGTTCACCGCGGGCACGAACAATGGAGCGGCCGGGCAGTTCAGCCCGTTTACGTTCTCGTTGACGCGTCCTGATGGGATGGGCTACTTCTCGGGTGTGCAGATGGGCTTGCCCAAGGGGATGCTGGCAGACATCGGCTCGGTGCCGCAGTGTGATGCCGGGGCGGCGCAGGCCGGTGCGTGTCCGGAGGCCAGCAGGATCGGTGAGACCCATGTGCTGTCGGGTCCGGGTGCCCAGCCGCTGCCGGTCAAGGGCAACGTGTACCTGACCGGCCCGTACAACGGCGCGCCGTTCGGTCTGGCGATCCAGGTCCCGACCGCCGGCCAGGCCGGCCCGTTTGACCTCGGCGTGATCACGGTGCGCGCGGGGATCTATGTCGACCGTCGGGCGAATGTTTCGGTGAAGTCTGATCCGTTGCCGACGATCATCCAGGGGATCCCGTTGCGGATGCGTCAGGTCAATGTGACCGTCGATCGGGCGAGGTTCATGTTCAACCCTTCGTCGTGCGCGCAGCAGTCGGTCTTCGGCAGCTTCCTCTCGACGGCCGGTGAGCGCAGCGACCAGACCGTCGCGTTTCAGCCCAACGGCTGCGGGGACCTGGATCTCAATCAGAAGCTGTCGCTGAACCTGACCAACAAGTCGCAGATGACCGATGGCAAGCACCCCGGCGTCGACGCCACCGTCGTTGATGCGGGTCCGGGGAGTGGTGGGGCCAACCTCAAGAAGGTCGAGGTCAAGCTCCCCCTGTCGCTCGCCTTGGATCCCGACAACGCCCAGGGGCTGTGCAAGCCCGAGCAGCGCGTCGCGCTGAACTGCCCCAAGACGTCGATCGTGGGCCAGGCAACCGCCAAGTCGGTGCTCCCGCATGACCTGACCGGGCCGGTGTACTTCGTCGAGGGCCTGCGCAAGGACCCGAAGTCGGGCCGCACGATCCGGACGCTGCCCAAGCTCTGGATCCCCCTCAGCGGTGACGGGGTGACCATCGATCTCGACGCCGGCTCGGCCGTGGACTCCACCGGCCGGCTGGCGACGACGTTCGACGCGATCCCGGATGCGCCGATCAAGCGCTTCCAGCTCAAGATCGCCGGTGGCAAGCACGGCATCCTCGTGGTGTCGGGCAAGCCGGGTGCGTGTGATCGTGACAAGACGATGGCCACCCGGTTCACCGGTCACAACGGTCAGGTCAAGGTCGGTGAGGTGCAGGCCAAGATCGCCGGCTGCAAGACCAAGCCCGCGATCAAGAAGACCAAGACCACCAAGAGCAAGAAGGCCATCACCGTCCAAGTCGGTGGGCTCGGCGCGGGGCGGGTGTCGCTGGTGGCTGACGGTCTGCAGCCGGTCACGCGGACGCTGACCTCGGCCAAGACCACGCAGGCGTCGATCACGGCCAGGCTGACCGGCAAGGCCCAGGCCTCATTGCGCACGCACGGCAAGGTCGCGCTGCGCCTCCGTGTCGGCTATCGCCCCAAGGGCAGCAAGACCGCTGTGTCGACGGTCAAGACGGTCACCCTGCACCGCTGAGCGTTAGCGGACAGCAGGTGCGGAGAAGGGCGGTCAGCCATGGGCTGGCCGCCCCTTGGCCGTTCCTCCACTGGTTAATTGGGTTCGTTAAGTAATAGTAAAAACTGCCCTTGACTCCCAGATGAGGGTTGAGTAGAAACCCTGGTGTACGCGGGTGTGGCTGAACACGCACTCACACCGTCTGAGCCCGTCCACTGCGACGCGGTGGACCGTGGCTCACTGATCATCAAGGAGGCGCTTCAATGCGCTACGTATCACCTGGGCCGCGATGGCTGCGGTCCTGTCTGCTGACAGCTGTCCTCGTGCCGGCCATGGCCGCAACGGCGTCGGCCAGTGTCACCTATCCGACGTTGTCGCAGTCGCCGTCCTCGACGCAGGCCACGCTCGACGCGGTTTCCTGTGCCTCGAGCCGCGACTGCATGGCCGTCGGCACGTCAATCACCGGAAGCGGCAACGAGGTCACCGCACGCGCGCAGGCGACGCCGTCAGCGACCTTTGGCACCTACACCGCCTCGGGTGTCTACTCCGGCTCGCCGACGCGCAGCAGCGCGGCCGGCGTCTTCTGCTCGGGCGCCGGGCTGGCCAACTGCAACATTGTCGGCTGGTCGATTTGGGCCAGCGGGCCGCAGCGCAGCAACTGGTCTTCCGTTGTCAATCCGTCGTGGGCGCCGGCGGGCGCGGTGACCAGCCGTCTGCGCGTCGTCTCCGACTCCGCCACGATCGCTGCCGGTGACTACACCGACGCGTCGAGCGTTACGCGTGCCTACGTGCTGGTCGGCGCCGCCGCGACATCGGCGGTGCCGGTGACCGCGCCGTCCAGCGTCAGCTCCATGAAGTGCGGGGCAAACGGCGGGTGCACGGTCATCGGATCGTCAAACGGCACGCCCTACGTCAAGACGTTCACGATCACCTCCGATCCATTCGGCCAGGCGATCATCACGTGGGTCACCGCTCCGACGGTGCCGGCGATGACCTCGCTCCACACGCTGAAGTCCATCACGTGCGCTGACGCGCGTTGCTTCATCGCCGGCTACTTCACGGTGCCGGCCACGGGCAAGCGGCCCTTCCTGTTGGAGAGCACCAACCAGGGCGCGACCTTCACGACGGTCACGCCCCCGGCGATGCCCGCCGGCGCGACCCAGGTCGCCTACAACGGCGTCTCGTGTGCCAACAAGTACCAGTGCCGCATCGTCGGTGAAGTCGTGAACGGTGGGGTCACCTCGCCGTACACCGCGACGTTCTCGGCGCCCCTGACCGATCCGTCTGCCGCACCGGCAGGCACCTGGACCGGCCAGGCCCAGCTCAAGGGCACCGGTGTGGCCTCGGCCGCGCTGAACGCCACCTCATGCGCCACGGTCGGCAGCGGCCTGACCCGCACCGCCCGCTGCGCCGACGTCGGCACCGGCACCAGCACCACCAGCGCCACCATCCCCGTCGGCGCCGCCGACATCCTCTGGACGTCGTAGTCCAGAAGGGCTCCAGGGTCGCCGCCGTCGTGCGCGCGGCCTTCGATAGTAGAAC
>JBEVLC010000250.1:0-6734 GCA_040509415.1 Baekduia sp. | reverse complement strand
TCTACGACATCTTGGATCAGATGCGCGCGACCATCCCTGAGGAGATCAAGCAGGCGCGGTGGATCGTCAAGGAGCGCCAAGAGATGCTCGCCGAAGCCAAGCGCGAGGCGGAGCGGATCGTCAAGGACGCCGTCCGCAAGCAGGAGGAGCTCGTCTCCGATCAGGAGGTGACGCGCGAAGCCGAGCGTGCCGCCGAAGAGATCGTGGAAGACGCGCGAGCCCGCGAGCGCGAGATCCGTCTCGGCGCCGAGGACTACGCCGACGAGATCCTCAACACGCTTGAGGTCAACCTCTCGAAGTTCATCGCCGCCGTGCGCCGCGGCCGCGAGCGGCTGCAGGGCAAGGAAGAGGAAGACTCGGTAGAGGCGGCGTAAGCCGCCTGCGGCGCCCCTAGCGGATCTCTCCGCGCAGGAAGCGCCAGGCGCCGATCGCCATCGGCAGCGCCAGCCAGAGCAGCAGCGTCGTCGCGACGCGGGCCCATGCGTGGGCGCTGTAGATGTGGTCGGTGAGGTCGGGGAGCGTCGTGCCCGAGTCGAGCCAGCGCGCCGCGCCATCCAGGCCCGGGATGAGGTTCGTCGCCACGCTGAAGCCGATCGGGAGGACGAACGACGCCACGATCGCCGGCGCTGAGAGCAGGATCGCCGCGCCGAGCGCGACGCCCATCAGCGTCGAGATCACGATGTAGAACGCGGTCTGCGCGAGCACGCCCGCCGACAGCGACCACGCACCATCGCTGGCGGGGTCCAGCGCTGTGCCCACCGCTGCGAGCACCAGGGCCACCGCGAAGGCGACGAGCGCCAGGACCACGCTGGCGCTGACCTTCGCCGCAAGCACGCGACCGCGCCGGGGCACCAGCGTGAAGGTCACCTGCGCGGTGCGCTGGGACCACTCCGAGGTGACCAGCAGGATGCCGACGATCGGCAGCAGCAAGGTGACCACCTGCGACGTGCCGTTGAAGATGCTGCTCAGCGTGTGCTTGTCGGTGTCGTCGAACAGGCCGCTGAGGACGGCGACCAGGAGCGTCAACAGCACGCAGATCAGCAACAGCCAGAAGCCGGCGCGCGTGTCGTACATCTTGCGCAGTTCCACGCGGGTGAGCGTGGCAAGGCTCGGGCGGTGCTCGCGCGCGGCGTCGGCGGAGCGCGGCGAGAGCGGGTCGTCGAAGCGGGCGGTGGCGGTGCTCATCGGACGGTCTCCTGCAGGTCGGCGGGGGCGGGCGTGGGCGCGTCGGGCGCGCCGCTGGTGAGGTCGAAGAAGAGCTGCTCGAGGCCGGCGCTCTCCGACGGGCCGAGGCGCGACAGCGCGACGCCGCCGGCCAGCGCGGCGCGCCCGACCTCCTCGGGCTCGGCCTCGACGATGAAGCCGCCCTCGGGATGGGCGCGGGCAGTGAGCCCGGCCGACGCCATCGCCGACGCCAGCGCGGGCGCGTCGTCGGCCGCGCGCACGAGCGTGCCGGCGCCAGCCAGCAGCTCCTCGCGCGTGCCCGCTGCGACGATCTTCCCGCCGCCGATGATCAGCAACTGGTCGGCGACCGCCTCGACCTCGTGCAGCAGGTGCGAGGAGAGCAGGACGGTGCCGCCACGGTCGGCGAAGTCGCGCAGGAGGCCGCGCATCCAGCGCATGCCCTCGGGGTCCAGGCCGTTGGCGGGCTCGTCGAGGATCAGGACCTCCGGGTCGCCGATCAGCGCGTTGGCGATGCCCAGCCGCTGGCGCATGCCCAGCGAGTAGGCCTTGACGCGCTGGCGGGCGGCGCGCTTCTCCAGGCCGACGCGGTCCAACAGCTCGGGGACGCGCTTGGGGTCGGCGCCCATCGTGAGCGCCGACAGCGTGAGCGTCTCCTGGCCGCGGCGGCCACCGTGCTGCGCGCTCGCGTCGAGCAGGATGCCGACGCGGCGGCCCGGGTTGGGCAGCGCGCGGTAGGGCCCGCCGAGGATCTCGGCGTGGCCGGCGTCGGGGTCCGACAACCCGCACAGCATGCGCATGGTGGTGGTCTTGCCTGCACCGTTTGGTCCGAGGAAGCCGGTGACGGTTCCGGGCGCGCAGGCGAAGGTCACGTCGGAGACGACGGCGCGTCCGCCGAGGCGCTTCGTAAGGCCGTGGGACTCGATCATGGGCCCAGCATGGTCGGTCCGCCGGACCGGTGCATCAGTCACACGGCGGCAGTGACTGCGACCGAGGTCGGCGATCGGATCGACTTTGGTCGGGGGCCAGGGCGGCGGGGTCGCCGTACGCTGTCGGAACCGATGACGGGCCCCGAGCAGCACGAGCCGGCCGGGCTGGCCCAATGGCAGCGCCTGCTGCTGCCCGCGGCGCTGCTCGAAGAGCCCGGCGCTCGGCGCACCCCGCGTGACTGGCTGGTCGACGCGTTGATGTACGCCGTCAGCGGTGCCTTCGGGGTCGCGGTCCTGGGCACGACGGCCGGTCCGCGCTCGGACGTGATGATCGGGATCGACATCGCGGCCGGCATCGTGGCCTTCGCGGCGCTGGGGTTCCGGCGGCGCCGGCCGGCCGAGGTGGCAGTCCTGGTCGCCGTGCTGTCGTGCTTCTCGGCGCTGGCCGCCGGTGCTGCGCTGGCCGCCCTGTTCAATGTCGCACTGCGGATGGCGCCGCGACCGCTGGCGGGCATCGCGGCGCTGAGCCTCGTGGCGATGCTTGTCTCAGCCGGCGTCTACGGCAACGACGGCGGCTATGACTGGGGCGGCCTGGTTCTCGGCTTCCTGCTGATGATCGTGGTGCTGGGCTGGGGCCTCTTCGCTCGCGCTCAGCGTGACCTCGTGCGGTCGTTGCACGAGCGCGCTCAGCGATTCGAGGCTGAGCGGCGCCTGCACGCGGAACAGGCCCGCGACGCGGAGCGGCGCCGGATCGCCCGTGAGATGCACGACGTGCTGGCGCACCGGATCTCACTGCTGAGCGTCCATGCCGGGGCGCTGGAGTTCCGTCCAGATGCACCGCCGGAGGAGATCGCCGAAGCGGCCGGCGTGGTGCGGGGCGCGGCGCATGCGGCACTGCAGGAGCTGCGCGACGTGATCGGCGTTCTGCGCGACGACGAGGAGGGCGCAGCGGGCGAGGGCGAGCGCACCGAGCCGCCGCAGCCGACGCTGGCCGACATCCCGGCGCTGGTGCAGGAGTCGCGCGAGGCCGGGGCGCGTGTGGCGCTGCGCATCGACGTGCTCGAGACGGCGTCGGTGCCCCCGGCGCTCGGGCGCACGGCGTACCGGATCGTCCAGGAGGGCCTGACCAACGCGCGGAAGCACGCCCCGGCGGCGGCCGTGGACGTCGACGTCGACGGCCGTGATGGGCAGTTGGCGGTGAGCGTGGTGAGCCGACGTCCGGTCGCCGTGGTGGCGCCGCGCGCCGAGACGACCCTGCCCGCGCCAGGCCCGGGCACCGGGCTGATCGGCCTTGCCGAGCGGGTCGCCTTGGCGGGCGGCACGCTGGAGCACGGACCCGACGGCGCCGGCGACTTCGTCCTGCGCGCGACGCTGCCGTGGACGGCGTGAGCGTGGACGTGGGCGCTGCCGTCGCGCCGATCCGCGTTCTGCTCGTCGACGACGACGCGCTGGTGCGGTCGGGGCTGAAGATGATGCTGTCGGGCGCCGAGGGGATCGCCGTGGTGGGGGAGGCCGACGATGGGCGCGGCGTCCTGGCGGCGCTGGACCGTCACCGGCCGGATGTCGTGTTGATGGACTTGCGGATGCCACAGGTCGACGGGATCGCCGCGACGCGCCTGGTGCGCGCACAGCCCGACCCGCCGGCCGTGGTCGTGCTGACGACCTTTGACGCCGACGAGCTGGTGCTGCGCGCCCTGCAGGCCGGTGCCGCCGGGTTCCTGCTCAAGGACACCCCGCCGCCGGAGATCGTTCGCGCGATCGAGCTGGTGCACGCGGGCGACGCGATGCTCTCGCCGGCCGTCGCGCGGCGCCTGATCGCGCTGGTGGCCGGCGACGGCGAGGCCGCGGCCCGGCGCGACGGGGCGCGGGAGCGTCTGGCCTCGCTCAGCGCGCGCGAGCACGAGGTCGCGATGGCCGTGGGCCAGGGCCGCGCCAACGCCGAGATCGCGGCCGAGCTGCATATGAGCGTGGCGACCGTGAAGGCGCACGTGTCCAAGCTGCTGGCCAAGCTCGACCTCGACAACCGGGTGCAGATCGCCCTGCTGGTCCAGGACGCGAGCCGCGTCAGCGAGGTCTGAGTCCGAGCACCAGCCGCTCGATGACCTCGTCGAGCGTCTCGGTGAGTGGCGTGCCGTCGAGCATCCCGTTGTTGGCCAGGGCGACGAGGCCTTGGAGTGCGGCGAAGGCGACGATGGCAACGCGATGCGGGTCACCAGGGACCACCGCGCCGGCGGCCTGGCCATCGGCGACGGCGGCCAGCGCGGGGGCAAACGCCCGCTCGCCGGCTTGCGCCAGCTCGGGCGACGCGTCGTCGGCGTGCTTGGTGGCGAACATCAGCTCGATGAGCGCGGGGTGGTGGGTCGCGAAGGCGACGTAGGCGCGGGCGAGGCCGAGCATCCGCGCGTCGAAGCCGTCGCCGGCGTCGGCGACCGCGCCGGCCAGTGCTGCGCCGAGGCGCTCCCAGCCGCTGAGGGCCAGCGCATCGAGCAGCGCCTGCTTGTCGGGGAAGTGGCGGCGTGGTGCGGCGTGGCTGACGCCGACCTCCCGCGCCAGCTCGCGTAGCGACAGGTTCTGGGCGCCGCCGGCCTCCAGCGCGTGCTCGCCGGTGCGCAGCAGGGCTTCACGGAGGTTGCCGTGGTGGTAGGGGCGCGCGGCGGTCGTCACGGGCACAGCGTACCGGCGGGAGTAGACGCTGCCAGCATTGTTGTCATTGACAGCTTTGTCGGCGGCGACTACATTGCGGCACATGTCTGCTTCCTCTGCCTGGACCGCCGCTGACCTCCCCGATCTCTCTGGCCGCACCATCGTCGTGACGGGCGCGTCGAGCGGCCTCGGCGCTGTCACCGCGCGGGAGTTGGCACGGGCCGGCGCCCACACCGTCCTCGCCGTCCGCGACACCGCCAAGGGCGAGCGCGTCGCCGCCGCGTTCACCGGCGACTGGGAGGTGCGTGAGCTCGATCTCGCGTCGCTGGCCTCGGTGCGGGCGTTCGCCGCGGACTGGAGCGGCGAGCTCGACATCCTCATCAACAACGCGGGCATCATGGCCGTCCCGCAGGCAAAGACCGTTGACGGCTTCGAGGCGCAGATCGGCACCAACCACCTCGGACACTTCGCGCTGACCAACCTCTTGTTGAGGCACATCACCGACCGCGTCGTGAGCGTCTCCTCGGGCGCGCACCGGATCGGCAAGATGCGGCTCGACGACCTCAACTGGGAGCGCCGCCGCTACGACCGCTGGCGCATCTACGGCCAGACCAAGCTGGCCAACCTGCTGTTTACCTCCGAGCTGCAGCGGCGGTTGGAGGCGGCGGGCAGCTCGGTCCGCGCGGTCGCCGCGCATCCGGGCTACGCGAGCACGCACCTGCAGAGCCACACGGGCAGCCGGATCAACCACTTGCTGTTCAACACGATCGGCAACCGGCTGCTGGCCCAGAGCGAGGAGATGGGCGCGCTGCCAACGCTGTATGCCGCGACGCAGGACATCCCGGGCAACGCGTTCGTCGGTCCGGACGGGTTCATGGAGCAGCGCGGCCACCCGAAGCTGGTCGGCCGCACGAAGGCGGCGAAGAGCGCCGACGACGCACGCCGGCTGTGGGAGCTCAGCGAGGAGCTCACGGGCGTCGGGGCCGGCACGCCGGCGGCCGCCGCGTAGCGCTACAACAACGTCTGCTGCTCGCCGAAGTCGTCCGGCGGGCCGCCGCCGACGAGCGCGGCCTCCAGCTCATCGGCGAGCGTGGGGGTGGGGACCGCGACGCGGACCGTCGCGGGCTCCTCGACGGTGGCGTCGGCGGGTGGTGCGATGGCGTCGGAGGCCTGCGTCTCGCTCAGCTCGATGACGTCGAGCCGGCGCTTGGGCAGCGTCGCGCGCGCGATCTCGACCAGGTGGCGATGGTGGGTGAGGACGAGCACCTGGGTCTGCGTCGCCAGCTCGGCGAGCGCGGCGAGGATCTGCTGGGCGCGCTCGTCGTCGGACTCCAGCAGGACGTCGTCGAAGAGGACCGGCACGGCCTCGGCGGTGGCGACGTGGCGCTCGATCGCGGCGAGGCGCAGCGCGAGGAAGAGCTGCTCGCGGGTGCCGTCGCTCAGCTCTTGGACGCGGCGGCGCGAGCCATCGGCGGTGATGGCGATGAGGACGTCCTCGTCGCGCTCGTCGACGTCGGTCTCCAGGCGCGCGTAGCGCTCGCAGGTCAGGGCCGGGAAGATCGCGTTGGCGCGCGCCAGCAGCGGGCCCTCGTGGGCGGAGCGGTAGCGGGCGATCGCGTCGCGCAGCACGCGCTGGGCGAGGCGGGCGCGGGCGTAGCGCTCGGCCAGTTCCTGGATCTGGGCCTCCAGGCTCGCCTTGGCCTGGGCGGCCTGGGCCGCCTCCTCGGAGCGCTCCAGGCGCGCGAGCTCGTCGCGGGCGCGGGTCAGCGCCTCTGCGGCCTCGTCGCGCTCGCCACGGCGCAGGACGGCCAGCGCCTGGAGCTCCTCGGCGCGTGCCGGCAGCGCGTCGGCATCGAGCGCTGCCACGGCGTCGGCGACCTCGGCGGCGGGCGCCGCGGTCGAGGCCGGGCGGGTCACGCCCTGGCGCGGCCCTTTCACGGCCTCACCCTCGAAGGTGTCGTACTCGGAGGTCTCGCCCTC
>JBEVLC010000249.1:0-6842 GCA_040509415.1 Baekduia sp. | reverse complement strand
GCGATCAGCGGGAGGTCGACGGCCGCGCCGATCAGCGTCAGCGCCGCGAGCAGCGTGAGATCCGACGCGGTCTCGTCGTCGGCGAAGACCCCGCGGTGACCACCGGCCTCGATGCCCTGGACGATCAGCGCGTCGGGTCCCAGCACGGCGGCGGCACGCGCCTCGGCCGGCGACGTCACGGTGATCCACACCTCCGTGCCCGCCGCGTGCAGGCGCTCGACGACGTCCCGTGGCGGCAGGCCGAACGTGAACGACACGACCGCGACCGGGTCGGCGACCAAGGCCTCCACCTTGGCGGCGAAGCCGTCGTCTTCGAAGCGCGCCTCGCCGAGCGCCACGCCGGCGCGCTGCGCCTCGCCGGCCAGCCGTGCGGCATATGTGGCCACCACGGCCGGGTCCGCCGGCTCACCGCCAACCAGCGCGAAGACGTTGACGCCGAACGGCCGCGCGGTCAGCGCGCGCGTGGCGGCGATGTCCTCGTACAACCCGGCGACCGTCTTGTAGCCCGCGCCGAGGAAGCCCAGGCCGCCGGCCTCACTGACCGCCGCGGCCAGCGCGGGCGTCGACGGCCCGCCGGCCATCGGCGCGCCGATGATCGGCAGCGGCAAGGACGTCAACAAGGCGGAGCTTGCGGTGGGAGGGACGGCGGCTTCAGACACGCCACCCAGGATGACGGACCCGCCGCGCCGCACCCGGTCGCCTGCGGCTAGCGCTAGAGGTCAGGCCGCTGCGCCGTCGCCCACAGCGACCGGTCCTTCGCCTCGACGCGCACGTTGACGAACCCGACGTCGCTGAACTTGGCCGTCATCGTCTGCTTCGTGAAGCCGGTGTGGTGCGCCATGTAGTGCTGACCTTTGGCGATCGCCACGCCCAGCCCGTAGAGCATGTCCAGCGCGGTGATCGGGCCGGCGGGCGACTGGTAGATCACATCGTCTGGACGGCCACGCATCACCTGCCGTGCCGGGACGGTGAGATCGGGCACCTGGACGTGGGCCGTTCCACCGGGCTTGAGCACGCGGTAGAACTCTCGCAGCGCGACCGGCACCTCGTGCGTGAAGACATGCTCGAGGTTGTGCGAGGACCAGAGCGCGTCGACGGATCGCTGGTCGACGGCGGTCATGTCGGTGATCGTGCCGATGATGTCGGGGTCGACGCCCGGGTCGATGTCGAGCCGGACCTCGTGCCACTCCGCCGTCGTGAACTGCTTGGGCAGGCGCCCCGTTGCTCGTGGGCCGCAGCCCACGTGCAACATGATCTTGCGGTCGGTCGGCCAGCTCTGGGGTCCGGCTGCGCGCTGTCTGCGTGGTGCCAGTCGCATGTCTGCTCTCGCGGTCGTTGGACGGAGGCGACGTTATGCGAACGAGGGCGCCATGGAGCACTTGTCACTGCCCGCTGGCAGGGACGAGTCCTAGCGAGCGGACATCCTCTTCACCACTCGCGGCCGTCGCCCTCCAGGCGCGCGATGCCGTCCTCGATCCCCGCGAGGACCTCGCGGCGGATGCGCACCTTGGTGGCCGCGTGCGCCGCTGCATCGATGGTGGCGAGCTGCCGGGCGGCCGTCAGCGTCGCCTCCTGCAAAGCATCGGCGTCCACGACCGCGTCGAGGAAGCCGACGGCGCATGCCTCGTGCGGATCGAGCAGGACGCCGGTGACGGTGCAGCGGTCAAAGGCGGGGCGGGGCAGCCGGTGGCGGGCGATCTCGATGGCGAACCAGGGGAGCGTCAGCCCGATCGCGACCTCGTTGAGGCCGATGCGCCCGTCGCCGTCGGCGCCGACGCGGTAGTCGGCCGACAGCAGGAGGAAGGCGCCCATCGCGATCGCGTTGCCCGGGCAGGCGACGACGACCGGCCGCGGGAACGACAGCATCCGTGCCGAGAGTCGTGCGCCCGCGGCCATCATCGCCGGCCAGCCCGCGGGCTCGACCTTGAGGTCGAAGCCGGCTGACAGGGTCCGCTCCCGGCCGGTGAGCACGACGACCTTGGCGTCCTCGGCCTCGGCGCGGTCGAGGTGCCCCAGCAGCTCGGCGGACATGTCCGGCGAGACGGCGTTGACCTTGCCGTCGTCCATGGTGATCGTCGCGATGTCGTCGGTCAGCTCGTAGCGCGTGCGCGTCGTCATGTCGCCAAGCGTACCGGAACAACGTTTCAGAACAAGTGCCCAGTAACATGAGTCGCGATGCCGCGAACCAAGCAGCGCACCCCGGAGCTCGCCGAGCACGTCCTGCAGGCGGCGCTGGCGCTGCTGGCCGGCGAGGGTCCGGCCGCGCTGACGGCCCGCCGGCTCGCCGATGCGGCCGGCACCTCTCCCGCGGCCGTCTACGAGCTGTTCGGCGACAAGGCCGGCGTCCTGCGCGCGGTCTTCTTCTCGGGCTTCGAGCGGCTCGCCGAGGAGCTCGGCGCACCTGACCCGGACGCTGAAGGCCTCGCCGAATTGCTCACGCTCGCTCAGCGCTATCGCGCGTTCATCGTCGCGCGTCCGGCGCTCTCGGCGATCATGTTCTCGCGGCCGTTCGCGAGTTTCGATCCGGCGCCGGAGGAGCAGGCTGCCGGGGCTGCCGTGCGCCGCCGCATCATCGCTGCGGTCAAGGCCGCCATCAAGGCGGGGCGGCTCCAAGGCGACGCCATCGACATCGCCCACGGCTACGTCGCGCTCATCCACGGGCTGGCCGCGGCCGAGAGCTCGCACCGCCTCGGCGGCTCGAACGCGACCATCCAGCGCCGCTGGGACGCCGGCGTCGGCGCGCTGCTGGCGGGCTTCGCGCCCGCGTGATCTCACGGTGGCCGCGACGCTCTGCGATGCTGCGCGCCTCGCCGGTGAGGCGGCGAACGCCCGAGGAGCCGACTGCCCATGAAGATCGCCTACGTCATCTACCCCGACTTCACCGCGCTGGACCTCATCGGTCCCTATGAGGTCATCAGCCTCTGGCCCGATGTCGAGCTGCACTGGGTCGCGACGACCACCGGCCCGGTCTCCAGCGACCACGGGCTCACCGTCCTGCCCACGACCACGCCCGCTCAGCTGCCTGATCCCGACGTCGTCGTCATCCCCGGGTCCAGCAAGCCGCTCGGGCCGCTGGGCGACGAGGTCCTGCTCGACTGGGTCCGCCAGGTCGCGCCCACGGCGACCTGGCTTGCCTCGGCGTGCACCGGATCGGGCGTCTACGGCGCCGCCGGCGTGCTGGCCGGCCGGCGCGCGACGACCCACTGGGGCTTTCGCGAGAGCCTCAAGGCGATGGGCGTCGATGTCGTCGCCGACCGCGTCGTCTTCGACGGCAAGTTCATCACCGGCGCGGGTGTCTCGGCGGGAATCGACATGGCGCTGGCGCTGACCGCCCGCGTCCATGGCGAGGAGTTGGCCAAGGCGATCCAGCTCGGCATCGAGTACGACCCCGAGCCGCCGTTTGACTCGGGCTCGCCCGACAAGGCCAGCGCCTCCACGCTGCGCCTCACCATGCGCATGCTCATGGGCGACACGCCGCTACGCACGATGCGGCAGACCACAGCGCGCATGATCAGCGACCGCTTCCGCCGCCTGCGCCGCGCCTGACACCCATCGTGGGCGCAACCCGCGGGGTCGTGGGACGAGTTGCGCGTCATAGAGACCCACCGTCGTCCCTCGACGGCGGTACCGTGAGCGGCATGGTGGTGTTCTCGACAGCGCTCGGAACGTGCAGCGTGACGTGGAGCGCGCGCGGGATCACCGGGACCGCGCTGCCGACGGAGCGCGGGCTGCAAGGCGTCGACGTGCGCGACGCCGACGACGTGCCCGCGCCGGTCCGCGAGGCCATCGCCGGCATGGTCGCTCTCCTAGACGGTGAGCACCGCGACCTCACCGCGATCGCGCTCGACGAGGACGGCATCGACCCGTTTCGCCGCAGCGTCCACGCCGCCGCGCGCGCGATCAAACCCGGCACCGTGGCCACCTACGGCGAGATCGCTCGCGCCATCGGATCACCCGACGCGGCCCGCGCCGTCGGCGCCGCCCTGGGCAACAACCCGTTCCCGATCATCGTCCCCTGCCACCGCGTCGTCGCGGCCGACGGCGCGCTCACCGGCTTCTCGGCCCCGGGCGGCATTGTCACCAAGCGTCGCATGCTGGAGATCGAGAACGTCCCGGGCTTCGCCCAAGCTTCGCTCTTCGCCTGAGCCGCGCCAGCAGCGCAGTCACTTCTCGCCGGAGTGTCAGGTGCGGCGGGTTGCGTTCCGATGCAGACTGTTGTGAGATCGTCGACTATGGGCCCATCGATCGTCACGTCTGTTCGCCGGGGCCTCGTCGCCATCGCCCTCGTGATGGTCGGAGCGCTTGCCACGACGAGTACGGCTCAGGCCGAGCCCGGTACTGAGATCGGGAAGTACATTCACTTCAGCGTCGATGACACCACCCCCATCGCTGGCCAGACGATCACCTTCGACTGGATCTACAACCGGTCGAGCAACGACGACAACGGAGTCAGCGCCAGGCTGGGCTTCGGCACCTGGCCGGAACGCGACGTCGACGTCAGTGACCTGGTGCCGGTGCCGGGCTCCTGTGGCGGCGTCATGTCCAACTGCACGATGGTCTCGCATCCGCAGTTCGACTTCGTCGGCGACGTTCCGGTCGGGTCCGACGGCGACTTCCTCACGGGCACGGCGAAGTTCAAGATCGCTCCCGACGCCCCGGCCGGAGAGACTTTCGGGCTCATCGCCTGGCACGAGATCACCAAGCCGGGACTGCAGCCGTCCTACACCTCGACCCTCCACATCCTCGATGTTGTCGTGGCGCCGTCGGCCGACCTCAGCGTCTCGCTGGACGCTCGGGCGCCGCTGTTGGGGTCATGGGTCGTCTACAAGGCGACGGCCACCAACAACGGCCCTGAGGCGACGTCGTCGGCGACGGTCTCCACGCAGCTCTCAGCGCGAGCGCTGTCGCTGGCGCCCGGCAGCCCTTGCACCTTCTTGTCGGCGGCCCATCAGGTCAGCTGTCCCGTCGAGCCCATGGCGTCCGGCGCGAGCCGCCAGATCACCTTTGCCGTCAACTACAGCTTGTTCGGCAGCGGCTCATTGCCTGCGACGGCGACGCGGATCGCCAGCTCGCCGGTCGATCCCAATGCCACCAACGACGCCGACACCGCCAACTGCACCGGCGCGATTCCGCTGTTCATCACCTGCTGAGCGACCTCAGCGCGCGTCCGGATCCTCCATCGCCTCGCACAACTCGTCATCACGCTCGACCGCGCGGATCAGCACCGACATCGCCGTCCCCAACAACCCGGGCGCGAGGTGCCGGCGATCAGCGACGCGGATCAGGCCGAGCCCCATGCTCAACCCCAACATGACGTTGGCGAAATGGCGCGCGGCCTGTGGTGAGCCCTCCATTCCCGCATCAAGACGACTCTCGGTCGCGAACTGAGCGAAGGTCACGCGCAGCGCCTCGAGCCCCGCCGCGAACCGCTCGCGCAGAACCTCATCTCGCCCGGCCGCCAGCCAGAACTCGATCAGCAGCCGGAACGCCTCAGGCGCCTCGTCGAGCTCGCTCATCCACTGGTCGCTGCCGGCCAGCGGCCGCTTCCACGTCGTTTCGTCGCGGTCAAAGAGCGCGACCTGCTCGGCGATCTCGGCCGCCAGGTACTCCTCCATCAACGCGACCAAGAGATTGTTCTTGGAGCCGAAGTGTCCGTAGACCGCGCCCTTGGTGAGGCCGGCCTCCTCGGCGACGTCGTCAAGCGTGGCGCCCGCGAAGCCGTGCGCGGCGTACACCTTGGCCGCGGCGGCCAGCAGCCGCGCGCGGGTGGCCGCCTTGCGCGTACTGCGATCGAACTCACCCCGGGGCATCAGCGCACCCCGCTTGACTCATACTCATCAGTACATATACTCGCGGCCACGACTTTCGACACTACCGCGAGAGGACGATGACCATGCAGGCAGCGCTCCCGCCCGGACCCCGACTTCCGTCGCTGTTGCAGACGATCGGCTGGTGGAACCGACCGACCGTCTACGTCGAACGCCTGCGCGCTCGCTACGGCGCGCGCTTCACGATGCGCCTGCTGGGCCAGCCGCCGTCGGTCGTCCTCTCCGATCCCGACGACCTGCGCGAGCTCTTCATGGCGCCGCCCGACGTCCTGCACCCCGGCGAGGGCGCTCGGCTGCTGGAGCCGATCGTCGGCCGCAACTCGGTCATCCTCCTCGACGAGGCCCCGCACATGGAGCAGCGCAAGCTCATGCTCCCGGCCTTCCATGGCGAGCGCATGCAGCGGCTCACCGGCCTCATGGTCGAGCTGACCGATCGCGAGCTCGACCGCTGGCCGACTGACGAGCCGGTGACGCTCCACGAGCGCTTGCAGGGCCTGACCATGGAGATCATCCTGCGCGCGGTCTTCGGGCTCGACGAAGGCGCCCGCCTGGACAGCTTGCGTGATCGGTTGACGGCGATCCTCTCGTTCGGCGACAGCCCCGTCTCCTTGCTGCCCGCCGCGCAGCGCGCGCTCGCCGGCCGTGGCCGCTTCGGCCGCTTCGAGGAGGACCGCGCCCAGGTCGATCGCGAGCTCTTCGCGCTGATGGCTGACCGCCGCCGCGAGGGCGGCGACCGTGACGACGTCCTCGCGATGCTGCTCGCCGCCGAGCACGAGGACGGCTCGCCGATGTCCGACGAGGAGATCCGCGACGAGCTCGTCACGCTGATCGTGGCCGGGCATGAGACGACCGCCACGGCGCTCGCCTGGGCCTTCGAGCGCCTGACCCGCACCCCCGGTGGTGCCGCCCGACTCCACGATGAATCGCTGACCGACGAGACCGTCTACACCAAGGCCGTCGCCCAGGAAGCGCTTCGCCTGAAGCCCGTCCTCGATTTCGTGCTCCGCCGGATCA
>JBEVLC010000248.1:0-13575 GCA_040509415.1 Baekduia sp. | reverse complement strand
AGGGCGCGGCAGGCGCCTTGGGCGCCGGCGGCTCCTTCTCGGCGGGTGCCGGGCGCGCGGAGGCCTCGGCCGCCACGGCGGTCCGCACGGCGCTGGGCGCGCCGGCCTCCGCGGTCGCGGCCGCCTCGGCGCTCGCGCTCAGCGAAACCACCGGCGTCCCCTCCGAGGCGACGTCGCCGACCTTGAGCAGCACCTCGGCGACGACGCCGCCAAACGGCGCCGGCACGTCCATCGTCGCCTTGTCGGTCTCCAGGGTGACGAGCGGGTCGTTCTCGGCAACCTCATCGCCCTGGGCGACATGGACTTCAACGACGGCGACGTCGGAGAAATCGCCAATGTCGGGCACCGTCACCTGCTTCAGATCCGCCATGGGGCCTCCGTCTCGGGGTCGATGCCGTACTTGTCGATCGCGGCCTTGGCGTCCTCGTCGCGGCCGAGCGCGTGCAGCGCAGCGACGGCGACGTGATGGCGGTCGACCTCGAAGAACCGGCGCAAGGCCTTGCGGTAATCGCTGCGGCCGAAGCCGTCGGTTCCGAGCACGGTGAAGGGAGCGTCTACCCACGGCCGGATGGAGTCCGGGAGCGCGCGGATGTAGTCGGTCGCCGCAATGACCGGGACCCGCCCACTCGACCGCCCGCCGAGCGACTCCTCGACGAACGAGCGTCGTGGCTCCTCGGTCGGATGCAGCCGGTTGTGGCGCTCGGCCTCCATCCCATCGCGGCGCAGCTCGGTGTAGGAGGTCACCGACCAGACGTCGGAGTCGACGCCGAAGTCCTCGCGTAGGAGCTCAGCGCCCGCGAGCACCTCGCGCAAGATCGTCCCGGATCCGAGCAGCTGGACCTTCGCATCGCCATCGGCCTCGGCGACGACGTGCATCCCACGCAGGATCCCGGCCTCCGCCCCCTCCGGCATCGCCGGCATCGCGTAGTTCTCGTTCATGACCGTCAGGTAGTAGAAGACGTCCTCGTGCTCGGTGAGCATCCGCCGCATCCCGTCATGGACGATGACGGCCAACTCATAGGCATAGGCCGGGTCGTAGGCAATGCAATTGGGAATGAGCCCGGCCTGGATGTGGCTGTGGCCGTCCTCGTGCTGCAGCCCCTCGCCGTTGAGCGTGGTGCGTCCTGCCGTGCCGCCGAGCAGGAACCCGCGCGCGCGTGAGTCGCCCGCGGCCCACGCGAGATCGCCCACGCGCTGGAAGCCGAACATCGAGTAGTAGATGTAGAACGGCAGCATCGAGACGCCGTGGTTGGCATACGACGTCGCCGCGGCGATCCACGAGGAGAACGCGCCCGGCTCGTTGATCCCCTCCTGCAGGATCTGCCCGGACTTGTCCTCGCGGTAGGACATCAGCTGGTCGGCGTCCTGGGGCGTGTAGAGCTGGCCGACCTGGCTGAAGATCCCCAGCTGGCGGAACATCCCCTCCATGCCGAAGGTGCGCGACTCGTCGGGCACGATCGGCACGACGTGCGGGCCCAGCTGCTTGTCGCGGACCAACGTGGACAAGATCCGCACGAACGCCATCGTGGTGGAGATCTCACGCTCGCCGGTGCCGTCGAGCTGGGCCTTGAAGGCGCTGAGCTCGGGGACCGGCAGCGGCGGCGCCTCGGTGCGCCGCTGGGGCAGCGAGCCGCCCAGCTGCGCGCGGCGCTCGCGCAGGTACTGCATCTCTGGCGCGTCGTCGGGCGGCTTGTGGAAGCTGACGTCGCGGACCTCGTCGTCGGTGAGGTCGAGACCGAAGCGGTCACGGAAGGCGAACAGCGCCTTCTCGTTCATCTTCTTGGCCTGGTGGGTGATGTTCTGGCCCTCGCCGGACTCGCCCATCCCGTAGCCCTTGATCGTCTTGGCGAGGATCACGGTCGGCTGGCCGGTGTGCGCGACCGCCTGGGCGTAGGCGTTGTAGACCTTCTGTGGGTCATGGCCGCCGCGGTTGAGCGAGAAGATCTCGGCGTCGCTCCAGTCCTCGACCATCCGCGCCAGCTCGGGGTCGGCGCCGAAGAAGTGTTCGCGGACGTAGGCGCCATCGCGGGACTTGAACACCTGGTACTCGCCGTCGACGGCCTCCTCCATGCGCTTGACCAGCCGGCCCTCGGTGTCGGCGGCCAGGAGCGGATCCCAGCGGCGGCCCCAGATCGTCTTGATGACGTTCCAGCCCGCCCCGCGGAAGTTGGTCTCCAGCTCCTGGATGATCTTGCCGTTGCCGCGCACCGGACCGTCCAGGCGCTGCAGGTTGCAGTTGATGACGAAGACGAGGTTGTCGAGGTGTTCGCGACCGGCCAGCGAGATCGCGCCCATCGACTCCGGTTCGTCCATCTCGCCGTCGCCCATGAAGGCCCAGACCTTGCGCCCGGTCGTGTCCGCCATGCCGCGACCGGTCAAGTACTTCATGAACCGCGCCTGGTAGATCGCCATCAGCGGGCCGAGGCCCATCGAGACGGTGGGGAACTGCCAGAAGTCCGGCATCAGCCAGGGATGCGGATAGGAGGAGAGGCCAGGAGCGCTTACGTCGGTCTCGGTCCGGAAGCGCTTCATCTGCTCCTCGGAGATCCGGCCCTCCAGGAACGCCCGCGCGTAGATGCCCGGTGACGAGTGGCCCTGGATGAACACCAAGTCGCCGCCGTGGTCGTCGGTCGGCGCGTGCCAGAAGTGGTTGAAGCCAACTTCGTACAGCGTCGCGGCCGACTGGAAGCTCGCGATGTGGCCGCCGAGCTCCGAGGACTCCTTGTTGGCGCCAAGCACCGTCGCGATCGCGTTCCAGCGAACGAGCGACCGTACTCGGTGCTCGAGCTCGGGATCGCCCGGAACAGCGACCTCGACCTCAGCCGGGATCGTGTTGACGTACGGCGTGCTCAGATCCCCGGCGGGATGCAGGCCCCGCAGCCGCGCGTCGGCGAAGACCTCCTCGAGCAGCTGCCGCGCACGGTCAGGGCCGTCGTTGCGGATGACGGCCTCCAGCGCGTCGACCCACTCGGCGGTCTCGATCGGATCGATGTCGGGGTGGAGCATCTAGTCCTCCTGGAAGTACTCGGGGTGAGTCTCGCGGATGGCGGGCAGGCTGGATAGGACCATCCGCAGGTGATGGCGCAACTCGCGCTCGGCGGCGACGGCGTCGTGGTCGGCGACCGCGCTGACGACGGCCCGGTGCTCGGCAAGCATCTGGCCGCGGTAGCCGGCCTCAGGCAGGCTGAGGAGGCGCACACGGTCGAGCTGCCCGCGCGTACGCTCGCTCAACCGCCACGCGACCGCACGCCCCGACAGGTCGCAGAGCAGCTGGTGCAGGCTGTCGTCGAGGCGGGCGAAGGCCGCGGCATCGTCGTCGGCGACCGCGCGCTCCTGGGCCTCGAGGTTCTGATGCAGCTCGGCGAGCTGCTCGGGCCGGGCGTCGCGCGCCGCGATCCGGATCGCGCCGACCTCCAGCGCCTCGCGGACGAAGTGGGCGTCGGCGATGGCCTGCTCGTCGATGTAGGTGACGAACGTGCCGAGCTGCGGGACGATCGCGACCAGCCGCTCGTCGCGCAGGCGCGCCAGCGCGTCGCGCACCGGCGTACGGCTGACGCCGATCAGCTCGGCGAGCTGGTTCTCCGACAGCCGCCGGCCAGGCTCGAGCTCGGCGCCGACGATCGCCTTGCGCAGCACGGCGTATGCCTGCTCGCGCGCAGACGTTCCGAGCGAGCGCTCACGGAAGGCAGACCGCATGTCGCGTACTAGTATACAAGTACGCAAGCGCCTGCGAGACGGCTTGCAGGAGCGGACACCCGGGCGCTCCTAGCGCGTCGTCACCGAGCAACCCCGCGCACCACCGGTGAAGCCCCGGACCATCGCATCGGCGTTGGCGGCCTCCATCGCGAGGTACGTCGCGCCGCGCGATCCGGCGGGACCGAGCGTGTCGCCGTAGAGCGTGTGATCAGCCGACGCACCGGTCTCGCGTGCGATCGCCTTGGCCAGCTTGGGGTTGATCGAGCTCTCGGGGAAGATCGCCTTGACGCGCTCGCGTCGGATGACCGTGGTGAGCTTGGCGAGGTCGCCCGCCGAGGGCTGGGCCTGCGTGGTCTGCGATGGGATCACCGCGCCGACGACATCGATGTCGTAGCGATGCGCGAAGTAGCCGAAGGCGTCGTGGTCGGTCACGAGCTTGCGCTGCACGGCGGGGACCGCGTCCATGCACTTGGCAACCGCGGCGTCGAGCGCGCCGACCTTGGCGAGGTAGGCGCCGGCGCCGGCGTCGATGGCGGCGGTCGCGTTCGGATCGGCCTTGGCAAGCGCGTCGCGGATGCGGAGCGTGGCGTACTCGACGTTGCGCGGGTCATGCCACCAGTGCGGGTCAAAGCGCGAGGCCTCGGGCCCCGCCCCCTCACCCGGCAGGGCCACCGGCCGGCTAGCCCCAGCGTCGAGCACCGCGGGATGCCCGCCGGCGTTGTCGATGACCTCGCCCATCCACCTGTCGAGGTTGTCGCCGCTGGTGACGACCAGCTCTGCGCCCGCGGTCTCCTGGATGTCCTTGGGCCGCGGCTCGTAGTCGTGCGGGTCGGTGTTGGGCTTCAGGATCTGGTGGACGGCGACCGCGTCGCCACCGACGGCGCGCACGATGTCGCCGAGCTGCGTGGTCGTGACGACCACGTCGATGGTGCCGGGCTTGTCCGCCGAAGAGCCGCTGGAGCCGCAGCCGGCGAGGAGGACGATCGGGATGAGCAGCAACAGTCGTCGCATAAGATAAGACTCATTCCTATCATACGACGCGCCCTGCTCGGCGCTGTCTAGTGCTGCTCGACGAGCTTCTTGGCCTGGCGTTCCGGCGAGATCTCCACCACATCCCAGACCAGGCCCGCACGACGCAGGCCGCGGATAATCAACGACGACACGTCGAGCTCGTACCAGCGCAAGCCATGGTGGGCCGAGGTCGGGAAGGCATGGTGGTTGTGATGCCAGGACTCGCCCAACGAGAAGATCGACAGCCACGCGAGGTTGCGCGACTCGTCATCGACATCGAAGCGCTTGCGCCCGAAGAAGTGACAGAGCGAGTTGATGGAGTACGTCACGTGGTGCAGGACGAGCATGCGCACCGCGCCACCCCACAGCAGGCCGGTGAGCGCGGTGTCGATCGAGCCGCCGATCAGCCAGCCGAGTCCAAACGGAAACGCAAGGCCGGCGAGAACCCAGAGCAGGAACGTCCGGTCGACATAGGCGATGAACGGGTCCTTCATCAGATCCGGCGCGTAGCGCTCGCGGTTGGCGCGCTGGGTGTGGATGAACAGCCAGCCGACGTGGGCGTGCAGCAAGCCACGCAACGGCCCCTCGTGGCCATGCGGGCTATGCGGATCGCCCTCCTTGTCGGAGAAGGCATGGTGTTTGCGATGGTCGGCGACCCAGGAGATGATCGGACCCTCGATCGCGGCTGAGCCGAAAATCGCCAGCAGCCCGCGGACCCACGGCTTGGCCTTGAAGCTGCGATGGGTGAAGTGGCGGTGGAAGCCCACGGTGATGCCGACGGCACACAAGGCATAGGTGATGCCGAAGACCGCGATGTCTGACCAGTGCAGCAGGCTGTTCCACAGCTGCCAGCAGACGACGCCAAGCGCGAGGAACGGCACGACGGTGATCGTCCCGGTGAGGAACCGGTCCAAGGTCTCGTTGGCGGTCGGCTGGACGTCATCGGCGGTCGGGCCGACGTGTGCAGGCGACTCAGACGCAGGCGGACGCGCAGGCGCAGCGGTGCTCATACCAGCAGCATGCCTCGCGCGGGTGCCCGTGTCCCTATGGCGCGCGGGCGGCCCTTACGGGGGTTAACCCCCGAGTGCCCTCGACGGACGTCGCGGCGCACGGGGCAGTGGCCCGAGCCGGCGCCGAGCGACCTAGCTCCGGCAGAAGACGGTGCCGTCATGGGTCACGACCTGCCCCGAGGCGAAGACCCCCTCTGCGTGATAGGGCCAGCGGTGGTCCGCTGGGCACGAGATGCTGGCCCACCAGCCGGCACGATTGAGGACCGTGTGAAAGCTCTCGGGCCGCAACGGGACCCCTGCGACGATCTGCACGTTGCGTGGAATGTCAGCGTGCAAGCGGTAGGACCAGCGCGGCGAGTTCAGCTTGATGACGTCCACGACGATGGTCTGCCGCACCCGCGCGGGCGTGCTCAGCATCGCGTAGACGTAGAACTTCTTGGCGCCGCCGTTGACGATGATGCCTTTTGGATAGGACTTGACGCCATCGGCGTCGACGACTGCCGTGCCATAGCCCACGATCGAGCCCTTGGGACAAGCCCGTGTCTCGGAGCGCGCGATCGTGGCCTCGCTGCAGGTGGGCAACTTCCTGCCGTTGTAGAGCGCGCCCTTGCCCATCCAAACGTCGACGGTCTTGGCAAGTGGCGGATCGTAGTCGTGCGGGATGTCGATCTTGACGCGGATATCGGCCGTGACCCCCTGTGGGTGGGCCGGGGTCCCGGCCTTGTTCGGCGTGATCGTGATCTTCGACCAGACCTTGATCGGCACGAAGTCGTTTCCTTGCCCAAAGGCGAGCGTGACAACGCTAAAGAGCGCGACACCAGCAAGAACTGCGATCCCGATCCGGAACATCGCTACGGTTCTCATGATCCCGACCGTACCGTCCGAAAGAGATCATTGCAAGTATCGCTGAGCTAACAGTGTTAGACAGCGGTGCTGATCATCATGCTGGTCCCACCGGCTGCGCTTCCCGCGCTCGCCGCGAGCCGCCGAACGTCGGTTTCCACCAGCACCGCTCGCCCAGCAGCACCATCGCTGCCGGCACCAGGATCAACCGCACCAGCGTCGCGTCGATCGCGATCGCCACCGCGGCGCCGAAGCCGAGCTCGGTGATGACGGGCACGCCGGTCAGCGCGAAGGAGGCGAAGACCGCGACCATGATCAAGGCAGCGGCGCTGATCGTCCGGCCGCTGGTCGCGATCCCTTCGATCACCGCGGTGCGCGTGTTGCTGCCCGCATCGCGATGCTCGCGGATCCGGCTCAGCAGGAACACCTCATAGTCCATCGACAACCCGAAGACGACCGCCAAGATGATGGGGATGGTCACCGAGTCGATGTAGCCGTCGGGCTGACCCCATGTCTGCACCGCCGTGAGGATCCCGAAGCTCGCGCCGACACTCAGCACGTTGGCCGCCACCGCCTGCAGCGCCAGCGGCACGGCGCGCAGCATGAGCAACAGCAAGATGAACGTCGCCACCAGCGTCCAGAGCGCGATCTTCCACAACGACCCGGTGATCGCGTGGTTGAAGTCCACCTGTGCGGCGCTGTTGCCGCCGACGAGGCTGCCCGCCGGCAGATCAGCGCGCAGCCGCTTGATCAGCGCCTTGACCTGCGCAGAGTCGGGGTCGTGGCTCGTCTGGACCACGATGAAGATCCACTGCTTGTCGTCGGTGAGCGTGCGCACGCCGGTCTTGACCACCTCTGGGTCGGCGCGCAGGAGCTTGACCGAGCGGTTCAGGGCCCTCGGACGCACCAAGATCTTCAGCGGCGAGCCATCGCCCTCACCACGAACCGAGGTGAGGGCCTCGAAGCCCTGGCGCGTCTCGTTGTCCTTCGGGAACTGGCGCAGCGCGCCGTCACCGGTGCGCAGCCCCAGCACCGGCGCGGCGAGCACCAGCAACACGATGACCACCGCGACAAGCGAGAGCGCGGGCCGCGCGGTGACCCGCTCGCTCCAGCGCCGAAACAGCCCCGAGTCCTCCTTCGCCGGCCCGATCCGCGGGCCGAGCACCGCCAGCAACGCCGGCAGCAGCAGCGCGCAGGCCAGCATCGCGACCAACACCACCACGATGGATCCAAAGGCCATCGAGCGGATCGCCGGCGTCGGGACCAGCATCAGCCCGGCCAGCGCGATGACCACGCCCGCACCGCTGAAGAGGACGGCCACGCCAGAGGTCGCCATCGCGGTCGCGCGCGCAGCGGCCTGCGTCGCGCCGTCGCGCAGCTCCTCGCGGAAGCGCACGACGACGAAGAGCGAGTAGTCGACCGCGACACCGATCCCGATCATCGACGCCATGTTGGGAACGTAGAAGCTCATCGTCACATGACGCGAGAGCAGCGCGATCAGCGCCATCGTCAACAACACCGAGACGCCACCGATCGCCAGCGGCAGCACGGCCGCGGCCAGGGACCCGAACATCGCCAGCAGGATCAGCGCCACGACGGGGAAGCCGACGCGCTCGGCGCCCTTGAGGTCCTCCTTGGTCAGGTCGACCATCCCCGCCCAGAGCGCGCCGGCGCCGACGAGGTGGAGCTTCACCGCCCCGTACTGGCGGCCATCGTTGAGCGCGAGCTTCTTGCGCAGCACCTTGCCGACGTCAGGCGCATCGAACACGCCGGCGTTGAGCTTGAGCGGGACGACCACCGGCCGGCCCGGCCGCGTGCGCGCGAGGTACAGCCCGCTCTCGGCGAGCTGGGGCACGAGGTCGACGCGCGGCGTCTCGCGCGTCGCCTTGTCCAGCGCGGCGAGCGCCGCGCGGTAGTCGCTCAGCGGCGTGCCCTTAGGCGCGACGAGCACCGCGGCCAGCTCGGTCGGCCGGTAGTCGATCGGAACGTCGGACTGCACTTCCGCCTCGACGCGCTCCGACGCCGCGCCAGGCACCTGGAAGCCGCCGCCCGTCAGGCGGTCAGATAGCCCCAGGGCCGCCGGAACCGCCGCGGCGATGAGCACCGCCCAGGCGACGACGACCGCGATGCGGTGGCGACCGATCCAGGCGTGAACTGCGCTGAGCACCGGCCCAACCTAGCTACGACACGCGATGGTGCCGTTGGCGGGCACGACCTGCCCGGAGCTGTAGCGCCCCTCGGCGTGCCAGCGCCACTTGCGATCCGGCGGGCAGTAGGTGGTGGCAAGCCAATCCTCGCGACCGAAGGTCGCGTGGAACCCCTCCGCCCGCAGCGGGATGCCGGCGACGATCTGCAGGTTGCGCGGAATCTTGAAGTCCAGCCGGTACTGCCAGCGCCCCGAGGTGAGCTTGGTGACCGTCGCGGCGATCGGCTGCTGAACGCGTGCGGGTGAGGACAGCACGACGTAGAAGTAGACGTAGCGGGCGCCGCCGTTGACGATCGTGATCTTCGGGTGGGTCGTGACGCCGTCTGCATCAGCCGTGGCGACGGCATGGCCCATGATCGAGCGCGCAGGACACGTCTTCAGCCCACTGCGTTCCATCGCCCGGAAGCTGCAGGTCGGGAACTTGGCGCCGTTGTAGTTGCCGGCCTTGGAGGTCCAGATCGTCACGGACTGGACGAGCGGCGGGTCGTAGTCGTGAGGGATGTCGATCTTGGCGCGCACGTCGACGTGGACGCCCTGCGGATGGCTCGGCGTCCCGGCCTTGTTCGGTGTGACCTTGACGACCGCCGAGACCTTGATCGGCACGATGTCTTGCCCGAAGGCAAGCGCGGCAACGCCAAAGAGCGCCGCGGCGGCGAGGACAGCAACTCCAACCCGGAACATGAATCCGGACGCTAGGGCAGTGAGGCGTGCTTTGCAAACGAGAACATGTCTTTACGCGCGCCCTAGCTGCGACAGGCGACGCTGCCGTCGTTGGTCACGATCTGGCCGGAGGAGTAGCGTCCCTCGGCGTGGTAGCGCCAGCGGTGGTCTGCCGGGCAGGAGATGCTGGCCCACCAGTCGCCGCGACCGACCGTCGCGTGGAAGCTCTCCAGCCGCAGCGGGACGCCTCCAACGATCTGCACGTTGCGAGGGATCTCGCTGTGCAGTCGGTAGGACCAGCGTGGCGAGTTCAGCTTGATGACCTGCACGACGATGATCTGCCGCACGCGCGCGGGCGTGCTCAACATCGCGTAGACGTAGAACTTCTTGGCGCCACCGTTGACGATGATGGCCTTCGGATAGCTCTTGACGCCGTCGCCGTCGGCGATCGCTGTGGCATGGCCCATGATCGAGGCCGCGGGGCAAGCCCGTGTTTCGGAGCGCGCGATCGTGGCCTCGCTGCAGGTGGGCCACTTGTGGCCGTTGTAGAGCGCGCCCTTCCCCAGCCAGACGTCGACGGCTTGCACGAGCGGCGGGTCGTAGTCGTGCGGGATGTCGACCTTGACACGGATGTCGACCTTGACACCTTGCGGATGGGCGCGCGTCCCGGCCTTGTTCGGCATCACCTTGACCTTCGAGGTGACCTTGATCGGCACGACGTCCTGCCCAAAGGCAAGCGTAGCGACGCCGAGGAGCGCCACAAGAGCAACGACGACACTTCCGACCCGAAGCATGTCAACGGACGCTAGGCAGGTGAGCAGTACTTTGCAAACCGCGAGCCCTGTCGCGCTCGTAACTATACCGTCCAGACGGTATAGTTACTCCCATGCCCGCCTTCCTCCTCCTCTCCCTCGCCATCCTCGCCGAGGTCGGCGCCACCATTGCGCTGCGCGTTTCCGACGGATTCTCCAGACCCATGCCGTCGGCGATCGTCGTGGTCGGCTACGGGATCTCGTTCTGGTTTCTCGCGCTCGCGCTGAAGGACATCCCCGTCTCGCTGACCTACGCGATCTGGTCGGGCGTCGGCACCGCGCTGGTCGCCGTCGCCGGCGTCTTCGCCTTCGGTGAGACCATGAACGCCATGAAGCTCGCCAGCCTCGCGATCATCGTCCTCGGCGTCGCCGGCCTGAGTGCGGCCGGCGGGGCGCACTAGTGCCCCGGCGCGACGCGGGCGACACCCGCGACAAGCTTCTGGACGCAGCCGCACGCCTGCTCTTGCGCGACCCGTCGAAGCTGACGCTCGACGCCGTCGCCCACGAGGCGGGCGTCTCCAAGGGCGGCCTGCTCTACCACTTCTCCTCCAAGGGCCAGCTGCTAGACGCGGTCGTCGACCGCTGGGAAGCCTCGTTTCAGGCCGACATCGACGCCGCCGCCGATGGCGCGCCCGGCGGTTGGACACGCGCGTACGCCGACGTCAGCGCCCACGACGGCATCGACCCGCGCACGCGCGAGGTCGACAGCGGCATCCTCGCGGTCCTCGCGCTGCACCCCGAGCGCCTCGAGGCCGTCCGCGCCCGCTACGAGGGCTGGCAGGAGCGCATCACCGACGACGGCATCGACGCCATCGACGCCACGATCGTCCGGCTGGCCGCCGACGGTCTGTGGTTCTGCGAGCTACTCGGCCTCGCGCCGCCCGCCGGCGAACTGCGCGACCAGGTGCTCGAGCGGCTGCGCGGCCTCACCCTCGCCGACACGAGATGAGTTCCTGAGGCCAAGTCGGTCTAAGGTTCCGGAGGCGATGCTCGCCGTGAGCATCGTGCTCCCCCTCCCCAACCTCACCGGAGCCTCTTTCCCCCATGCGCACACTTGCCCGTTGGTGCTTTCGGCACCGCTGGATCGTCCTCGCCGGCTGGATCGTCGCCCTCCTCGGCCTGACCGCCATCCACGGCGCCGCCGGCTCTGACTACAAGGACGAGTTCAAGCTCAGCGGCACCGACAGCTTCGATGCCCTGAACCTGCTGCAGAAGTCCGCCCCGAAGGCCTCGGGCGACCAGGAGCAGCTCGTCGTCGCCGTCAAGGACGGCAAGATCACCGACCCGCAGGCCAAGGCCCGCGTCGAGACGGTGCTCAACGCCGTCGAGAAGATGCCGCACGTCGCGTCGGTCGCCTCGCCGTTCGCTGCCGGCAACGAGGCCCAGGTCTCCAAGGACGGCCAGATCGCCTTCGCCACGGTCACGCTCGACGACGATGTCGTTGGGGTGCCGCTCGATGCCACCAAGGACATCGTCGAAAAGGTCCAGAGCTTCAGCAAGGACGGGCTGCAGGTCGAGATCGGCGGCCAGGCGATCGAGCAGGAGCGCCAGAGCGAGGAGGGCCAGGGCGGCACCGCCATCGGCTTCCTCGCGGCGCTCGCCGTCTTGTTGGTGGTCTTCGGATCGTTCCTGGCGGCGATCCTGCCGCTGCTGACCGCCGCGTTCGCGCTCGGCGTCGGCGTCGCGGTCATCGGCTTGCTGTCACACGCGCTGACGATGGCGTCCTTCAGCTCGCAGCTGTCGCTGCTGATCGGCCTGGGCGTCGGCGTCGACTACGCGCTGTTCATCGTCACCCGGTACCGCCAGGAGATCATGCGCGGCGCGACCCCCGAGGACGCGGCGGTCAACGCGCTCGACACCTCCGGCCGCGCGGTCCTGTTCGCCGGCATCACGGTCTGCATCGCGCTGCTGGGCATGTTCGCGCTAGGCGTGTCGTTCCTCTACGGCGTGGCGACAGCCGCTTCGATCGTGGTGGCCTTCACCGTCTTCGCCGCGCTGACGCTGCTGCCGGCGTTCCTGGCGCTCTTCGGCAAGCGGGTGCTGACCGGCAAGCAGCGCCGCGCCGTCGCCGCCGGCGAGCTGGCGGTCACCGACGAGTCGCCCGCCTGGGCGCGCTGGGCCGACATCCTGCAGAAGCGGCCGGTCGTTCTCGCCGTCTCGGCGACGGTCGTCATGCTGCTGCTCGCCGCGCCCGCGCTGACGATGCGCCTCGGCTCGTCGGACGCCGGCAATGACCCGGCGGACTCGACGACCTTCAAGGCCTATGACCTGCTGGCGAAGGGCTTCGGCCCGGGCTTCAACGGGCCGCTGCAGCTCGTCGCCGAGATCAAGGACGACACCGGCAAGGCGGCTTTCACGCGGGTGGTCGACGCCGTGCGCAAGACCGACGGCGTCGTCGCGGCGACCAAGCCGGTCATCGTCGGCGACAACATCGCCTTGGCCCAGGTCTACCCGCAGCACTCGCCGCAGGACGAGGCGACCAGCGACCTGGTCAAGCACCTGCGCAGCGACGTCGTCCCGCCGGCCGAGCAAGGGCAGGTCAACGCGCTGGTCGGCGGCTCGACGGCGATCGGCATCGACTTCTCCAAGGTGCTAGCCGACAAGCTCCCGCTGTTCATCGGCATCGTCGTCTTGTTGTCGTTCTTGCTGCTGATGGCCGTCTTCCGCAGCCTGGTGATCCCGGCGATGGCCGCGCTCATGAACCTGCTGTCGGTGGTCGCCGCGTTCGGCCTCGTGGTCGCCGTCTTCCAGCACGGCTGGGGCGCCGAGCTGATCGGTGTCGATCGCACCGGCCCGATCGAGGCGTTCCTGCCCGTGATGGTCTTCGCGATCCTGTTCGGGTTGTCGATGGACTACGAGGTCTTCCTCGTCAGCCGCATCTATGAGGAGTGGCACAAGCGCGGTGACAACCGCGAGGCCATCAAGCACGGTCTCGCCGCGACAGGCCGAACGATCACGGCAGCCGCCGCGATCATGGTGCTGGTCTTCGGCGCCTTCATCCTCGGTGGCGAACGTGTGATCAAGCTGTTCGGCGTCGGTCTAGCCGGCGCCGTCTTCCTGGACGCGCTGATCGTGCGGTCGATCCTGGTTCCCGGCCTCATGCTCACCGTCGGCAAGGCGAACTGGTGGCTGCCGTCCTGGCTGGACCGGATCGTTCCCCGGCTCAACGTCGAAGGGCAGGCGTCATCGACGGCGCCGGTCACGCCGCCGGCCTCCGGCACCACCGGGCAGCCGGTGACCGAGAGCACCTGACCACGCGCAGGTCAGCCGTGACCACCAATTCGGGTGGTCACGGCTGTGTTTGGACTGTACGTTGACGTTCTCATGGGGCATGCTG
>JBEVLC010000247.1:0-3916 GCA_040509415.1 Baekduia sp. | reverse complement strand
CGGGTGCGTCTCCCCCGTTGGCGACCAGGGCGCCGACATTGCCAAGACCGCCGCGATCAAGGCCGGTCTGCCGGACACGGTCGCCGGCGTGCAGCTCAACCGCTTCTGCGCCTCCGGCCTGGAGGCCGTGAACATCGCCGCCCAGAAGGTCGCCTCCGGCTGGGAGGACCTCGTCTTCGCCGGCGGCGTCGAGTCCATGTCCCGCGTCCCGATGGGCTCCGACGGCGGCGCCTGGGCGATGGACCCCGAGACCAACTACGACACCTCCTTCATCCCGCAGGGCGTCGGTGCCGACCTCATCGCCACGGTCGAGTCCTTCACCCGCGACGATGTCGACGCCTACGCCGCGCGCTCGCAGGAGCGCGCCGCCGCCGCCCAGGCGGCCGGCAAGTTCGACAACTCGGTCATCCCGGTCAAGGACATCAACGAGAACCTCGTCCTCGACAAGGACGAGTTCATCCGCGCCGGCACGACGGTCGAGACGCTGGGCAAGCTCAAGCCCTCGTTCGCCGCCATGGGCGAGATGGGCGGCTTCGACGCCGTCGCGCTGCAGAAGTACCACTGGATCGAGAAGATCGACCACGTCCACACGCCGGGGAACTCAAGCGGCATCGTGGACGGCGCCTCGCTGGTCGCGATCGGCAACGAGGAGACCGGCAACGCGCTGGGCCTCACGCCGCGCGCGCGCATCCTGGCCACGGCCGTCTCGGGCGCCGACCCGACGATCATGCTGACCGGTCCCGCGCCCGCCTCAAAGAAGGCGCTGGCCAAGGCCGGCATCACCGCCGATCAGCTCGACCTCGTCGAGATCAACGAGGCCTTCGCGGCCGTCGTCTTGCGCTTCGTGCGCGACATGGGCCTCGACATGGAGAAGGTCAACGTCAACGGCGGCGCCATCGCCATGGGCCATCCGCTCGGCGCGACCGGCGGCATGATCCTCGGCACCATCATCGACGAGCTGCACCGCACCGGCGGCAAGTACGGGCTCTGCACGCTCTGCGTCGGCGGCGGCATGGGCATCGCGACCGTCGTGGAGGCGATCTAAGCCATGGCTGAGTCCACGACCATCAAGTACGACAAGGGCGACGACGGGATCGTCATCCTGACGCTGGACGACCCCAACCAGTCGGCCAACACGATGAACCGCGCCTACATCGAGTCGATGGGCGCGACCGTCGACCGGCTTGAGGCCGAGAAGGACGACATCAAGGGTGTCGTCCTGACGTCAGCCAAGAAGACGTTCTTCGCAGGCGGCGATCTCAACGACCTCAAGACGGTCACGCGCGAGCAGTCCGTGGAGTTCGCCGCGGGCATCCGCGAGGTCAAGAGCCAGCTGCGCCGGCTGGAGACGCTCGGCGTTCCGGTCGTCGCCGCGATCAACGGCGCCGCGCTGGGCGGTGGCCTGGAGATCGCGCTGGCCGCGCATCACCGCGTCATCGTCGATGACCCGAAGGCCAAGCTCGGCTTCCCCGAGGTCAAGTTGGGGCTGTTGCCCGGCGGCGGCGGCGTCGTGCGCACGGTGCGCATGTTCGGCATCGTCGACGCGATGATGCAGCTGCTGCTCCAGGGCCAGGAGAAGCGCCCGGCCCAAGCCAAGGAGATGGGCCTGGTCGACGAGGTCGTCGCCACGCGCGAGGACCTGCTGCCGGCCGCCAAGGCGTGGATCGTGGCGAATCCCGAGGCGGTTCAGCCATGGGACGTCAAGGGCTACAAGATGCCGGGCGGCACGCCGAGCAACCCGAAGCTGGCGATGAACCTGCCGGCGTTTCCCTCCAACCTGCGCAAGCAGCTCAAGGGCGCCAACTACCCGGCACCGCACCACATCATGGCCGCGGCGGTCGAGGGCGCACAGGTCGACTTCGACACCGCGATCGAGATCGAGGGTCGTTACTTCACCGACCTGGCCACCGGCCAGGTCGCGAAGAACATGATCCAGGCGTTCTTCTTCGATCTGCAGCAGGTCAACGGCCCGCGTGGGCGTGCCGCTGACGCGGAGCGCTTCACGCCGAGCAAGGTAGTGGTGCTGGGCGCCGGCATGATGGGCGCGGCCATCGCCTACGTCTGCGCGAAGGCGGGCATCGAGGTCGTCCTCAAGGACGTCGACCAGGCGGCCGCCGACCGCGGCAAGGGCTACAGCAAGGCCTTGGTCGACAAGGCCGTCTCGCGTGGTCGCTCCACGCAGGAGGCCGCCGACGAGCTGCTCGGCCGGATCACGGCCAGCGCTGACGCCGCCGACGCGGCCGGCGCCGAGCTGGTCATCGAGGCCGTCTTCGAGGACCCGGCCGTCAAGGCGCAGGTCTTCGCCGAGATCGAGCCGCATCTCGCCGAGGGCGCCTTGTTGGGGTCCAACACCTCGACGCTGCCGATCACCCAGCTGGCCGAGGGCGTCTCGCGCCCCGCCGACTTCATCGGGCTGCACTTCTTCAGCCCCGTGGACAAGATGCCGCTGCTGGAGATCATCAAGGGCGAGCAGACCAGCGACGAGACGCTCTACCGGGCGCTCGATCTGGCCAAGGCCATCAAGAAGACGCCGATCGTCGTCAACGACTCGCGCGGCTTCTACACCTCCCGCGTCATCGGCACCTTCATCACCGAGGGCATCGCGATGCTGGCCGAGGGCGTTCCGGCGCCCACGATCGAGCAGGCCTCGTCGCAGGCCGGCTACCCCGCGCCGATCCTGCAGCTGACCGACGAGCTCAACATGGAGCTGGCGGCCAAGATCCGCAAGGCCACCAAGGAGGCCGTCGAGGCCGAGGGCGGCGAGTGGCGCGACCACCCGGCCTACGCGGTCATCGACCGCATGCTGGAGGAGGGTCGCGCGGGCAAGCTGCGCGGCGCCGGCTTCTATGACTACGAGGACGGCAAGCGCGCCGGCCTCTGGCCCGGCCTGCGGGACATCTACCCGCCGGTCGCCGACCCGTCGACGATCTCGCTCAAGGACCTCGAGGAGCGGATGCTGTTCGCCGAGGCGCTGGAGACAGTCCGCTGCATGGACGAGGGCGTGATCGAGTCGGTCGCCGACGCGAACATCGGCTCGATCTTCGGCATCGGATTCCCGGCCTGGTCGGGCGGCGTGCTCCAGTACATCAACGGATACGACGGCGGCCCGCAGGGCTTCGTCGCGCGTGCCCGTGAGCTGGCCGAGCAGTACGGCGCGCGCTTCGAGCCGCCGGCCTCGCTGGTCGAGAAGGCCGAGCGCGGCGAGACGTACTCCGACGCTCCGGCGCCGGTCGCGGCCTAGCCGCCCAGCACCAGCAGGACCTCTGCGGGCCGTCCGGGTTCTCCCGGGCGGCCCGCTGCGCGTCTGAGGCCATACGATCCGGCGTTAGATGTCCAAGAACGCCGACGAGATGCTCGAGTTCGCCGCCGCCCGCTCAGCCGAGCTGGCCGCCCCGGGGCTCAGCCCCCGCCCACAGCGCAAGGTCGCCGTGCTGTCCTGCATGGACACGCGCATCGACCTCTTCCCGATGCTCGGCCTCGAGCGCGGCGATGCCCACATCATCCGCAACGCCGGCGGCCTGGTCACCGACGACGCCATGCGCTCCCTCAGCGCGTCGCAGCGGCTGCTGGGCACCGAGGACATCGTCGTCGTCATGCACGAGGGCTGCGGCCTCTGCAACGCCTCCGAGGACAACTTCCGCCAGCAGCTCGCCGACGACGGCGTCCTGCCCAACTGGCGCCTCGGCGCCTTCAGCGACCTCGAGGCGACGCTCCACCACTCGCTCGAGCGCCTCCGCACCGCCCGCGAGCTCCCGCACCGCGACCACATCCGCGGCTTCGTCTTCGACCCCGAGGACGGCACGCTGCGCGAGGTCAAGCCGCCCGCCTAGGCGAGCGCGTCGCCGGCAAAGCGCGCCCGCAGCGCCTGCGCCGTGCCACCGCGCCACTCGAGCAGGACCTGCGAGGCGTCGTCGCG
>JBEVLC010000246.1:0-7864 GCA_040509415.1 Baekduia sp. | reverse complement strand
GGCAGAGCTTCGACGCGGGCCGGCGTCGGAGCGGCTGACCTCAGCGGTGGCTCAGCCGCAGCCGGTGTTGTTGCCGCAGGACGAGCAGGTGTAGCAGGAGCCGGTGCGCTGCATCATGCCGCCGCACTGGCTGCAGGCTGGGCCGAGGTCGAGGCCGACGAGGCGGGCCGGGCGGACCGGCGGTGTGTCGGTCAGCGCGGATGTCGGCGGCTTGGAGCCGCCGTTGCCGCCGCCGTTGGACGGCGTCGCCTGCGGCGTGGCCGGGCCAGCGGTGTCGCTCGAGAAGGTCACGGCCTCCTCGGCCGCCTTCTTGGCCCGGACCTCGGCGGTCAGGATCCCGAGCTCCTCCTGGATCTCGGCGTCCAAGAAGCGCGAGGCGAGCCAGCGCATGATGTAGTCGGGCATCGACTTCGCGAACGGGATCTCCGGGTTCTGGGTGATCCCTTCCGGCTCGAAGCGCATGTAGGCGAACTTCGAGACGAGCGTCTCGAGCGGCACGCCGTACTGCAGCGCGATCGAGATCGCGGTCGCGAACGAGTTCATCATGCCGCGGAGGGTCGAGCCCTCCTTGCCGACGTCGGTGATGAAGATCTCGCCGACCTGGCCGTCCTCGTACATGCCGGCCGTGATGTAGCCCTCGTGGCCGCCGATGTTGAACTTGTGCGTGATCGACTGGCGCTCACGCGGCATCTTGTTGCGGCGCGGCCCGATCGAGTCGAGCTGCTTGGCGACCTCGTCCTTGACGGCCTGCGCGAACTCCTCGGAGTCCAGCGACGGCACCAGCGCCTCGTCGGACTGCGCGTCGGTGCGCAGCGCCTGCGCGGTCTTGGACCCGTCGCGGTAGATCGCCAGCGCCTTGACGCCCAGGCGCCAGGCCTGCGTGTAGGCGTCGACGATGTCCTCCACCGTCGCGGTGTTGGGGAGGTTGACCGTCTTGGAGATGGCGCCCGAGATGAAGGGCTGGACCGCGCCCATCATCTTGATGTGGCCCATGTGGCTGATCGCGCGCGAGCCGACGGCGACGTCGAAGACCTCGAGGTGCTCGTCCTTGATGCCGGGCGCCTCGACGATCGTGCCGTACTGGTCGATGTGCGCGACGATCTGGTCGATCTCGGCCTGCTCGTAGCCGAGCGTCTGCAGCGCGAGGCCCACCGTCTTGTTGACGATGATCATCGACCCGCCACCGACGAGCTCCTTGTGCTTGACCAGCGAGAAGTCGGGCTCGACGCCCGTCGTGTCGCAGTCCATCAGGAACGAGATCGTGCCCGTGGGCGCGAGCACCGTCGCCTGCGCGTTGCGGTAGCCGTGGGTCTCGCCGACCTCGACGGCCTCGTCCCAGACCTCGCGAGCCGCGGCCAGCAGCGTGTCGTCGCGGCCGGTGCCGACCGGGATGTGGGCCGTCGCGTCGCGGTGCATCCGCATGACCTTGTTGTGCGCCTCGCGGTTCTCGGCGTAGCGCTCATACGGGCCGATCGCCGCGGCGACCTTGGCCGACTGCAGGTACGCGCGGCCGGTCATCAGCGCGGTGATCGCCGCTGCCGTCGCGCGGCCGGGCTCCGAGTCATACGGCATGCCGTTGGACATCAAGTACGCGCCGAGGTTGGCGTAGCCGAGGCCGAGCTGGCGGAACGCGCGGGCGTTGACGCCGATCTCCTCGGTCGGGTAGCTCGACGGCCCGACGACGATCTCTTGGGCGAGGAAGACGACGTCGACGGCCTTCTCGAACTTCTCGACCTCGAAGGTGCCGTCCGGGCGCCGGAACTTCATCAGGTTCAGCGACGCGAGGTTGCACGCCGAGTCATCGACGTGCATGTACTCCGAGCACGGGTTGGACGCGTTGATGCGCCCCGAGTTCGGGCACGTGTGCCACTCGTTGATGATGGTGTCGTACTGAACGCCCGGGTCGGCGCAGCGCCAGGCGGCGTCGCCGATCTTGCGCATCAGGTCGCGTGCCTTCATCGGCTCGCCGATCGGCTGGCGGTTCGAGCGCGCGAGCGTGCGCCACTCGGCGTCGTTCTCGACGGCCTCCATGAACGCGTCGGTCACGCGGACCGAGTTGTTGGCGTTCTGGTACTGGATCGACTTGAAGCCGTCGCCGTCGATGGACATGTCGAAGCCCGCGTTGCGCAGAGCCTCGGCCTTGTCCTCCTCCTTGGCCTTGCACTCGATGAACTCGACGATGTCGGGATGGTCGACATCCAAGACCACCATCTTGGCCGCGCGGCGCGTCTTGCCGCCCGACTTGATCGTGCCGGCCCAGGAGTCAGCGCCACGCATGAAGGAGACGGGGCCCGAGGCGGTGCCGCCCTTGCTCAGCGGCTCCATCGACCCGCGGATGTTGGACAGGTTGATGCCCGACCCGGAACCGCCGCGGAAGATCCGGCCCTCGCGCGTGTTCCAGTCGAGGATCGAGTCCATCGTGTCCTCGACCGAGAGGATGAAGCAGGCCGAGCACTGCGGCGACTCTTCGAAGCCGACGTTGAACCAGACGGGCGAGTTGAACGCCGCGAGCTGGTGAAGCAAGATGTAGGTGAGCTCGTCCTGGAAGGCGTCGCCGTCTTCCGCGGTCGCGAAGTAGCCGCGCTGGCGGCCCCAGTCGGAGATGGTGCCGGCGACGCGGCCGATCATCTGCTTGACGGAGCGCTCACGCGCGGGCGAGTCGATCTGGCCACGGAAGTACTTCTGCGTGACGATGTTGGTCGCGTTCTGGGACCACGTCTTGGGGAACTCGACGTTGTCTTGGCGGAACGAGCCGACGTCTGCGGTGCGCAGCTCCCAGTCGACGGTGTCGAACGGGGCGACCCCCGCGGTGGTGAAGTACCGCTCGATCGACAGTGCGCGACCCGGCTGGATCTCCGATGCGAATGCGGTCTGTGGTGCTGTGTCCATGCGCCTCTGCTTCCTTCCTCGCCGCCGGCCCGCGGCATGCTCGAAACCTTGAAGGTGGGTCGAGCAGGGTGGCGCGTGGGCCGGACGGAAGAACGGGTCGATCCCGCTTCTTCCGGGTTAACTCCAGTGTAGGCCCGGGCTAGCGCCCGAGACGGACCCAGTCACGGAACTCGGCCCACGCGGCGGACGTCCGCCAACCGGCCTCGGCTGTCGCGTGACGCCATCGGACCCACCACATGGGCTCCCAGGCCCACCACCGCGCGGCGCCCCAGAGCGCGGCCGCGAGGAGCAGCAGAAGGCCGATGGCAGCGAGCAGGATGATCGTCGCCGTGTCGTCGTCCGAAGACGGACGAGCGGCCTTGCCGGACGTCCCAGCGGGGACGGCGGTGCTCGCCGGTGCCGCGGTCGTGGCCGGCGCGCCGGTGCTCGGTGGAGCGGCCGTGCTCGCGGTCGGCGGAACCGTTCCTGCCGGGACTGACGAGGTGGCGGGCACGCCCGAGGTCGCCGTGCTGGGTGCGCTGGACGTCGCGCTGCCGGGCGTGGTGGAGCTGAGCTGTGACTGGCCGGGCGCCTGCGCGGAGGCGGGGGCGGGCGCGGCCACCGCCAGTGCGGCGCAGCAGATCCCGGCAGTGAGGAGGCGGCGGCGCATCCGGCGGCACAGGCTAACGAAGACCCGGACCCGCCCACCCTCGTCGCTCATCGCAGCACGTCGGTGAGCCCGCTGGTCACGAGCGCGACGCCGGCGAGGACGGCGATGAAGATCAAGGTCATCACGACCAGGCGCTCGCGGCGGACCTCCGGGGCGAGCAGCGTGCGATCCTCGCCGTCGTCGCCGAGCGCGGCCAGCAGCTCGTCGTCGATGACGATCCCGGTTGCCGGAGACTCGGCCCGGGCGCGCTGGGCTGCGGTGCGGAGATCATCGATCTCGGCCTGGAGTGCGGCCTCGCGCTCGCGGAGCTCGGCTTGGAGGGCGGCGACTTGGGTCGTGCTGGCGTCGTCAGCCTCGGTGAGCTGGTCGCGGGTGTCACGGAGCTCGGCTTGCAACGCGGCGACCTGAGCCTCGGCGGCGTCGGCGCGCTCGGTGACGGCCTGGAGACCGGCGTCTGCCTGCTGCTCGGCGCTGGCCGCGCGCTCGCTCTCGGCGCGGATGCGGTCCTGGGCGTCGGCGAGCGCTTGCTCGAGCTCGGCGGTGCGCGGCTCGCTGTCGGAGATGCGGGCGAGAAGCTCGGCGCGCTCGGCTTGGAATGCCGCGACCCGCTCTTCGTGCTCGGCCTGGGCAGCGACGAGACGGCCCTCGGTCGCGCGGGCGCGCTCCTCGGCGGCGATCTGGGCGGTCGCGATCCGCTGGTCGGCCTCGAGGCGGGCGGCTTCGATGGCGGCGTCGCTCTGCGCGAGGGCGTCGGCAACGCCGGCGGCGATCTGCGCGTCGGCGTCTGCCTGGAGGCTCGCGCGGGCGGCGTGGAGATCGTGCTCGGCCTGGGCGCGAGCGGCGTCGAGCTGGGCGGCGGCCTCGGTACGCGCCGCCGTGACCTGCTCATCGACCGTGCTGCCCGCCTCGGCGCGGATGCGCGCGATCTCCTCCTCGGCGGCGGCGATGCGCTCCTGCGCCCGCTGCTGCGCGCGGGCACCGGTGGCCTGCGCCTCGGCGCGAACGGTCTCCAGCTGCGCGGCGGCGGCTTCCCGCTCGCGGCTGAGCTCGTCCTGGGCGGCGGTGAGCTGCGCGGCGGCGGTTTCGCGTTCGCGGTTGAGCTCGTCCTGGACGGTGGCAAGCTGGCCGCGGAGCTGCGCTTCCGCGGTGGCGACACGCGCGGTCGTTCGCTCCTCGGCCGCGGCGAGCTGCTCAGTGGACTCGGCCTGGAGCGCTGCGATGCGCGTGGCAGCCTGCTCTTGGACCGCCGCGACTTGTGCTGCCGTGTTGACCTCTGCTTCCGCGAGCCGCTCCTGCGCTGCGAGCTCGACTGCTCGCAATTGCTCAGCCGCCGTCTCGCGCTCGCGGGCCAAGGCGTCCTGGGTCGCGGCCAGTCGCTCCTCGGCGTCAGCGCGCGCCGCGTCGACGCGCTCGGCGAGCTGGCCGCGCTCGCGTTCGTGCTCGGCGATGGTCGCCGCCATCTGCGCCTCAACGTCGGCCATGGCGGCCGCGATGCGGTCGTCGGTCTCGTCGCGCTCACGATCGAGCTCGTCTTGGAGCGCGGCGATCCGCGCCTCGCCCTCGGCCCGTGCGGCGGCGACGCGCTCCTCGGCGTCAGCCTGCGCCGCGGTGCGCGCGGCCGCGATGGCGGCACCTGCGGCTTCGGCTTCGGCGGTTGCTTCGTCGCGTGCTGCTCGCGCGTCGGCCTGCGCGCGCGCTACCGCGGCTTCGGCCTCGGCGGCCTGCGCGTGTGCCGCCTCTAGCGCTTCGCGCGCATCCTCGATCGCCTCCGCCCGCGCGCGCTCGACGGCCTCTCGCGCCGCGGTGACCTGCTCGTCGGCGTGGGCTTGCGCCGCGCGCGCCTCGGCCTGAGCGGCGGCGATACGCGCCTCGCTGTCGGCCTCGATCGCAGAGGTTCGCTCATCGATATCGGCCCGTGCGTGCGCCACGGCTTGCTCGGTCTCGGCCTCCGCTCGCGCGCGCGCCTGCTCGGCGGCGCTGACGCGGCTCTCGGCATCGGCCACCCGCTCGCGGGCGTCCGCCTCGATCGCCGCGACCTGCTGCTCGGCCGCTGTCCGTGCCGCCGCGACGCGCTGCTCGGCTTCGTCGCGGACGGTCGCGAGCTCGTCGGCGACGGCGGCGCGTGCGGCGGCCACCTGGTGGACGACCTCGTCGCGTGCCGCGGCAGCCTCCGCTTGGGCGGTGGAGACCAGCTGTTCGGCCTCCGCGCGAGCAGCGGCGACCTGCTGCGCGATCTCCTCGCGTGCCGTCGCGGCCTCGGCCTGTGCCGCTGCGACGCGCTCGCGCGCGTCCGTCCGAGCCGACGCGACCTGCTCGTCCGCAGCGGCTTGCAAGGCGGCAACCTGCTGAGCGACCTCGTCGCGTGCCGAGGCGGCCGCTGCTTCGGCAGCCGCGATGCGCTCCCGCGCCTGCTCGCGTGTGCTGTCGATCGCTTCGGTGGCGGCTGCCTGCGCGGCGGCGATCTGGTGTTCGGCTTCGGCGCGTGCCGTTGCCGCCTGCGCGTCGGCCGCCGCTTGGGCGGAAGCGACTTGCTGAGCCACGTCATCTCGCGCGGCGTCGGCCTCTGCCTGGGCCGCCGCGACGCGTTGCCGGGCCTCTTCGCGCGCTGTGCGGACCGCCTCGGTCGCAGCCTCCTGTGCTGCGGCTACCCGCTGCGCGATCTCCTCGCGAGTCGCGGTGGCGTCGGCCTGTGCTGCGGCGATCTGCTGCTCGGCTTCCTCGCGGGTCGCGGTGGCGTCGGCCTGTGCTGCGGCGACTCGCTGCTCGGCCTCCTCGCGCGCTGCGGTGGCCTCGGCCTGCGCGGCGGCGACCTGCTGGTCGGCTTCCTCGCGCGCCGTGGTGGCGTCTGCGTGTGCCACCGCGATGCGCTGCCGTGCCCTCGCCGTCTCCTCGGCGGCCTCGGCGCGCGCGGCTGCCACCTGCTGCTCGGCCTCCTCGCGGGCGGCGGCCATCTCGCCGTCGACAGCCTCCCGCACGGCCGCCACGCGCTGCTCGGCCTCCTCATGCGCCGCCGCGACCTGCCGCTCGGCCGCTGCACGCAGGGCCGTCGTCTCGGACTCGACCCCCGCCTGCGCCTCGGCCACACGCCGCCGAGCGTCCTCGCGCACCTCGGCGAGCTGCCGCTCGATCGCCTCCCGTGCGGCGGCGACCCGCTGCTCGGCCTCCTCGCGCGCCGCGGACGCCTCCGCCGCAGCCGTCGCGCGCGCCGCCGCCACGCGCTCCTCGAACGACGCTTCCTGCGCGGCAGCCTCCTCGCGCGCGGTCGCCTCGGCGGCTCGCGCCGCGACCAACTCGTCTTGGAGCTCGTCGAGGACCGCGGTCGCCTTCGCCTCGGAGTCCTCCAGCCGCCGGCGCAGCGCGTCGGCCTCGGCGGCAGCCGCCGCGTCGGTCTCCTTCAGTTGCGCACGCAGCGCGTCGGTCTCGACCGTGGCCGACGCCTGCGCCTCCTCCAGCCGTGCGCGCAGGCCCTCGGCCTCCGAGGCAGCGACCTCGGCCGCCTCGACCGCGGCCCGGCGCAGGCGCTCGGTCTCCCGCGCCGCCTCGGTCTCGGTCGATGCCAGCCGCGCCTCGGCGTCGGCGACGCGCTCCTCAGCAGCGCGCTCGATCGCCGCTAGCCGCTCACGCAGACCCGCCGCCTCGGACTCGCCCGAGGCCTCGACGACCGCGAGCCGCTCGTGCAGCGCCGCGAGCTCGTCGTCGGCGGCGCGCTGGGCCTCCTCCAGCCGCGCGCGCAGCGTCTCCGCTTCGGCCGTCGCCTCGGCCTCGGCCGCCGCCAGCCGCTCGCGCACCGCTGCCGCCTCGGCCGCTGCGCGACCGGCGCGCTGCTCGGCGTCGGCGAGCCAGTTGCGCAGGTCGTCGGTGTCGGCCTGGAGCGCCTGCTGGGCGCCCTCGGCGTCGGCTTGGGCGGCGCTCAGCGCGGCTTGCAGCGCCAGCGTCTCCTGGGTCCGCGCCGCCTCGGTTTCTTCGAGACGCGCTCGCAGCGTCTCGACCTCGACCGTCACCGCGTCGCGATCCCCGGTCGCCGCGGCCAGCCGCCGGCGCAGCGATCCGGCCTCCTCGGCGCGCGCCCGCGCCTCGGTCAGCTCGGCCTCGACGCGCGCCAGGCCCGCGGTCGCCTGCTCGGCCAGTGCCGCGCGCTCGCTGGCGGCGGTCGCTGTCGCCCGCAGTTCCTCCAGCTCGGCGCTTGCCGCCTCCGCACGCGCCTCGGCTTCGCGCCGGGCGGTGTCCTCGGCGTCGATGCGTCGGCGCGCCTCGCGCAGCTCGGAGGAGAGCAGTGCCGCCCGCTGGGCGGCTTCGTCGGCGCTCTCGCGCGCGGCCTGCTGGGCA
>JBEVLC010000245.1:0-9152 GCA_040509415.1 Baekduia sp. | reverse complement strand
TGGTGGTCATGGGAGCAGTCCCTTGCGTCCGTGGTGGGCTTCGAGGGCGGCGCCGCCGAGGGCGGCGGCGAGCAGCAGTCCGGTGAGCGCGAGCGCGGTGATCGCCGATGGGTCGTCGTTGGCGCGGGGCGCTCGCAGGCCGGGCGCGGCGGCGGCGCGGGTGCCGGTGCCCGACACGCCGGCGGGCGCGGCGCTGGCGAGCAGGCGGCCGGTGACGGGTTCGCCGGCGTCGTTGTCGCGCGCGGCGGGTCGTCGTGGCTTGGCCTTCGCCGGCTCGCGGCTCGTTCGCCCGCCGGTCTTCTTGATGTCCTTGGTCTGTGAGGCGATCGGCGTCACGCCGGAGGTCGCGATCCCGTTGGACTGCGCCGTGCCGGTCGCGGTGCGCTTGGCGCCGTCGCGTCGGCGGGTCCTGGTCTCCGTCGAGGACGACGAGATCTCACGCACGCCGCCGCTCGCGTTGCCGGTGCTATCCGGCTGTGGGCGGCTGTAGAGCGCCGCGCCCTTGCCGCCCTTGCCGGTCGTCCGTGCGATCGACGGCACGGGCAGCGGGTAGCCGGCCAGCGCGGGCGCGGCGTAGGCCGTCATCCAGAGGTCGTTGAGGCTGCGGCCCTTCATGTACTTGATGGAGCCGTCGGGCTGCTGCAGCGAGGCAAGGTAGTCCAGCGGCGTGCCGCCCTTGCGCCGCCAGGTGGTCGGGTCGATCGCCGAAGCCCACATCGCCTGCAGCGTCCAGGCGGTCGACGCGGAGTTGGAGTCCGGGTCGATCGGCGTCTGGGCAAAGCCGCCATCGTCGCGCTGGGTCGAGCGCAGGTAGGACCAGCCGCGGCGCTGCGCTTCGGCGCGCTTGGGGGTGGACGGCGCGATCCGCAGCGCCTGGATGACCGCGGCGGTCATGTCCGAGGACTCCTCGCGGCCGGGTGCCCAGGACCAGCCGCCGTCCTTGCTCTGCACCTCGACCAGCCAGGCGGCGGCGCGGGAGATGATGTCCGTCTTGGTCGGCTCGTCGGTGGCGCTGAGCCCGAGCATCGCGAAGGCGGTGTCGTTGATGCCGCCGGCCATGGCGCCGGCGGCGTGGGTGAACGAGCCGTTGGGCAGCCGTCGCGTGAGGATCGCCGCGACGAGGTCGCGACCGCCGAAGTCGCGCGGCGAGGTGTCAGAGGCGATCGCGACGAGCATCGCGCGCTCGAAGTCGGTGGTCTCTGACAGGGCGTCGGCGTGGGCGGTAACGTAGGTGTAGGCGTCGGTCCCGCCGACGACGTGCTGGTCCTTGGGGTTGATCCCGGCCGCCGCGAGCGCCATGACGACCCAGGCGCTGAACAGCGGGTCGGACGGCTGGCCGGCCGATCCGCCAAAGCCGCCGTCGGCGTTCTGGGCGCCTCGCATGTAGCTGACGGTCTTGTCGAGCTGGCCCTGGTTGGCGGTCCACGGCGGCGTCGCGGCGGCGGCGCCAGGCAGCAGCGTGGCGACGGCCAGCGCGCCGAGGACCAACAGCTTTGTTACTCGCGCGCGAGACGCTTTTCTCACCCGCCGCCGCCTCGGGGCCGGGTGTAGATCAGCCGTCCGTCGCCGAGGCGGTAGACGGTCCCGACCGCCTTGCCCTTGCCGCGCGCGGGCGCGGACTTCGAGGGTGTTGGCACGGCCTGCGTGCGCGGCTTGAGCTGCGCGTCTTGGCGGTCGATCGTCGAGGCCAGGCCGGCGATCAGGAACGCGACTGCCAACACGATGCCGAGGTCGAAGAGGTTGACGAGGCCGTCGAGCGGGTCGCCGGTCTCGCCGCCGAGCTTGCGCCGCGCGCGCGTGCGGTGGCGTCTCATCGCGCGAGCACCTCGGCGCTCGCGTCCTCGACGAGCGCGCGGGCGTCGGCCTCGGCGCGCAGCGTGGCGGCGGCAGCCGCGGTCGCACGCGGCCGCTCGGTTGCGCGTTCCATCGACGCGAGGTCCTCGCTCCAGCGTCGCGTGCGCGCGAGCGTCAGCCCGAACGCGACGGTGCCCGAGAGCAGGCCGACGGTCGTCGCGGCGAACGCGATCCGCAGGTCGTTGGTGAGCAGGTGGATGTTGCCCTGGCCGAGGGCGCGCAGGCCAGGGGCGAGCGGGATCAGCGTGCCCATCAGACCGATCGCGGGGCCGGCGCGGACGATCATCCGCGTGCGGTCCAACCGCCGCTCGACGACATGCTCGAAGTCGTCGAGGGCATGCTCGATGCCGTCGAGGTCGGTCGCGGCGACGGCACCACCGATGCGCTGCAGCGTCGTCGCGGCTGGCGTGCTCGGCGCTCCGGCGGCGAGATGGGTCGCGGCGAGCGGATCCTCGAGCACGGTTTGGGTGAGGACGCTCAGCGGGCCTGTGGCTCGGCGGCGCCGTGCGGTCTCGCCGACCCAGCGGCCGAGCTCGATCCCGGTGAGCACGAGGACCGCCGCCGCGGCGATCAGCATCGGGATGGCGAGCAGCGAGGTCAGGCGCGAGAGCGCGTCGCCGAGGTCGGCGTCGAGCGCGGCGTACATGATGGTCACAGTGCGACCTCCGGGGTGCGACGGTCGAGGCGGAAGCCGGCGGCGATGCCGGCGAGGATCGCGAGGGCGAGCGCGATCGCCCACCACGGCGTGGGGGCGTGACCGGCGCTCGCTCCCGCAGCGCCGGGGGTTGCGGCGCGGCTGCCCGCGGCGCCGGGTGTCGCGCTGTCGCGGCCGATGAGCGTGCCGCGCACCTCGCGCGGGGCGTCGGAGGTGGTCTTGGTCGGCGTGCCGCCGCGGCGCTGCGCCGCGCGTGGCGCGGGCACGGCGCTGGCCGAGATGCTCGTAGCGGCGGTGACGCTTGTACCTGCGCCGCCGCCGCCTCCGGCCCGATTCGGCGCACCGGCGGTGGCGACCGTGCCGCCGCCTCCGCCGGAGCCGTTGCCCGATCCGGCGTCGCCGGTGCCACCGTCGCCTTCGCTGGCCGGGGGCTTCTTGGTGTTCTTGATCCGGCGCACCGTGGACGGCTCACGGGCGGGTGCGGTCGTCGCCGGCTGCACGACCGGCCCGGGCGCCGGCGCCGCGGCGGGCGCTGGCGTTGGTGGCGACGGCCTGGGGATGGGGACCTCGATCGGCAGCGTCGGCCCGGTCGGCAGGTTCTGCGGGACCTTCTGCGGCGACTGGCCGCCCAGGCCATAGGTGCCGGTCACGTGTCCGAGCGGGAGCGATGCGCTGGCGAAGGCCAGCGCCGCGTACCCCGTCGTCCGGACCGGATCGGTGGTGCCGACGTGGTGGTCGACTGGGTCCTGGACAGCGCCGAGGAAATCGATGGGCGTCGCGCCGGTGTCGGCGTGGTGGAACTCGGACGGTGGCGTGCCGGTCGCGGCGAGGGCGCGGGCGGCGGCCGCGGTGGACAGCGGGTCAGACGGCGCCCCTGGGGCGCCGGTGCCGAAGCCGCCGTCGGCGTTCTGGCGCTGCTGGAGCCAAGCGCCGAACGCGGAGACCGCGTTGCGCAGCGCGGGCGAGCTCACCCTGCTGGCCTGGATCGCCTCGACGGCCAGGGCGGAGGTCTCGGTGTCGGCGGTCGATGCGCCGAGGGTCGTCCAGGTGCCGGCGGTCCCGTGGTCGCCCAGCCAGCTGACCGCGCTGACGATCGCGTCGCCGACCGCCAGGCGCACGTCCGGGTCGTCGCGCACGCTTTCCAGCGCGAGCGCCGCCAGCGCCGTGGAGCGCGCGTCGGCCGCGACGAAGCCGGGGGACTGCCAGGCAAAGCCCCCGGCGTCGGGACCGATCCTCACCTGCCCGCCCAGCACGGCGTTGACGAGCGGCTCCACCTCATAGCCCTTGGTTCCGTCGTCTTCGCGCACGTCGTGGACGGTGGGCTCCACGAGCAGGAACAGCGCGGCGTCACCCGTCGAGTTGAGGAGCCCAAGGTTGCCCTTGAGCGAGTCATAGAGCGGCGTCCCGCCGGGCACCTTCTGCTTGGCCGCGTTGACGCCGCCCGCGGCGAGGCCGAGCGCGCCCCACGCCTGCGTGCTGGCGCCGTCGATCAGCAGCGCCGCCGGCGGGTAGAGGTCGCCGCCGCTCAGCTGGGCCTTGGCGAGGTACTCGGTGGTGCCGGCGAGCCGGTCGGCGTCGCCGGCGGCCGCAGCCGGTCGCGCGGTCAACGCGCAGGCCACGACGATGGCGAGGACGGCGGCGCTACGGGCGGGTGCCAACACCGTCGACCCCTGCCTTCCCCCGGACGATCCGGACGGTCACCGCTCCCGCGCGTGCACGCGCCGCCGTGACGATCTCGCGCGTCGCGGTCGTGGCGCTCCCCGAGACGCGGTAGGTGGCGCGCTTGCCGCCCGCGGTGATCTCGATGTCAGCGCTCCTGCGCACGCCGCGGACCAAGACCACCACCTTGCCTGCACCGAGCTTTGTCGACAGTCGCGCACCGGCGTGGCCCTCGTGGACCGATCCGAGCCAGGCCTTGCGATCTGCCTTGCGACGCCAATTGCCGGTGCGGCGCACGCCCTTCGCGCCGGCGTCGAGGGGAACCAGCACGTCGCCGACCTGCTCGCTGACCTGACGATCGAGCTTGTCGGTGAACGTCGCGCGGATCGTCCACGATCGTCCGCCGGCCAGCGCGAGCCGCGCGCTCGTGCCCTTCGTGCCGTGCGCGCGAACTGCCCAGGCCCTTGACGTCGCGCCGGCGGGGCGGGCGGCCAGGCTCCAGGACTTCACGCCGACGCCCGGCCGCAAGACCTTCCAGCTCAGGGTGATCCGGCCGGCCTTGGCGCCGGCAGCCGTGAACCGGGGCAGCTCGATCACCGGCGCACCCTGCGCCGAGCCGATGGACCGGCCGCCGTTGTTGTTGGCGTTGTTCGCGCTCCCACCGGGGCCTGCGCTCGGCGGGCCGATGGGATCGGGCGGCAGGGGCGGCGCCTGCTGTGGCGTCGTGTCGGCCGGGGGTGCGCCGCACGTGCCGCCGGCGCTGGCGACGACGCAGACGTCGAGGCGGTTGGAGCGGATCGGGCCGCCGACGCCGCCGTCGGCCTTGATCCGGTGCCAGCCGGGTGTGGTGAACACGAGCGCGGCGGTGCCGTCGATGCCCGACGACACCGCGGCCTCCGGCGCGCCGGTGTCGACGGTCTGGGCGCCGTTGGCGGCGGTCGTGACGGGTGCGACGGTCATCCCACCGACCGGGACGTAGTTAGGGTTCTTCTCGCCGTAGGCACGGCTGACAGTGACGTTGACCGGCTGGCCGGCGATGACGGTCGTCGTCGGCTGCGGGTTGGCGCCGCTGTCGCCGGTGACCGCGAGCTTCAGGAAGCCACGCTCGTGGAAGGCGTCGTAGGCCCACAGGACGCGGTTGCCATCGTGGATCTGCGCCTGGCAGCCGCCGATGTCAGTGAACGTGTCGTTGACCAGGATGCCCCAGTAGACGTTGGTGGGGAGGTTCTCGGCGTCAGGGCCCAAGCGGGTGATGTAGTAGTCGTCGAAGCCCGGGAACCACTTGCCGTCGAAGTCCATCGCCGCCAGGCGCAGACCTTCGGTGGCGGCGCCGGTCGCGGTTGCGCCAGGTGAGGGGTTGGCATTCAGGTTGGTGCCGTCGCAGCGGTGCTGGGTTGCGTCCGACGCGGCCTTGACCGGGTTGCCCGACGAGGTGACGAGACCTTCGAACAGCGTGCTCGTACCTCCCTCGACGCGGACGTTGGCGGTCGACGACGGCGCCGCCGAGGCTCCGGGGGCGGTCGCGAGTGTGAGCATCACGCCGGCGGTCAGCAGGCCGGCGATGCGGCGGGTGGCGGTCATGGCTTGTTGGTCCTCCGGATGCGCAGGTCGATGGTGCGGACGATCGCGGGGCTCTTGGTGCCGGACGCGCCGAGCGCGCGGATCGTCAGGCGGTAGCGCGCGCGGGCCAGGTGGGGGAGCTTCACGCTGACGCGGCCGGCCTTGGCGGCGGTCACCTTCAGCGTGCGCAGGGGCTGCCAGCGGCGGCCGGCCTGTCGGGCGACGGTGAGCTGTACCGTGGCGGGCAGGTCGACCCAGGCGCGCACGGCCGACGCTGTGGCGGTGATAGCGCTCAGCATCGGTGCGCGGACGAGGGTGGGGACCGTCGCGACGGCGGACGCTTCGGTGGTTGGCGAGCCGGGAGGATCACCGGAGGCCGTCGGTGTCGTTTCCGGGACCGTGACGGTCACCGGCTTGGGCGTCGTGGGCAGGCCGCCGCCCGCGGGTCCGTCACCGCCGCCGTCGTTGTTGTCGTCGTCCGATCTCGGGCACGGCGGTGCGGGCGTGCCGCCGATGCCCGGGTCGTCGATCGCGCCACAGGTCCGAACCGGCGCCGGCGCGGGTGGCACTGACCCGAGCTCGCGCCGGAACACCTGCCTGATGCTGTTGATGATGCCCGAGGCAAGCACCGTGCTGGCCGAGGTGAACACGACGTACCGGGCGTCGGGCGTCATCGTCGCGAGGTCGGCGCCGCCGGAGGGCGCCCCGTTGGGGCCGTCGCCGCGGCTGACGAGGATCGTGCGCTTGCCGATCAGGTCACGGAGGTACAGCTCTCCTCCTCCGCGGACCCCGGCGGCGAGGTTGCGCGCGGTCGTGCCGAAGAGGACGTAGCGGCCGTCGGCGCTCGTCGCGAGTGCTGACATGTCATAGGGCGCCAACCAGTCGGTCGGCGGCACCGTCGCGGCCGCGGGCCCGTCGCCGTCTGCGCGGCTGACGAGCGTGGTGGTGCCGCGGCAGCCGTCGCGCAGGTAGACCTCCAGCCCGCCGTTGGCGGGGGAGCCCTCGGCGATGTCCGTGCCGGTCGCGGTGAACACGACCTGGCAGCCGTCGCCGCGGACCTGACCGCCGCCGATGGTTCGTGTTGCGATCGGCTGACCGGAGCGCCCGTCGGCGCGGCTGACGAGGATCGTCTGACCGAGCCGCACGTCGCGCAGGTAGAGGAAGCCGCCGCCGGCGGGATTCGACGCCTCGGGCCCGGCGGCCAGCGCGCCGGAGGCCGAGGTGAACGTCACGTAGCGGCCTCCGGGGGAGGCGGCGCCCAGGCTGACGTCCGCGGGTGCGCCGTCCTGGCCGGTCGCACGGCTGATGAGGACGCTGCGCCCCACCTCCAGATCGCGAAGGTAGATCCCGCCGGGGACCGCGCCGACAGCGTCGATCACCGCTTGGTTGGTCTGAAACAGCATGTAGCGGTTGCCGACCGGGGCGGGCCAGCCGTGGGGAGGCCACAAGTCGACCGGGCGGTTGTGGTCGTCGGCGGCGACGATCGTGGTCCGGCCCTCGGTCAGGTCGCGGCGATAGCCGAAGAGGCCGGTCGGGCTACCGGTCTCGGGGAGGTTCGCCGCGAAGTCGACAGAGCGGCCGTCCGGCGTGATGCCCCCTCCCCACGAGAGCTGGCCGTCATCGGCCAGCGCGCCGGCTGCGCCGTCGCCGCGGCTGACCGGCGAGACGCCGGGGCCGGCGAAGTCCCGGACGTAGACCTCCTTCTCTCCTTCCGGCGCGTCCTGCCACATGTTGGTGGCCGACGAGACGAACGTCACCCGCCGGCCGTCGGCCGAGATCGATGTCCCGACGGAGTCCGAGACCCACCACGGTCCGGTGCCGGGGCGTCCGTCATAGCCACGGCTGACCAGCGTCAGCTGGTCGGGCGTTGCGCTAGCGATGGAGGATGAGAGGCCGGCGACCCCGAAAGCGAGGAGGCCGACCAGCAATGCTGATCGCGACATGTCATTGCCCCAGCTCCGCGAGGGCGAGCGACGTCTGGATCACGGCCGGGTTTCCTGGCTTACGAGCGTCCGATCCGCGCCTTCCCGGGTCGGCGTGACCCAGTGGCTGCCGTGGCGTGCGGCGGACGTTTCTCGCTGACAGTGGCGGGCCCGCGTCGGATTCGCACCGACTTCCCCGTTCCGCGATCAGGTTGATGTTGTGGTTCGGCGGCGAATGCTACATTGCCGCCCGCAACGGACGCGGGGAACTCCGGTGGGAATCCGGGGCTGACGCGCAGCGGTGTGGGTGACGACGGAGCGTGCAGGTCCACTGAGCCGGGTTCGGCTCGGGAAGGAGCTCCCGAGGATGAGCCCGAGCCCGAAGACCCGGCCGGCGCACATCCGTCAACGTCTTCGCGACCAGGACGCTGCCGCTCACGCCGTCCATCGACGTGTTCGGGGGTTGTCCTGTCGAGACAGGAGCAACCCCATGTTGTCCTCATCCGGCTTGCGCCGGACCCTGCGCGCGCTGCCCTTCGCGGCCGCGCTCGCCATCGCCTTGCCTGCGTCGAGCGCCTCGGCGGCTGTCGGCCCGTCGGTCACGGTCCGGGTCGAGGATCTCGCCGCCGCCCTGGCGACGCCGTTCGTGGCCGCCGACCAGCCGTACCGCACGATCTCGCTCGGAGCGGCCGGTGACGCGCCCGTCGCCGTCGCCCCGAACCTCGACTGCGGCCTGCCTGCCGGTGCCGGCACGGCACCCGCCAATTCGGCGGCCGCCGCGCTCGAGCAGGTCGACCCGACCTGGAACGTCGACTACTCCTCCTGGCCCTACACGTTGACCTTCGGCGGCGTGACGCACGACCTGCGCACGGTCGACGGCACCAACAGCGTCGCGTGGGAGGTGTGGTTCGATCACACCGCGACCGATGGCAACTCGATCCTGAACGCCGCGTGGTTCTGTCAGCCGCTCGCCGACGGGGAGACGCTGACCTTGCAGGCCACGACGCTCGTGAGCGACACGGGCAGCTACCCGTTCACCACGAGGGCGCCGCTGGTCGCGCTGGAGAACGTGCCGAAGACCGTGACGCCTGACACGCCGTTCACGGTCAGGGCCGTGTCGTACGGCCTCGACGGCACACAGGCGCCTGGAGCCGGGTATCTCGTGACTCCCGACAACGGGTCCGACGTCACGGCCGATTCGGCGGGCGACGCGACCCTGACGCTCACGGGCGGCGGCCATCACGTCATCGACGCACGGCAGCCGGCCGACGCGGAGGGCAACGCGCCGCGTGCGCTGACGCGATCGGTCTGCGTCTATGACGGGAGCTCCGGCTCGCCGTGCGCCGGCGCGCTCTCGGCGGCGCCGGTGGACTTCGGGACCCAGGCCCGCGGGACGATCGGCGCTGCGACGCCCGTCGTGATCACGCCGGCGTCCGGCCGGGTGACGGTCGCCGGCGCCAAGCTCGTGTCCGGCGACGTCGATGACTTCCTGTTGACCGCTG
>JBEVLC010000244.1:0-10142 GCA_040509415.1 Baekduia sp. | reverse complement strand
CGACCGCTGAGCGGTCGCAACGCGTCACCGTGCCAGCAGCACCACCGCGACGGTCACGCCGAGCGTGATCACCGCGCCCCGCAGCACCGGCTCCGGCAGCCGCCGCGCGACGCCCACGCCGACGCGGCCACCGACCAGCGTCCCCGCGCCGACCACCAGCGTCGACAGCCACGCGACCGGCCCGAAGATCGCAACGGCCACCGCGCTCACGACCGCCACCGTCAGCGACAGCACCTGCTTGATCGCGTTGAGCCGCTGCAGCGGCTCCTCCAGCGTGAGCCCCAACGCGGCGAGCAGGACGATGCCCAGCCCGGCACCGAAGTAGCCGCCGTAGATCGACGCCACGGCCACCGTCACGGTCAGCCGCGCCGGCGCGCTGTGGTGCTGGACCCGGGTGACCCATCGCGCCACCAACGGCTGGATCGCCAGCAGCGCGCACGCGAGCAAGACGAGCCACGGCGCCAGCGCCGAGAACGTGTCCTCGGGCCCGACGAGCAGCAGCGTCGTCCCGGCGATCGCGCCGACGCCCGCCGCGAGCGCCAGCACCCGCAGCCGCGGACCCTGCCCCACCAGCTCGGCGCGCGAGGTCGTCGCCGCGCTCAGGTAGCCCGGGAGCGTCGCGATCAGGTTGCTGACGTTGGCGCTCAGCGGCGAGAGCCCGGTGGCCAGCAGCGCCGGGAACGAGACCAGCGACCCGCCGCCCGCGACCGCGTTGATCGCGCCGGTCGTCACTCCGGCGGCAGCGAGCAGAGCGACGTCGGCGGCGTCCATCGGCGGCGAAGTCTGCCCGAAGCGCCCTCCCCGCCCCCACCTCGCAGCCGTCTGACACATGCCGACGTTGCGCCCGGGCCTCCAGTGGGCAAGGCTCCGGGCATATGGCAACGGACGCGCTACGCGGCGGCATCGACCTCGGCGGGACGAAGATCCAGGCGATCGTCGCCAACTCCGAGCACCAGGTCTTGGGTCAGGCGCGACGCGCCACGCCCACCGAAGGCGGCCCACCGGACGTCATCGCCGCGATCGCCGAGGCGCTCCAGGAGGCCGTCGAGGCGGCGGAGGTGGCGCCCGACACGTTGAGCGGGATCGGCGTCGGGGCACCCGGTGCGATCGACGAGGACGCCGGCACGCTGGCCCGCGCGGGCAACCTGCCCGGCTGGCGTGACCCCTACCCGCTGGCCAAGGAGCTCGGCGCGCGCTTCGGCGGCACGACCGTCCGCCTCGGCAACGACGTGCAGGTCGCCACCGACGCCGAGTTCACGCTCGGGGCAGGGCGCGAGTTCTCGTCGCTGCTCGGCGTCTTCTGGGGCACCGGCGTCGGCGGCGGGATCGTCCTCGACGGCAAGCCATGGCTCGGGCGCGGCGCCGCGGGCGAGATCGGCCACATCCCCGTCCGCCACCGCGGGCTGAAGTGCCCTTGCGGGCGGATGGGCTGCATGGAGGCCTACGCCGGCCGCCGCGCGATGGAGGCGCGGGCGCGCAAGGCGCAGGAGGACGGCGAGAAGACCAGCCTGTTCAAGATCATGGAGGAGAAGGGCCGCGACCGGCTGACGAGCGGCATCTGGGCGCGCGCGATCGAGCGCGGCGACGAGCTGGCCGAGCGGCTGATCGACGATGCGGTCGACGCGATCGGCAGCGGGGTCGCCGCGGCCTGCAACGTCCTGGATCCCGACGCCATCATCATCGGCGGAGGCCTCGGGGTGCGCTTCGGCGAGCCCTACGCGCAGCGGATCACCGACGCGATGATGCCCCACCTCTTCCACGACGACGACCCGCCGACCGTGCGGGTGGCCGAGCTCGGCGACCTCGGTGGCGCGCTGGGCGCCGCGCTGCAGGTTGTGGAGGACGCGCGATGACCGACCTGGAGGCCTTGAAGCGCGCCGCCGCGGTGGCCGCCGCCGAGGAGGTGCGCGACGGCATGGTGCTCGGGCTCGGGACCGGCTCGACGGTCGCGCACCTGCTCCCGGCGATCGCGGTGCGCGGGCTGCGCGACCTGCGCTGCGTGGCAACGTCGGTCGCCACCGCCGAGCAGGCGGCGGCGCTCGGGATCGCCGTCGAGCCGTTCGACGCCTTGGGGCGCCTCTATCTCCGCATCGACGGCGCCGACCAGATCGCGCCCGACGGCTGGATCGTCAAGGGCGGCGGTGGCGCGCACGTGCGCGAGAAGATCGTCGCCGCGGCCGCCGATCGCTTCGTGGTGATCGCCGACCCGACCAAGGTGGTGGACAAGCTCGCGGCGCCGATCCCGCTGGAGCTGTTGGAATATGGCTTGCCAGCAACCCTGGCCCGGCTGACGCCGTGCGACCTGCGCCCCGGCATGCCACCGTCGCCCGACGGCAACCTGATCGCCGACTACACCGGCCGCGTCGACGACCCGGCCGCGCTGGCGGCGCTGCTGTCGGCAACACCCGGCGTCGTCGACCACGGCCTCTTCGGACCCACGCTGACCGCCGAGATCATCATCGCGACCACCACCGGCATCGAGCGGCGCACGCTGCGCTGAGCGAGCCGCCGCGCTGGTAGCTTGACGCGATGTCAAAGCGCCTGCGAGTCGTGGTCGTCGGAGCCGGCTTCGGCGGGATCGCCGCCGCGATCGAGCTGCAGCGCCAGGGCATCGCCGACATCACAATCCTGGAGCGCGCCAGCGGCCTCGGCGGCACCTGGCGCCACAACACCTATCCGGGCGCGGCGTGCGATGTGCCGAGCCACCTGTACTCCTACTCCTTCGCGCAGCGCACCGACTGGACGCGACTCTGCTCGCCACAGCCCGAGATCCTCGCCTACGCCGAGGAGGTCGCGCGGCGCCACGGGGTCGACCGCCTCGTCATCGGCAACACCGAGGTGACGGCCTGCCGCTGGGACGGCGCGACGGCGACGTGGTCGGTCGAGACGGCGGGCGGCACGACCTACGAGGCCGACGCGATCGTCCTGGCCACCGGCCAGCTGCACCGCCCCGCTCGGCCGGAGATCCCCGGCGCCGAGCGCTTCACGGGGCGCCTGATGCACTCCGCAGAATGGGATCCGGCAGTGGATCTCCGTGCCCAGCGTGTCGCGGTGATCGGTACGGGCGCGAGCGCTGTGCAGTTCGTTCCGGAGATCGCGCGCGTGGCGCGATCGCTGACCGTCTTCCAGCGCACGGGCAACTGGTTCCTGCCGCGCCGCAACCGGCCCTACCCGCGCGCGTGGCGGGCGGCCGTAGCCCATGTCCCGGGCCTCCAGCGCTGGCGCCGCGCCTTCGTCACCCATTACGGCGAGGCGCTGACCGCGATGATCCGCCACCCCAAGACGCTGGGCCGGATCGGCGCCGCGCGGTCGGCGCTGTTCATGCGGGCGCAGTTGCGCGATCCCGAGCTGCGGCGCAAGGTCTGGCCCGACTACGCCTTCGGCTGCAAGCGCGTGCTGTTCAGCTCCGCCTTCCTGCCGGCGCTGGCGCGCGACAACGTCGAGCTCGTCACCGACGCGATCGCGAGCATCGGCCCCGACGGCCCGGTGACGTCGAGCGGTCGCGCGATCGAGGTCGACACCATCATCTACGCGACGGGCTTCCGGACCAACGACTTCGTGGCGCCAATGGAGGTCACCGGCACCAACGGACGCACGCTGCGCGAGGCGTGGAGCGGCGGCGCGACCGCGCATCTGGGGATCACGGTTCCGGGCTTCCCGTCCATGTTCCTCATGTACGGGCCCAACACCAACACCTCGGGCGGGTCGATCCTCGTCTACCTGGAGGCCCAAGCCGCCTACCTCGCCCAGGCGCTGGCGCTCGTGCGGTCGCGCGGGGGCGCGGCACTCGACGTCCGGCCCGAGGTCGCGGCGCGCTCCGACGGCGAGGTGCAGGGGCGCTTCGCGGGCACCGCGTGGACGGCGTGCGACTCGTGGTACCGCGACGGCGAGGGGCGGATCGTCGCCAACTGGCCGGGCTACATGCGCGAGTACGTGCGCGCGACCGCGGTGCTGGACCCCAGCGAGTTCACGCTCGTCACCGCGCCGGCCACGCTGCTTGCCGAACCGGCGTAGCGTCGTCGCAGCAGCAGACCGGCGCGGCCGTTAGCGTCCGCGCTCATGCCCGTCTCGGCGATCGTGCTGGATCTCGACGGCGTCGTCGTGGACACCGAGGAGGTCTGGGACCGCGAGCGCCGCGCCTACGTCGACGCCCATGGCGGGACGTGGACCGAGAAGGCCACGCGCAAGATGCAGGGGATGAGCTCCGCTGAGTGGGCGAGCTACCTGCGCGACAAGCTGGGTGCCGACGGTGAGGTCGGCGAGATCTCCTCGACGGTCGCGGCCGGCGTCGTTGCCGAGATCGAGCGGGAGCTGCCGCTGCTGCCGGGCGCGATCCGGGCGATCAATGCGCTGGCCAACGCGTTCCCGCTCGCGCTCGCGTCGTCGGCCAACCGCGAGGTGATCGACGCCGTCCTCGACGGCGCCGGGGTCACGGCGCGCTTCGGTGCGACCGTCTCCTCGGAGGAGGTGCCACACGGAAAGCCGGCGCCCGATGTCTACCTCGAAGCCGCGCGACGGCTTGGCGTCGACCCGGCGGAGTGCGCGGCGGTCGAGGACTCCTCGAACGGGCTGCGATCGGCGCACGCGGCGGGCATGGTCGTCATCGCGACGCCCAACCACGCGTTCCCGCCGGCCCCCGACGCGCTGGCGCTGGCCGCGGTCGTGGTCGACGGGATCAAGGACGTCACGCCGGAGTTGGTGACGTCCCTGCAAACCCCGTAGGGCTCATTTCATGCGGTAGACAATCCGCCCGCGGGTGAGGTCATACGGCGAGACCTCGACGCGCACGCGGTCACCAGGCAGCACACGGATGCGGTTGCGGCGCATCTTGCCGGCGAGGTGGGCCAGCACCTCATGGTCATCCATGTCGAGCTGGATGCGGAACAGCAGGTTGGGCAGCGACTCAACGACTTCGCCCTCGAGGGCAACCTTGTCTTCTACGGCCATGCGGCCTCCTTCAAGCGTTCGTGTTCGGTGTGCGCGAAAGAGCGACGAAGCGTGCGAGCACGCACCCGGACCATCGCGCGAAAGAGAGGTGGAACCCGCGCTTGCGCACGAGCACCTCCGCACATTGTACCCGCATGCGCGCGGGATCCCACCAACCTCTGACCAGGCGGACTCACACGGCCGCGGGCGCCAGTCGCGCGGCGAGCAGCTTCGCCAACCGCGCGCGGTGCGCGCCGGAGCCGCCGAGCAGCGCCGCGTCGACCTGCGCGCGCTTGTAGAGCCAGTGCACGTCGGCCTCCCAGGTGAAGCCGATGCCGCCGTGGCACTGGATCGCCGCCGCGGTCACGTCGCGCCCGCCGTCTGACGCCGCCGCCTTGGCCAGCGAGGACGCCTCGGCCAGACGCTCCGGCTCAGCCCCAGCCGCCCAGGCGGCGAAGTAGGTCGCCGACCGCGCGCCCTCGGTGTCCTTGAGCATCTGCGCGCACTTGTGCGAGACGGCCTGGTAGGCACCGACCGGCGTGTCGAACTGCTTGCGGTCCTTGACGTAGGCCAGCGTCATCTCCAGCGCGCGCTGGGCGACGCCGACCAGCTCGGCCGCGACGACGACCGTCGCGCGGTCGATGGCGGCGGCGCTGTCGCCGCCCAGCGGCTCCCCTTCGCCGCTCACCCGCGCCGCGCGGCGGGTCGGGTCGATCGAGTCCACCGGCGTGACGTCGGCATCAGCGCGCGGCAGGACCCGCGCGACCCCGTCGCCGCCGACCAGGACGATGACGGCCGCCGCGTCCGCGTCGCCCACCAGGCCGCCGGCGGAGCCCAGCGCGCCGGTGATCTCACCGGACGCCAGCCCCGGCAGCCAGGCCGCCTGCTGCGCCGGCGAGCCGGCCGCGCCGATCGCCTCGGCGGCGGTCACCGTCGACAGGAACGGCGAGGCGGCCAGCGCGTAGCCCAACTCCTCGCTCAGGATCGCCAGCTCGACGGCGCCCAGGCCCTGGCCACCGTGCTCCTCGGCGATCGCGATCCCCGGCCAGCCGAGCCCGACCAGCTCGGACCACAGCGTGTCGTCATAGGCCTTGCCTTCCGCGGCCTCGCGGACCTTGGCAAACGTCGAGCGCGAGCCGAGCAGATCGCGCGCCGTCCGCTTGATCTCGTGCTGGTCCTCGGTGAAGTCGAAGTTCATGGCGAAACCTCGCCTAGCGGCTCGGTTTCACCCGCGCGAACTCGCCTGGCGGCTCCTTCGCGCAGCCCTGGCAAGGCCATCATGCTTGTGCTCCCTTCAGACGCGGGAGCCCGAGCACGCGCTCCGCGACGATGTTCTTGAGGATCTCGGTCGTGCCGCCCTCGATCGTGTTGCCGCGCGAGCGCAGCAGCTCGTAGGCCCAGCGGTTGCCGGTGGTCAGCGCCTCGGGGCCGAGCAGGTCGGCCGCGAACTGCGCGAGCTCCTGGTTGGTCTCCGACCACATCCACTTGGTCAGCGAGCCCTCGGGGCCCGGCGTGCCGTACTTCTCGATCGTGGTCAGCCCGCGGTAGGCGGTCAGGCGCAGGATCTCGGCCTTCATGTGCAAGTACCCCAACTTGTCGGAGACGACCGGATCGTCGAGCAGTCCGCGCTCGGCCGCCTCCTCGATCAGCTCGTCGAGCAGCTGGCGCATGCGCACCTGGAGGAAGAACGCGAGGCCCGAGCGCTCGTTCATCAGCGTCGTCAGCGCCACACCCCAGCCGTTGCCGACGCCGCCGAGGACGTTCTCGTCAGGGATCCGCGCGTTCTCGATGAAGAGCTCGTTGAACTCCGGCTCCCCCGTGATCTGGACCAGCGGGCGGATCTGCACGCCCTCCTGCTCCATGTCCATCAGGAAGTAGGTCAACCCCTTGTGCTTCGGCGCGTCGAAGTCGGTCCGGGCGACCAACATGCACCACTTGGAGTACTGCGCGCCGGAGGTCCAGACCTTCTGGCCGGTGACCACCCACTCGTCGCCGTCCTTGACGGCGCGCGTCTTCAGCGAGGCAAGGTCCGACCCGGCGTCGGGCTCGCTGAAGCCCTGGCACCAGATCTCGTCGCCGGTGAGGATCGGCGAGAGGTAGCGCTCCTTCTGCTCGTCGGTTCCGAAGGTCATGATCGTCGGGCCCGCCAGCAGGATGCCCAGGACGTTGGCCGGCAACGGCCGGCGCGCGCGGCCGAGCTCCTCGAAGAAGATCGCCGACTCGGTCATCGTCGCGCCGCGGCCGCCGTACTCGACGGGCCAGTGCACGGCCGCGTAGCGATCCTCGGCCAGACGGCGCTGCCACTCGCGGCGCCAGGCGTAGCTGGCGTCGTCGCCGGCCGGCTCGGCGCCGGGGTCGTTGCTCTGAAACCAGGCGCGCAGCTCGTCGCGGAACGCGGCCTCGGACTCGGAGAAGGTCAGGTCCATGAGTCAGGAGCCTCCTTCGGTGTTGTGGGAATGGAGCGCCGCTGCACCTTCAAGGAAAGCGACAGCGGTGAGCGTGAGCTCGTCGGTCAGGTCGGGCAGGCGAGCCAGGGCGCCCGCGCGCACGCGCGCGCAGACGAGCTGATCGACGCCGGCCGCCAGGATGAAGAGGGCGTCGTCGGAGGGCATGCGCAGCTCCGGTCGATCCCGGAGCGCAGCCCGGAACGACGAGCGGTAGCGGGCGGCAAATGCGCGCAGCGCCTCGTCGCGCGCGGCGCCCGCGAGCGGGCCCGCCATGTGGACCTCGAAGAGGTGGGTGCGAGCGAAGCGCGGCTCGCCGGTGAGCGTCTCCAAGTAGGTCCGCACACCGGTGCGCAGACGGGCGACCCAGTCGCCCTGCTCGGCGCGGATCGCGGCACGGATGCGTTCGACCATCACATCGATGCCGTACCGGTAGGCCTCCAGGAAGCACTCCTCCTTGGAGGCGAACTGCGCGTAGAAGGTCCCGCGCGAGACCCGCGCGGCACGCACCGCATCGGTGACCGTGGCCGCGGCGTACCCCTTTTCGGCGACGGCCTGAATCATGCCCTCGACCAGCCGGGCACGCTGCGAGCCGCGGATGTAGAGCTGATGCCCGACCTCGGGGTGATAAGCGATGAGCGACGGTTTGGCCACGGGCCGTACCTTAGAGGTACGACTGCGTACTCGCAAGGTACAAAAGGGGTCAGGCCCCTCCTGTACTCGCCGGGTACAGAAGGGGTCAGACCCCTGGGTGGGCGGGTTGGCGTGGCGCGGCAGGTAGGACAGACTCGCCTCATGTCCGCGACCGTGTCCGCCGTCCCCGATCGTCGCCGCGTCCTGGTCGTCACCAGCGGCCTGCTGCTCGTGATGCTGCTGGCCTCCTTGGACCAGACGATCGTCTCGACCGCGCTGCCTACGATCGTCGGCGACCTCGGCGGCCTGGAGCACATCTCCTGGGTCGTGACCGCGTACCTGCTGGCGATCACCGCGGTCACGCCGCTGTACGGCAAGCTCGGCGACCTCTACGGCCGCAAGGTCGTGCTGCAGGGCGCGCTCGTGCTCTTCTTGGTCGGCTCGGCGCTCTGCGGCCTCGCGCAGGGCATGACCGAGCTGATCGTCTTCCGTGCGATCCAGGGGCTCGGTGGCGGCGGGCTGATGGTCAGCGCGCAGGCGGCGATCGGCGACGTCGTCGCCCCGAGCCAGCGGGGCCGCTACTCGGGGCTGTTCGGCGCGGTCTTCGGCGTCTCCAGCGTGGCCGGGCCGTTGATCGGCGGGTTCTTGACCACGCACGTGTCCTGGCGCGCCATCTTCTACGTCAACCTGCCCTTGGGCGCGCTGGCGCTCGTGGTCCTGGCGATCACGCTGCCCTCGGCCACCGAGCGGCGCAAGCACGACATCGACTACGCCGGCACCGCGCTGCTCGCGCTCGGCCTCAGCGCACTGATCCTCGCGACGACGCTCGGCGGGAACACCTTCGCGTGGGACTCACCGGAGATCGTGGGCATGGGGCTGATCTGCGTGGTCGCGCTGATCGCCCTGGGCTACGTGGAGCAACGGGCGGCCGAGCCGATCCTGCCGCCGTCGCTGTTTGGCAACCGCGTGTTCGTGGTCTGCGCGGCGGTCAGCCTCGTCGTCGGCTTCGCCCTCTTCGGCTCGCTGACCTACCTGCCGCTCTTCCAGCAAGTCGTGCGCGGGCTGAGCCCGACGGACTCCGGACTGCAGCTGATCCCGGTGATGGGCGGGCTGCTCGTCTCGTCGATCGTGTCGGGCCAGGTCATCTCGCGCACGGGCCGCTACAAGGCGTGGCCGATCGCCGGCACCGCGGTCGCCGCCGTCGGCCTGTGGCTGTTGTCGTCCTTGGACGAGACGACGGCCAGCGGCGTGGCCGCGCTGCACATGCTGGTCCTCGGCCTCGGGTTGGGGATGGTCATGCAAGTGCTGGTCCTTGCCGTCCAGAACTCGGTCTCCTACGAGCAGCTCGGCGTGGCGACCTCGGGCGCGACGCTCTTTCGGTCGATCGGCGGCTCATTGGGCACCGCCGTGCTGGGGGCGATCTTCACCGGCCGGCTGAGCAGTGAGCTGGCCGACAAGCTGCCGTCATCTGCCGGCAGCGTGGCCGAGGGCGGCGTCAACCCGGCGCAGATCGATCGGCTGCCCACGCCGATCCACGACGCCTACATCTCGTCCTTCACCAACGCGCTGCACGTCGTCTTCCTCGTCGCGGCATGCGTCGTGCTGGTCGCGTTCGCGCTCTCGTGGCTGATCGAGGAGCGACCCCTGCGCCAGACGGTGGAGACGGCGTCCGGGACCGGCGAGGTGATCGGCGGGCCCGTTGATACCGACTCGCTGCGTGAGGTCACGCGTGGGCTGACGCGCCTGGTCGGCCGCGAGCGGACGATGGCGTTCATCGCCGGCGCCACGCGCCACGCGGGCGTCGACCTGGACCCTGGTCCCGCCTGGCTGCTCCTCTACGCCGGGGCGCCAGACGCGCCGCAGGACCTACGCGAGATCCGCGACCGGCCGCACGTCGACGCGGCGGACTTCGACGCGGCGCTGGCAGCCCTTCGTGCCCAAGGCGCCGTCAGCGACGACGGCCGCCTGACACCCGGCGGCCACGCGCTGCGCGATCAGCTGGTCGCGGCACGCACCGACTGCCTGCGCGAGCTGATCGCCGAGTGGCAGCCCGACCAGCACCCGGAGCTCGATCCGCTGCTTTCGCGGCTCGCCGAGGAGCTGGGCGAGCAACCCCACGACGGCGGGCCCGCGCTCGCG
>JBEVLC010000243.1:0-19708 GCA_040509415.1 Baekduia sp. | reverse complement strand
CATCTGGCCCGCCCCTCTGTCGTTGTGCGAGGGGCTGCGACGGTCCGCTGCGCCGTTGCATAGGTTGTGCCGCATGTCCTCTCGCGCCCGCATCGGGATCGTCGTGGCGGCCCTGGTCGCGCTGGTGGTCGGGTTCATCATCGCCAGCGGCTCCGGCGACGACGACAAGGCCACGACCACGACCACGACGGCCGTCGCGCCTGCGCCGGCACCCGCCGACGCGACGACGACCGCCGCCACCACCACGCAGGCCACCACGACAACGCCGGCTGCGCCCGTCATCCCGGTCGTCAGGGTCGTCAACGCCAAGCCCCAGGGCGGCGTCAAGCGCATCACCTTCACCAAGGGCGACACCATCAAGTTCACGGTCCGGTCCGACACGGCCGACGAGATCCACTTCCACGGCTACGACATCGCCAAGGACGTCAAGGCCGGCGGGAGCGTGACGTTCTCGGTGCCGGCCACGATCGAGGGCCGCTTCGTCGTCGAGCTCGAGCACCACGAGACCGAGATCGCCGAAGTCGAGGTCAACCCGTCGTGAGCATGGGAGCCCGGCGCGCGGCGGTGCTCGCCGCTGCGCTGACGACCGCGCTGGCGCTGCCGGCCAGTGCGTCCGCCCATGGCCTCGTGGGCAAGCAGGACCTGCCGATCCCGCGCTGGCTCTTCGCCTGGGCCGCCGCGGTCGTGCTCGTCGCCTCGTTCGTCGGTCTCGCCGTGCTCTGGGCGACGCCACGGCTGCAGGCCGTCGTCGAGCGGCGGCGCTTCGGCATCGCGCGGGCGCTGGAGATTGTCTTCGGGGTCCTGGGCGTCGCGCTCTTCGGCTTCGTCGTCTACGCCGGCTTCGCGGGCACGCAGGCTGCGACGGCCAACATCCTGCCGACGGTCGTCTACGTCTTCTTCTGGGTCGGCATCCCGATGCTGAGCGTGGTCTTCGGCGACGTCTTCCGCGCGATCAACCCGTGGCTGGCGATCGGCAAGGCCGCCGGCTGGGTGATGAAGCGCACGGGCGCGGTGGAGGGCGTCGAGCCGCTGCCCTACCCGGCGTGGCTGGGGCGCTGGCCGGCGGTGGCGGGCGTGTTGATCTTCGCCTGGGTCGAGTTGGTGTACGCCAACAAGGACGATCCCTCGCAGCTGGCGACCATGGCCTTGGTTTACGCCGCGGTGCAGCTGGTCGGCATGAGCCTCTATGGGGTCGAGATGTGGTCGCGGCGCGGCGACGCGTTCGGCGTCTACTTCGGCCTGTTCGCGCGGATCTCGCCGCTGCACTGGCACGATCGCGCGCTGTTCACGCGTCCGGTGCTGGGCGGCGCGCCGTCGCTGACGCCGGTCGCCGGAACGGTCGCGCTGCTCTGCACGATGATCGGGACGACGAGCTTCGACGGCTTCTCCCAAGGCACGACGTGGAACTCGATCGTGCCGCACCTGCAGGACTTCTTTGGCAGCCTGGGCTTCAACGCCGAGCATGCGCTGGAGTGGGCGGGGACGGTCGGCATCGTCGTCATGTGTTGCCTGATCGGGCTGCTCTACCGGCTCGGCGTGATGGGGATGCACACGGTCGGGCGACGGCTGTCGACCCGTGACCTGTCGGGCGCGTTCGTCCACACGCTGATCCCGATCGCGTTTGCCTACGTGCTGGCCCACTACTTCTCGCTGGTCGCCTACCAGGGCCAGGCGATCGCAGCGCTGGCCTCCGATCCGCTCGGGGACGGCTCCGACCTCCTCGGCACGGCGGCCGAGACCATCAACTACACCTGGATCAGCGCGACGGGCATCTGGTACGTCCAGGTCGGCGCGCTCGTCCTCGGCCACGTCGCCGGCCTCACGCTTGCCCACGACCGCGCGCTGGCGCTCTTTCAGCAGGCGCGCGACGCGACACGGTCGCAGTATTGGATGCTTGCGGTCATGGTCGCGTTCACCAGCCTCGGCTTGTGGCTCCTCTCGGCGGCGGCGCAGTCGTGATCGCCGCCGGCCTCATCCTGGCCCACGCCGGCCACTGGCTGGCGGGCCTGCTCTACCTCGCGCCGGTGGTGATCGTCGTGGGGGCGCTGGGCTATCAGAGCTGGAAGGACCGGCGTCGAGGCGACGATGACGTCGAGATCAACGAGACGCCGGACCCGCACGTGAGCTGAAGGACGGCGCCCCTCAGGCGCCCAGCAACCGCAGGTCGTGCGCCAGTCCCTCGGGCGTCACCTTGTCCACGGGCCATCCGACGCGCTGGACGCCCTTGGCGTCCACGAGCACGACATAGGCGGAGTGCTCGAAGGCCTTGCCTTGGGGCTGGATGCCGTAGGCGTCCCAGATCGGCTGCAGCTGAGCGCGATCGCCGAGCAGGAAGCGCAGGCGCTTGGTCAGGCCCTGGCGGTTGACGAAGCGGCGCGCGTTGAGCTTGGTGTCGTTGGCCGGATCGACGGAGATCGCCAGCGTCGGGACGTCCTTGCCGACCTGATCCAGCGCGCCCTTGATCTGCTGGGCCAGCAGCGGGCAGGTGTCGCGGCAGGTCGAGTACATGAAGGTCAGCATCACCGGCTGGCCGCGGTACTCGTCCAGGGTGGCGACCTTGCCGTCTTGGTCTTTGAGCGCGAAGTCGACCGGTGGCATGCCGGGCGGGCGCAGCGCGCCGTCGAAGCCCGCGCCGCCCGCGTGGTCGCTGCCGCCCGTGAAGAGGACGATGCTCAGCGCGGCGACGAGAACGAACGTCGCCGCGAGCATCAGCGCGAGGCGGGCACGGACGGGCATCGGCCCGCCGGTCAGGCGGCGGCGTCGTCGCCGTCGTCGGGCTGGGGCGCCGAGCCGGTCTCGACCGCCTCGTTGGCGGCAACCATGGGCGCTTCCGTCACACTCTCACCCTCGACCTGAGCCTCAGGCTCGACCGGCTCGGAGGACGGGAACAGCGCGGCGAGCTCGTCGAGGCCCTTGATCTTGGCCCCGGAGAACTCGCCGAACGAGGTCTGTTGGCGGCTCGAGCGGGCGTCCTCGCGCTTGGCTCGGCGCTGCTCGTCGCGGCGCTTGTCTTCTTCGTCGCGCTGGCGGCGCTGGGCCTGGCGGTTCTCGCGCTCGAGCAGATCGCGCTTGGGCAGGATCACCTGGGCGGCCTTCTCGGGCTCCAGCGAGGCGATCATCTCGGCGGCCATCGCCTGGCCGAGCGCTTGGGCGACCTCGCCGGACGGGTGCGAGCTCTTCTTCATCCGGCGCGCGGTGTGCGCGGCCCGGGCCAGCTGCTTGGCGGCGTGCTGGGAGACGGGGCGCCTGGCGCCCTTCTGGAAGCCGCGGACGTTCTCGGTGACCTCTTCGCGCAGCTTCTCCGGGAAGCCGCGGAAGAGCTCCTTGAGCTCAGCGATCTCCAACTGGTCGCGCGTGGCGGCGACGGCGGCGCGCAACTCAGGCCACGGCAACGGCTCGCGCTTGGGCTTCTCCTGCAGGCGCTTCTTGACGACCGGCAGCTTCTGCTCCTTGGCGACGCCGAGGATCTTGGGGCCGACGGCGTCAGGGGAGACGGGGGTGGTGCGCTCGCGCGCCTCCGGCGCGGCGGGCGGCGTCTCAGCCTCGACCGGCGGGTCCGGGCTCGGCGCCTCCTCTGCGGCGGCGGGGACCTCGGGCGCCTCCGGCTCCGGCGTCGTCGCTTCGACGGGCTGCGGCTCCTGCGCGGCATCGGTCGGCTCGGCCACGGGGGCCTGCGACTCTGCGGCCGGCTGAGCCGGCTCCTGCGCCGCGACGGCGCCCTCGGGATGCTCCTGCTGCTCGCTCACCACCCCCAAGGATGCCCCATCGGACAAGTGGACGTCGGGCCGGGGTCTGCCGGGCTACGGCTCGATCAGCCCACGGCGGATGGCGTAGCGCACGAGCTCCACGCGATCACGCATGCCGAGCTTGCGCAGCAGGTTGCCCCGATGGGACTCCACCGTCTTTTCGGAGAGATGCAGGATCTCGCCGATCTCGCGGTTGGTGTGGGCCTCGGCGATCAGCTTGAGGACCTCCTGCTCGCGCGGCGTCAGCGGCTCGGCGGGCCCGGTGCTGTCATCGGCCATCCACTCGCGCACGAGCGCGCTCTGGGCGGCGTTGGTCAGGAACGGCTCGCCGCGCACGACGGCGCGGACGGCGTCGACGAGGAACTGGTCGGCCTCCTTCTTGAGCACGTAGCCGCCGGCGCCGGCCTTCAGCGCCTCGAAGAGGTAGCGGTCGTCGTCGTGCATCGAGAGGATCAGCACCGCGGTGTCGGGCGCCTGCTGGCGGATCTCGCGCGCAGCCTGCAGCCCGGTCAGCTTGGGCATCGAGACGTCGAGGATGCAGACGTCGGGCCGCTGCGCCAGCGCGCGCTCGACGGCCTCGGCGCCGTCGCCGGCCTCGGCGACGACCTCCATGTCGGCCTGGCGCTCGAGCAGCAGCTTGAGCCCGCCGCGCACGACGCCGTGGTCGTCGGCGATGAGGAGCTTCATGCTGACCGCATGACGGTGGTGATGTTCGCGGTCCGGTATTGGGTCGTCATGCGGCTGCTTCAGACTCCGTGGGGACCCACAGGTCGCGATCCAGCCGCAGCTCGACCGCGGTCCCGCGGCCCGGCGTGGAGGTGACCTGCACCCGCCCGCGCGCGAGCCGCGCGCGCTCGCGCATCCCGACCAGGCCGATGCCGTCGGACTCCTGGGTGGTCGTGAAGCCGGCGCCGTCGTCGACCACGCGGACGACCGGCCGGCCGTGGTCGCGGCCGATCTCGACGATCACGTTGGACGCGTCGGCATGGCGGGTGATGTTGGAGAGCGATTCCTGCACGACGCGGTAGACCACGGTCTGCTCGTGGTCGGCGAGGTCGGTCAAAGGGTCATAGCAGCGCAACGCCGCCGGGATCTGCGTCTGCGCGCTGAAGCGCTCCAGCTGGTTGCGCAGCGCGGCCTCCAGGCCGTGGTCATCCAGGGCGGTGGGGCGCAGCTCGCGCGCCAGGCGCAGCAGCTCGTCCATCGCGGCCACCGCGACGGCCTTGGTCTCGCGCAACTCGGCGCGCAGCTCCTCGGGAGCGTCGTGGACGTGGGCCTCCAGGCGCAGCAGGACGGCGGTCAGCGCCTGGTTGCACTCGTCGTGGAGGTCGCGCGCGACGCGGGCGCGCTCGCTTTCCTGCCCGTGGAGCACCGCAGCCGCCGTCCGCGTCCGCTCGTCCTCCAGCCGCCCGAGCATGCGGTTGAACGCCTGCACAAGCCGGATGACGTCCTCGGAGTCGGCCTCGGGCACGTCGGCGCGCTGGCCGGGGCGCGCCAGGTCGATGCGCTCCATGACGTCGATCAGCTTGTCCAGCGGCGCGAAGCGGCGGCGCAGCACGACGCCGTTGACGAGCACGGCGCTCAGGATGCCGGCGACGAGCACGAAGGCCTGGCGGCGGCCCGCAACGTCATCAAGCGATAGGCGCGCAGCGACGATCGCGGCCGCGCCGGTGGCGACGATCAACAGCGCGTTGATCGCGAGGATCTGGGTGGCGAGCGTCGGCTTGCGCATGTTGGGGTCTAGACCCCATATCGGCCGCTGAGACCAAACCCGATACTCCTGGTGCAGCAAGTCCCGGCCGGAACCTTGAGCAGTCCCGGTGCGGCAAGTGGCGAGGGACCGTCCATCTGGCGCCGGGGGGCACTTCAGATGGGCGGTCACCTCCACGTTCTCCTCCGCGTCTGGTCGCGCTACACTTTCTGAAGTGCGAATCCCGACCGACGTTCAGGTGAATACAGCCCGATGAGCCCCTCCGGCGCCGAGTACATCAAGCAGGTCAAGGCCCAGATCGACGAGGTCGATCCCTCCGCCGTCAGCGAGATCCTCGGCGCCGACGGCGTCGTGATCGTCGACGTGCGCGAGAGCGACGAATGGGACGCCGGGCACATCCCGGGCGCCAAGTTCGTCACCCGCGGCCACCTGGAGTCCCGGATCGAGGGCGCCGCCCCCGATCGCTCTGCGCGCGTGATCCTCTACTGCGCCTCGGGCAACCGCTCGGCGCTCGCCGCCAAGACGCTCAAGGAGCAGCTTGGCTACGAGCACGTCGAGTCGATGACCGGCGGCTACACGCTCTGGAAGGACCGCGGCTACGCCGTCGAGGTCCCGCGCACGTTCACGCCCGAGCAGCGCCAGCGCTACTCGCGCCACTTCCTGCTCCCCGAGGTCGGCCCCGAGGGCCAGCAGAAGCTGCTCGACGCCAAGGTGCTGCTGCTGGGCGCCGGTGGCCTGGGCTCGCCGACCGCGCTCTACCTCGCCGCGGCCGGCGTCGGCACGCTCGGCCTCGTTGACGACGACGTGGTCGACGTCTCCAACCTGCAGCGCCAGGTCATCCACACGACAGCCTCGGTCGGCACGCCGAAGGTCGACAGCGCCGAGCGGGCGATCAACGACCTCAACCCCGACGTCAAGGTCCGCAAGCACCCGGTCCGTCTCGATGCCTCCAACATCGTGGACATCATCAAGGACTACGACATCGTCGTCGACGGCGTCGACAACTTCCCGACGCGCTACCTGCTCAACGACGCCTCGGTGCGCCTGAAGATCCCGGTCGTCAGCGCCGCCATCCTCGGCTTCGAGGGCCAGCTGAGCGTCTTCGCGCCCTATGAGGGGCCGTGCTACCGCTGCCTCTTCCGCCAGCCGCCGCCGGCCGAGCTCGCGCCGTCCTGCGGCGCCAACGGCGTCCTGGGCGTGCTGCCCGGGACGATGGGCCTGCTGCAGTCCACCGAGGTCGTCAAGCTCATCATCGGCGAGGGCGACCCGCTGATCGGCCGCCTGCTGATCTACGACGCGCTCGGCGCGACGACGACCGAGCTGAAGGTGCGCCGCGACCCGGAGTGCCCGATCTGCTCGCGCGAGCCGTCGGAGATCACCGACGACGAGCTCGGCGTCTTCCCCGACTACGAGGCGTTCTGCGCCGCGGCGGGCTAGGGTCCCACCAGCTATGGCAAAGATCCGCATTCCCCCCGTGCTGCGCCCCTCCGTGGGCGGCGAGCGTGAGGTCGACGCCGACGGCGCGACGGTCGGCGAGGTGCTCGAGGGCCTGGCCTCCGCGCACCCCGACACGCGCGGCCAGCTTTTCGGCGGCGACGGCGAGCTCAACCGCTACGTCAACGTCTATCTCAACGACGAGGACGTCCGCGTGCTCGACGGCCTGACGACGCCGGTGGGCGAGGGCGACAGCCTCGTCATTTTGCCCGCGATGGCGGGCGGGGCCCGCTAGGCTCTGACAGGCGCCGGAGCAGCCACCGGATGGTGGGGGCAGCCGGCGCCGTGCAGCACCTCGAAGCAGATGCGCCCTCCCGCCGTGGAGGGCCACAGGCCTCCAGGATCGACCAAGCACCACCGGAGGAACGTCTGCCATGAGTCATCCTGCCCCGCAAGGGCTGCGTTGCCACGTCGAGCCTGATCGCGACCGTGTTGTCGTACGTGCCGTCGGCGAGGTCGACATGGCCACCGTCGACGTGATCGGCAAGCCATTGGACGAGCTGCGCGCCAACGGCTTCACCCAGATCGAGATCGACCTGCGAGAGGTCACCTTCATGGACTCGACCGGACTGCGGCTGCTGGTCAACTGGCGTCGCCGGGCACTGGCCGACGGCTTCGACCTCCAGATCGTGCTCGACCCCGACGGCCCGGTCGCGCGCGTCGTGGAGCTGACCGGCCTGCAGGAGGTGCTGCTGAACTCCCCCGTCGCGCAAGGCTAGGCTCGACCCGTGTCCGACGATTTGATCCTTCCCAAGCAGGCGGTCGCCGCCGAGCTCGTCGACGCCGCGGGCGCCGAGGCCCGTGACGCCGGCGGCAAGCGCGCGGCGATCTCCAATGCGCTCGTCGGGCTCAAGAAGGAGTTCTACGGCAAGGGCCCGGTGGCGGCGAAGACCTACTTCAACGACGACTGGGTGTTCACGGTCCTCGAGGGTGGGCTGACGCGCAACGAGGAGACGCTGCTGCAGGCAGGGGAGGAGGCGCTGGTGCGCCAGGTTCGGTTGCGGTTCCAGGAGGCAGTGACCCAGACGATCTGCGGCGCGGTCGAGGAGATCACGGGCCGGCGCGTGCTGACCTACCACAGCCAGGTCCTCTTCGATCCGATGCGCTGCGTCGAGATGTTCCTGCTGGCGCCTCTGCCGGACGGGCAGGACTCGTAGTCCTCACGTCCTGGCCGTCGCTCGAAGCACCGCTATATTTCGTGAAGTCATGGCTGTCCCGCCCCTTCAGAACCGGCCCTGCGGCGGTCGCTACGGCGACATCGTCCAGGCGATCGGCAACACCCCGCTGGTCGAGCTGCGCCGCCTGTCGCCCAAGCCGGGCGTGCGCATCTGGGCCAAGATGGAGTCCCACAACCCGACGGGCTCGGTCAAGGACCGTGTCGCGCGGGCGCTGATCGAGGACGCCGAGGAGAAGGGCGCCATCGGCCCCGGCATGACGATCCTCGAGCCGACGTCGGGCAACACCGGCATCGCGCTGGCGATGATCTGCCGGCGCAAGGGCTACAAGCTGAAGGTCGTCATGCCCGACAACGTGACGCCCGAGCGCACCCAGCTGTTGACGATGTACGGCGCCGAGATCGTCTCCTCGCCGGGGGACCAGGGGTCGAATGGCGCGGTGGCGATGGCGCTGAAGATGGCTGAGGCTGACGCGTCGTACTACATGCCCTACCAGTACGGAAACCCGGCGAACCCGCGTGCCCACTACGAGGGCACCGCGCCGGAGATCCTGCAGGAGCTCGACGGCAACATCTCGGCGTTCGTCGCCGGCCTGGGCACCGGCGGCACGCTGATGGGCAACGGCCGGCGCTTCAAGGAGGAGCTCGGCGACGCGGTCAAGATCGTCGCCGCGGAGCCCATGCAGGGCGAACCGGTGCAGGGGCTGCGGTCCCTGGACGACGGCTTCATCCCGCCGATCATCGATCTGTCGGTTCTTGATCGCAAGATCTTCGTGACCAACCGCGACGCGATCATCTGGACGCGCAAGCTGCTCGACGAGGAGGGCATCTTCGCCGGCGTCTCGTCTGGCGCGATCGCCTCGATCGCGGTCCGCATCGCCAACGAGATGGACGAGGGCAACGTCGTGTTCATCGTCTGCGACGACGGCTGGAAGTACCTCTCCTCCGGGATCTACACGCTGCCGGTCGACGAGGTCGCCAACCTCGAGTCGACCGTCTGGTGGTAGGGAGAACTTAAGGAAGCACCCAGGGCGTGCCGATACCCTTGTCGTATGCCCGGCGTCGGATTTCCTGAACTGCTCGTCATCCTGGTGATCGCCCTGATCGTCCTCGGCCCTAAGAAGCTGCCCGAAGCGGGCCGCGCCATGGGCAAGGGGATGCGTGAGTTCAAGGACTCGCTCAGCGGCATCAACGACGACGACGAGAAGCCCGCGATCAAGAGCGAGTAGGTCGCTAGGGTCCGGGTGATGCAGATCGCCCCGGACCTGTTGCAGGAGATCGTCGACCACGCGCTCCGCGAGGCGCCGCGTGAGTGCTGTGGCTACGTCGTGCTCGACGACGACGGTCGCGCGGTGGAGGTCGTCGAGGTCGAGAACCTCGCCCACAGCCCGTTGCGGTTCGACATGGACTCCAAGGCCGTGCTCGCCATGGGCCGGATCCTGGACGACGCCGGGTTGGTGATCTACCACTCCCACACGCGCTCGGACCCGGTTCCGTCTCAGACCGACATGAACTTCGCGGCGAAGTGGCCGGGGGTGGACTGGCTCATCGTCGGCCTCGCCGGCAAGGGTGAACCTGACATCCGCAACTGGCGGATCGTGGACGGCACCGCGACGCAGGTCGAGGTCCTGGCGGATGCCGGGGTCTGAGCCCCTCGTCTGCCCGTCCTGTGCCACACCACACCCGCTGGAGGAACGCTTCTGCCGCGATTGCAACATGCCGCTCGTCTACGCCGGATCGCTCGGCGTTGACGCACCGGTCACCGACCGCCAGGAGTGGGCGCGCAAGATCAAGCCGCAGTTGGCCGAGGGCGAGCTGGTGAAGGTCGCTTCGGGCCGCAACCAGTCCGAGGCCGAGCTGATCCAGGGCCTGCTGCTGGAGGAGGGCGTGCCGTCGATGCTCAAGCGCTCCGCGGGCTTCGACGTCCCCGACATGCTGGCGGCCGGCCCACGCGACGTGCTGGTCCCGCGCTCGGGCGCTGAGGTGGCGCGTGAGGTGCTGATGCAGGCGGAGCTGCTGCCGGCGGATGGTCCCGGCTCTGGCGTGGACTCGCCGTCGCGGATCCTCGTCGGCCTGCTCAGCGCGATCGTGTTGGTGGCGTTGATCGCCTGGATCGGCACGGAGCTGGTGCTGTGACGATCGCGGTGACCGGTGCGACAGGTGCCCTGGGCTCGCGTGTGGCCGCGCGGTTGGCGGCGCGCGAGGTCAAGCAACTGCTGGTTGTCCGCGACCTCGCGCGCGTGCCCGCGATCGCCGGGGTCGAGGCGGTGCAGATGGGCCCGCGCGGCTACCGCGACCAGACGGTGCTGACCGAGGCGCTGGGCGGCTGCGAGACGCTCCTGCTGGTGTCGGGGCGCGAGGCGGCCGAGCGCGTCGTCGAGCATGCCCACGCGGTGCGCGCCGCAGTCGACGCGGGCGTGTCGCGCATCGTCTACACGTCCTTCCTGGGCGCCGGCCCCGACGCGACGTTCACCTTCGCCCGCGACCATTTCGCCACCGAGCAGCTGATCCGCGAGAGCGGGTTGGCCTACACCTTCCTGCGCAACAGCCAGTACTTGGACTTCGTGCCGCTGCTGGTCGGCGACGACGGCGTGATCCGCGGGCCGGCGGGGGAGGGGAAGATCGCCTGGGTGTCGCGCGACGACGTCGCCGACGTCGCGGCCACGGTGCTCGCCGAGGGCGGTGAGGAGCACGACGGCAAGACCTATGACTTGACCGGGCCCGAGGCGCACACGCTCACCTGGGCCGCCGCGCAGCTCAGCGCCGCCACCGGCCGCGAGATCCGCTTCCGCGACGAGACCGTGCAGGCGGCCTACGAGTCGCGCGTGCATCTCGACGCGCCTGACTTCGAGGTCGACGGCTGGGTGACGTCCTACGTCGCGATCGCCACGGGCGAGCTAGACGTCGTCTCCGACGCCGTGCCGCGCCTCACCGGCCATCGCGCCCAGGACCTGCCGGAGTGGCTGCAAGCCAGCCCGCGGGCTTGGGCGCACCTCAAGGCCTAGCCACCTGGAGGGGGCCAGACCCCAAAACGAAACTGCGACGATTGCGTCAGCGGGTCCGGATCCGCTCGCCGTGACGGGCGGCGAGGTCGGTCACGGTCTCCAGGAAGGTGACGATCGTCGCCAGCTCCGTGGCGCTGAAGCGCTGGGCGAGCGTCTGCTGCCAGTCACGCATCAGCGGGCCCCAGATCGCCTCGCTGCGCTCGTAGTGGCGGTCGGTGACCTCGAGGTTGACCTTGCGACGGTCGGAGGCGTCGCGGACGCGACGGGCGAGGCCGGCTCGTTCGAGGCGATCGGTCACCGCGGTCACCGCGCCGGTTGTCAGCCCGGAGGCGGTCGCGAGCTCGCCCGCGGTCAGGCCGCCGTGGCTCTGGATCAGGTCCAGGCAGCGCAGGTCGGTGAGGCTGATGCCGAGGTGGTCGGCGGCGAGGGCGTCGAACGCGCTCTCTTGGCTCGTGCTCGCGCGGTAGGCGGCGATGAGGCGGCCGATGGTCTGGTCCTTCGTCTCTCTTGACATCTAACTCTCTTAGCTATTAAGATACTTCTCGTCCAAGGGAGTCTTGCGGCTCTCCCAGTAAAAGGCAAGGAGTAGGCGATGAACGGTCAGCTCACGATGAAGCTGGAGCTCGTGCAGGTTCCGGTCACCGACGTCGATCGCGCGAAGGCGTTCTACGTCGCGGCGGGATTCACCGCCGACCACGATCACACCGTCAGCGACGAGGTCCGTTTCGTCCAGCTCACCCCGCCGGGCTCGGCGTGCTCGATCGCGATCGGCCGCGGGCTGAGCGAGATGGCGCCTGGGTCGGTTGAGGGGCTGCAGGTCGTCGTGGAGGACGCCGAGGCGGCGCGCGCGGCGCTGGCCGACCGTGGGGTGGAGGTCTCGGAGGTCCAGGACTTCCCGTGGGGGCGGTTCGTCTTCTTCGCCGACCCGGACGGCAACCGCTGGGCCGTCCAGCAGATCACCCGGCCGAGCTAGGCGGTGGAGGCGGCGGCCGCCTCGCGCTCGTAGTCGAGCTCGGTGCGGACGCCGAGGCCGGCGAGGATCGCCTGTGCGGCGTCCAGCGACGGCGCGTCGGCGACGGCGGCGGCCAGCCGCGCGGCGCTGGTGATGGCGATCAGCGGATCGAAGCAGACCAGGCGGCCGCCGTCGGCGGTCAACGGGACCGAACGCCGGCCGCCGCGGATCGGGACCAGCCCGGTCTCGCCGCGGGCGCAGCGGACGGCCATCGCGCTGGCCTCGGTGGTGACGTGCGCCAGTGCGCCATCGACGACGTCCAGCGTGGCGGGCGGGAGCGGCAGGTCGCCGAGGTCGCCGCCGGCGGCGCGCACCTCGTCGAGGCGCTCGAGCACCTCGGCGGGCGTCAGCTCGCCGTCGCAGCCGATGCCGAAGACGATCCCGAGCGTCGGCGTCGTCATCCGTGGCGCCGCGGCCAGGACGCTCGCGTCGGCCAGCGGGCTGGCCAGCCCGGGCTCGTGGCCGTGGGCGAGGACGTCGCCGCCGACGTCGAGCAACACCACCAGGTCGCACCCCAGCTGCGCGGCGGCGGCGTCGAGGCCGGCCGCGATCGCCGCCGGCCCGGGGTTGGGGTCGACGAGCACGACGGGCTCGCCGAGGAAGGCGGCCATGTCGGCCTCGCAGAAGCGAAAGCCTCCAGGACCTGTGGTGTCAGCGCCCGCGAGCGCGACCGCCTCGTGCAGCGGCTGAGCGCCAGCGATCTCGTCCAGCCGGCGTGGGCCGGGCAGCGGGTCGACCGGCCGCCGCTCCCAGGTGATGCCGCCGACGACCGCGTCGGTCCCGAGCGCGTGGGCGGCTTGGGCCGCGGCAAGTGCGCCCACGACATCGCCACCCCCGCCGATGCCGACGACGAGGATCCGCTGAGCGGCGGCGACCAGACCCACTGCTCGCCGCCGCTCCGCGGTCACATCAAGAACTGCTAGACCAGCGCCGGCACGCGCGCATCGCAGATCTCTGCGATCTGCTCGCGGGCGCGGTCGAACTCGTCGTCCGACAGCACCGGGGTGCCCTCGAAGGGCAGGTCGCGCGTGATCTCAAGCCACGAGCGACAGCCAGCGAACTCGTCCTTGACCCGCACGGTGACCGGCCGCGGGATGCGGTAGGCGCGCAGGAGGACGACATGCAGTGGATGACGACGCTTCCACGCCAGGCGTTTCTCGGCGTAGTCGGTCGTCCACACGTAGTAGGGGGACAGCTCAGCGACCGTTCGAGGGTCGGTGATCGTCCAGCTGGCGGCCACCTCGGCCCATGCGCGGATACGCACGCGGTCGGGCTGGCCGATGCCACCATCGCGAGTCAGCGCGTGAAGCGGCGGCTCGCCATCCGGCCAGACACCCTCTTCGAGGGCGCGGCGGAGCTCCGGCTGATGCGACGGGCGCACCAAGTCGTAGCGCTGGTGGTCAAACGTCGGGTAGAGAAAGAAGCGGTCATGCTCGAGGCTGAAGTTCCGGCGCGGCTCGCCGACGCCACCCTTTCGCAGGGTGATCAGCTGCTCACCTTCGGCGAGCGCGCGGACAGTGACCGCCCATTCCTTGATCGCAATAGGCATAGAGGGGGTTTCAGAGAGAAATTAGACGACAGAAATCCCGCGCATCAACCGATACCCCGGAGACGCGGCGGGAAGGACCTCGATTGTGGCACGCGATGTGAAGATTCCAAAATCTCCCTGCTAAATACAGGAATCTTTTAAGACCATGTTGGCGCGTAGGCGCTCAAACGGAACGTCCGCGTGCGGTCAAGCGTCGCCGATGCGCAGACCTGCAAGCCCCTCGAAGGCCTCCACGATCGACGCGAAGTCGGCCTCGCCGTAGCCGCGGCCGACCGCTGCGACGAGCGCGTCACGTGCCGCATTTGCAGCGGGAAAGGGCACGCCGGCAGCCTGCGCCTCCTCGAGACAGAGGCGCACGTCCTTGAGCATGTGGTCGGTCTTGAAGCGTGTGTCGTAGGCGTGTTGCCGCATTGGCTGGGCCTTGAGGGTCACCATCGTCGAGCTGGCCGAGCCTGCGCCGAGGATCTCGATCAGGGCGTCGAGGTCGACCCCGGTCCCCGCGCCCATGACCAGCGCCTGGGCCAGCGTCGCGGCATTGGCGGCTGAAACCGCGTTGTTGATGAGCTTGATCGTCTGTCCGTGGCCGAGCTCGCCGACGTGGACGATCGTCTCGCCCATCGCCGCAAACGCCGGCCGCGCGCGGGCGAACGCCGCCGTGTCTCCGCCGGCCATGATCGTCAGCGTCCCGCTCTGGGCCTTCGGCGAGGACCCGGTGACCGGCGCGTCGAGGAACGCGTGCCCGCGCTGGGCGAGCGCGGCGCCGATACGACGCGCGTCGGCGGGCGCGATCGTCGACATGTCGATGAACAGCGTCTGATCCGGCGCGCCGGCGACCGCGCCGTTCTCGCCGAGCAGGACCGCCTCGACCTGGGCGCCGTCGACGACCATCGAGATGACGATGTCGGCGCCCGCCGCGGCCTCGGCCGGCGTGGCGGCAGCCCGCGCGCCCTCGTGCTGCTCGGCCCACGCCTGCGCCTTGCCGGGGGTCCGCGTCCACGCCGTCACCGCGAAGCCCTCGCGCTGCAGGTTCGCGGCCATCCGCGAACCCATGATGCCCAGTCCCAGGAAGCCGACGCTCGTCATGGTCGCGACCCTAGCGACCGCGCCTGGAGCCGCTCAGGCCGCCGCGGCTTCGAGGCCGAGCCGGTGGGCGACGGCGGCCGCCTCGGTGCGGCTGCGCACGTCGAGCTTGGCGAGGATCCGCGAGACGTGGACCGACGCGGTCTTCTCGGCCATGAACAGGCGCTCGCCGATCTCGCGGTTGGTGGCGCCGCGAGCGACGAGGCAGAGCACGTCGCGCTCGCGCGGGGTGAGGCCCAACTCGGCGATGGGATCCTCGACGGCGTCGACGACTTCGGGGACCGCAACCGCGGATGGTGCCGTCTCCAGCCGCAGGCGGCCCCGTCGCGCCAGGGCCGTCAGCTCCTCGACCAGCCAACGCGCCTTCAGCCGCCGCGCCAGCGCCAGCGCGTCACGGCCCGCTGCCTCGGCGCCGGCGCGGTCGCCGACGATCAGGCGTGCCTCGGCCTCGCGCCAGCGAGCGCGCGCCACGCGAAACGGGTGGCCCATCGCGACCCAGGCGTCGGCCGTCCGTGCCCACAGCTCCGGATCGGGCGTGCCGGTCGCGGCGGCCGCTTCCGCGTCGGCCGACAGCACCAACGCCGCAGCTTCGGGCATCGCGGCGGCAAAGGGGCGGGAGGCGGCCTCGCGGGTCTTGGCAGCCCAGTCGCGGGCGGCGGCGATCGCGCCTGCCTCGTCTTCGGAGCGGCCGAGGTCGCGGGCCTGCTGGGCCGCGTCGGCCTCGACGCCGGCCGCCGCGCAATAGATCTGGCCCAGACGCGCGCCGTCGTCCATCGCATCGCTCTCGACGAGCCGCTCCAGGCCGGTGGCGATCGCGGCGCGCGCCGCATCGATGTTGCGCTCCCGGCGCTCCAGCCCTGCCAGGAGCGCGGTGACCGGCGCGTGCCATTGCGGCTCGTAGGAGCGGGCGATGAGGTCGCTGACGACCTCCAGGCGGCGGCGTGCGTCGGCGTGGTCGCCGCGCGCCATCGAGAGGTTCGCGCGCACGACCTCGTAGTTGACGCGGATCGTCCCCTGGGCGCCGCGGCCGACCTCCGGCGAGGCGAACGCGTCGGCCTCGTCCCACAGGCCCAGGTCGTAGGCGATCTCGGCTTGGGCGAGGACCAGGCAGGCGTCGCTGTGGCCGAGCTCGCGCAGCTCGCGGTGGCCCTCGGCGAGCAGCGTCCGCGCCGCCGGCGTCTCGCCGGTTCGGTGGAGCGCCTCGGCGAGGTTCGAGTATCCGCGCACGAGCTGTTCAAGATCGCCGTCCTCGCGCGCCAGCGCCAGCGCCTCGCGCAGCAGGGCGCGACCGCGCGCCGTGTCCTCGCCGCCGCGCAGGCAGATGCCCATCGTGTTGAGCGCGTGGATCCGGACTGACCGCGCGCCGACGGCCTCGGCGACGTCCAGCGCCTCTTGGGCCATCGCCCGCGCGTCGGCGTGGCGGCCCCAGAGCATCAGGCCCGCGGCCTTGGCGGCGAGGAGCTCGGCGCGCTCGGCGCTCGGCGGCTCGGCGGGCAGCAGCGCCAGCGCGGCATCCCATGCCTGCAGCGCGATCTCGCCCTTGCCCTGCGACCAACGGGCCCTGCCCAGCCGTCCGAGCATCCGCGCGGCGCGACCAGGCTCGGCCTCCTGGTCGAGCTCGTGCAGCGCGCGCTTGAGCAAGACGATGCAGCGGTGGTGCTCGAGCTGGTGGGCGTGGGCGGCGCGGGCCAGCAGCGTGACGTGGTCACAGCCGGCGAGCGCCGCCGGCTCGGCGACGCGCTCCCACAGCTCCAGCGCACGCTCATAGAGCGCGGCGGCCTCGCGCTCGGCGTGCGCGCGCTCGGCGGTCTGCGCGGCGCGGACGGCGGTGCGCAGCGCCGCGGGCTGGTCGCCGGCGGCGTCGAAGTGATGGGCGATCTCGGTGGCGTCCTCCAGGCTGACGCACGGCTCGGCCGCCGCGCGCGCCTCCAGCACCGTCGCCAGTCGCCGGTGCAGGCCGCTGCGCTCGCCGGGCAGCAGGTCCTCGTGGACGACCTCGCGCAGCAGCGCGTGGCGGAAGGCGAGGTGGCCACCGGGCTGGGTGATCAGGACGTGGTGGGCGATCGCGTCGCGCAGGGCGTCGCGCAGCGCCCGGGGCTCCAGGCCGCTGGCGTCCTGCAGCACGTCCTGTTCGATGCGCTGTGCGGCCGAGACCCAGCGCAGCGCCTCTTGGGCGGTTTCGCTGAGCGCCTCGACGCGAAGGATCAGCGCGTCGCGCAGCGACTCGGGCAGCGCGCCGTCGCCCTCGCGTTCGGCGGCGAGGATCTCCTCGGCAAAGAGCGGGTTGCCCTCGCTGCGGGCATAGACGCGCTCGAGCAGCTCGCCGTCGGGCGTCGCGCCGAGGATGGCGGCCAGCTGCGCGCCGAGCTCCTCGCGGCTGAAGCGCTCGATCGCGATCCGCGAGGCCGCCTCGGTGCGCTCGATCTCGGCGAGGAACGGGCGCAGCGGATGGCGCCGGTGCAACTCGTCGACGCGGAAGGTCGAGACGACCAGCAGCCGCTGGCGGCAGATGTTGCGCGACAGGAACGAGAGGAAGTCGCGCGTGGAGCGGTCGGCCCAGTGGAGGTCCTCGATGACGAGCAGCACCGGCGACTCCTCGGCGAGCCGCTCGAAGAGCCCTAGCAGCAGCTCGAACAGGCGCCCTTGGGCGCTGCCGAGGTAGGGCTCGACCAGCAGGTCGCCGGGAGTGCCGAGCTCGGGGAGGAGACGGGCCAGCTCGGCGCGCGCGGGGCCGAGCGCGCCGAACACGGGGTGGCCCTCCCGGACGAGCGAGCGCAGCGCCGAGACGATCGGCGCATAGGGGACCTCGCTGTCGCCCAGGTCGATGCAGTCGCCCCACAGGACCCGTGCTCCGCCGGCCGCGGCGCGGTCGGCGAAGTGGTCGGTGAGGCGGCTCTTGCCGACGCCGGACTCTCCGGCGACGAACACGATCCCCGCCGCGGCGCACGAGGAGCCCACGGCGGCCAGCGCGCCCTCGAGCGCCGCGAGCTGATCGCGGCGGCCGATGAACGCGTCGCTGGTGACCCGAGCCGGCATGCCCGGGCCATGTTCCCGCACACGTGCGCGGGAGAAGAGGTCGATGGTCTGCGGATCCACGTCCTACGCGTGGGCCGCGTGCAGACGCGTGTCGCGCCGACCACGGAGCCGACCGAGGAGGGCCGCACGCTGAGGGATGCGCGGCAGGGGTCGGCTCCGCCGGCCGGCGCGCATGGCGTCCTCGTCGCGAACGGCGGCGAGAGGCTGGTTGAGGAGGGAGAGCATGGACAGCATCTTGCGCCTGAGACGGGCCCGTCGCATCGGGCGGACGGTGCGATCTAAGGGGCCTGACCCCTTACTCCGCTGCGGTGACCCCTTACCGCGGCGGGTAGCGTGATTGTCATGGTCGATGCGAGGAGCCCTGTCGCAGCGCTGCGCGTCGCGCTTGTCGGGTACGGCGGGGCGGGCGCGGGCCTCCACGCACCGCTGATCGCCGCGACCGACGGGCTGGCGCTGCACGCGGTCGTCACGCGTGATCCGGGGCGCCGCGCGCAGCTGGCGGCGAGCGCTCCCGGCGTGATCGCGGTCGACGCGTTGACCGACGTCGTGGCCGACGTCGACCTCGTCGTGGTGGCCTCGCCGAACCGCGCTCACGTCGACCTCGCGCAGACGGCGCTCGCTGCGGGCAAGCACGTTGTCGTCGACAAGCCGTTGGCGGTCACAAGCGGGCAGGCGCGGGCGCTGGCGGCGCAGGCGGCGACGGCGGGCGTCGTCCTGGCGGTCTTCCACAACCGGCGCTGGGACGACGACTTCCTGACGCTACGCCGGGTGCGCGAGGAGGGCCGCCTGGGGCGTGTGCTGCGGCTGGAGTCCCGCTTCGATCGCTGGCGTCCGCAGCTCAAGGAGGGCGCGTGGCGCGAGGACGGCGACCCGGCCGACGGCGGCGGGCTGCTGCTGGACCTCGGCAGCCACCTCGTCGACCAGGCCGTGCAACTGCTGGGACCGGTGAGCGCCGTGTACGCCGAGCTCGACGTGCGGCGCCCGGGCGCGGTGGTGGAGGACGATCTCTTCGTCGCGCTGACCCACGAGGGCGGCGCGCGCTCACACCTCTGGGCTGGGATGCATGGCGCCGACGCGCCGCCGCGTCTGCGGGCCGTGGGCAACGAGGCGACGTTCGTGTCCCTTGGCCTGGATCCGCAGGAGGCGGCGCTGCGCGCCGGGGCGTCGCCACGAGATCCTGGCTTTGGTCTGCGCGATCCCGGGCTGGAGGCAACGCTGCATGACGGCTCGGGCGGCATGGGGGAGCGGCTGACGATGGAGCCGGGGCGGTGGGTGGCGCTCTATGAGGGCGTCGTGGCCGCGATCCGCAGCGGTGGCACGGTTGCGCCGCCCGTGACGGCGGCCGAGGCGGTTGGCGTGCTGGGGCTGCTGGAGGCGGCGCGCGAGAGCGCCGCACGCGGTGTCGTCGTCGCGCTGCGATGAGTTTGCGCCAGGTGCCGCGTCTTCGAGAGCATCACGCCATCCGTAACGCAGTATCGAGGAGCGACCATGGCCAACCCCGTCGTGCATTTCGAGATCATCGGCAAGGACGGTGACAAGACCAAGCAGTTCTTCGCCGACCTGTTCGGCTGGAGCATCAACAGCGACAACCCCATGAACTACGGGTTGACCGACCCGGGCGAGAACGACATCGGTCGCGGGATCGCGGGCGGCATCGGCGGCGCGATGGGCGGCTCGGAGGGCTACGTGACCGTCTACGTCCAGGTCGACGATGTCGAGACCGCGCTGGCCAAGGCCGAGAGCCTCGGTGGCACGCGCGTCTTCGGCCCCGAGACGATCATGGGCGGGCTGACGCTCGGCCTCTTCAACGAGCCCGAGGGCAAGACGATCGGCGTCCTGCACGGCGCCCCGGAGATGGACTAGGCCTTGCCGTGGCCGCCTCCGCCTGGGGTGTCCAGGCG
>JBEVLC010000242.1:0-4880 GCA_040509415.1 Baekduia sp. | reverse complement strand
GGACCTCGCCACGCGGATCGCCCACTCGTCCCGCGAGCTCTCGCGCGGAACGCCGATGACGCCACGAGCCACGACGGCTTCGTCCCCTCGGTGCCCCGGACCACGCTACGCACCCCGACCACGGTGAGCGCTGAGCGCCATGGGTGCGCCACGCAAGCCCGGTCCACGGACGACATGACACGCCGCGCAACCGCCACCCAGTCCCTACACCACCGGCGCCGGCTCCTCGCGCAGCGTCAGCTCCTCCGGGTGATGACACAACGCGCGACGCCCCGGGCAGGTGAGACAGAGCGCGCGATGCGGCCTGGTCGTCGGCGTAAAACGCCCAGCAGCAATCCCGGCGACGAGCGCGTCGAGCTCCTCGCGCAGCCGCGGCAGGTCGTTGCGGTCATAGACGACGGTGGCCGGCTCAGCCGGGCGAGCCAGGAACAGATGCGCGACCTCGACGTCAGCGGCGCCTGCGCCCAACGCGGCGAGTGCGTAGATGCGCCGCTGGGCGCCGTAGTCGGCCTCGACGAGCGCCTCGAGGTCGGCGTCAGGCGCGACGACGTCGGACTTGTAATCGACCACGAGCGCGCCGCCGCCGTCCTCGAAGGCGAGGACGTCGATGATGCCGTTGAGCAGCGGCGCGCTGTCGTCGCCGAGCCCGACGACGAAGCCGTGCTCGCGGCGGACGTCGGTGGCGCCGGCGAGGCGCGCCGCGAGCGGGCCGTCGGCGAAGGCGGCGACGAGCGCCTGGAGGTCGGTGACGTCGGCGTCGGTCAGCTCGGCCTCCATCAGCCGCGCGGCCTCGCGGACGGCGTCTTCGGTCGGCGCTGTGGGCGCGGCGAAGTCCAGCTCCTCGAGCAGGACGTGGGCGAGCGATCCGCGGGTGAGGGCGTCGAGGCCGTCGGGGATCGGGCCGGCTGGCCGCTCGGCGCGGGCCAGCGCGGGCCCGCCGCTGTCGTCACGCGGCAGCCGCAGGATCCGCTCCAGGTACCAGCGGTAGGCGCAGCGGTCATAGGCCGCCAGCGAGGTGTAGGACAACGTGGCGGGCAGCGGGCGCGGTGGTGTGGCGATCGGGGCGCGGGCGGCCGGGACAGCGGGGGTGGGCCTGGCTGACGTGACGTGGTCGCGCTGGACAGGCCCACCCAAAGGTGGCGTGGGCTCCGCGTAGACGCGACGGGGCGGCGGCTTCGGCGTGGCGAAGAGGTCAAGGGCGAGCTGCGCGCCGGGGGCCTCCGCTGCCGGCTCGGGCACGCCTGGGCCCGCGGCCTCTGCCGCGATCGGCGCGGGTGTGGCGAGGATCTCCGGCGGCGGCTCGCGGTGCACGCGGACGGCGACGCGCTCGCGCGGCGCGGCCGGGTCGGGGTCGCCGAGGGTCGGGGTCGCCTCGGGCGCCTCGGCGAGCAGTCCTTCGAGGCCCGTCACCAGCCGCGGCGCGAGCCAGCGCAGCGGCGCCACGGCGGGCTGCGGCGCGCCAAGCCACTTGTCCGGGTCGAAGGTGCCGCTGAGGATCAGCCGCTCCTCGGCGCGTGTCATCGCGACGTGCAGGATGCGACGCTCCTCCTCCAGGTCGGCGGTCTGCTGCTCCTCACGCAGCGCCTCCCAGTCCAGCGTCTTGGCCGACGCCCCGTCGATCGTGCGCAGCCGCAGGCCGACGCGGCCCTCGCGCACGAGCAGGTCGTCGGTGTCGTTGCGACCGGAGCGGCCGAGGTCGGCGATCACGACGACCGGGAACTCCAGGCCCTTGGCCGCGTGCATGGTCATCAACCTGATCGCGGTCGCATCGCCGAGCTCGACGGGCGCGTCGGTCTCGCGCGCCTGAGCCTCCAGCTCAGCGGTCGCGAGATCGATCAGCCCGCGCACGTCGCGGCCACGACGGCTCTCGAAGCCGGCCGCGAGCCGCTGGAGCTTGAGCACGTTGGCCCAGCGGCGCCGCCCGCCGGGCAGGCCGAGCACGTGGAGGTCGTAGCCCTGCTTGTCGATGACGCGCTGCAGCAGGACGTCGAGCCCGCGGCGCGGGGCCTGCTCGCGCTCGCCCGCGAACCACGAGCAGAAGTTGGCCAGCGCGTCACGGTCGGCGTCGGGCAGCAGGTCGCGCAGCGATCCCTCTCCGTCGATGGCACCTGAACGTTGCGATGCAACGTCTAGGTGCCAGTCGTCGTCCTCTCCCCTGCCCGGCCGTGCGAAGGCCGCCGCCAGCGCATCCCACCGGGCGCCGGGCCGCGCCGTGCGCGCCAGGATCGCCAGGCCGTCGGCGCTCAGCCCGACCAGCGGCGACGCCAACAACCCCAACAACGCCAGCTCGTCGCGCGGGTTGGCCAGCGCGCCGAGGTAGGCGCAGAGGTCGAGCACCTGCTGACGGCCCCAATAGCCGCGGCCGCCGGCGGCGAGCGTCGACAGCCCCTGCTCCTCGATCGCTCGCTCGAAGACGGCCATGTCGGTCGCCGCACGCAGCAAGACCACGATGTCGGATGCCGGCACGCCCTCGTCGCGCACCAGCTCGGCGATCCTGGCCGCCACGACACGTGCTTCGGCGCGGCGCTTGGCCGCCGCCTGCGGCAGCGACGCCAGCAGCTCCGGCGGCCACGCCTCGACCGCCTCGGCGTCGAGCAGCAGCAGCTCGACGAGCGGCGTGCCGGGCTGGGTGGGCGGGCCCGGGTCCTCGCGCGCGGCGGTGAACGGCACGTGCGCGGCGCCGTGCAGCGGGCCCATCGCCGCGTCCAGGACGCCGAGGATGTCCGGGCGGCTGCGGAAGTTGGCGGCCAGCTCGGCGGCCGCGCCGGCCTCGGCCAGCGCCGCGCGCTGGGCCCGGAAGATCCGCACATCGGCGTGCCGGAAGCTGTAGATCGACTGCAGCTCGTCGCCGACGACGAAGCGGTCGGTGCCCAACAACTCCAACAAGCTCAACTGCGTGACGTTGGTGTCCTGGAACTCGTCGACCATCACGCGCTCGAAGCGCTCGGCGTAGCTCGCGCGGATCGCCGGCGTGTCGCGCAGCAGGTCGCGCGCGAGCAGCTCCAGGTCATCGAAGTCCAGCGCTGCGCGCGCCCGCTTGCCCTCCGCATAGGCGTCGGCGTAGCGCACCAACAACTCGTCGAGGAGCACGATGGCGGCAGCGGCGAGCGCATCGCGCCAAGCACCGGCGAAGGCGTCCAACGCTTCCAGGTACGCCGTGCAGCCATCCCCTTGCAAGGCCTTGGTGTTGCCCGGCTTGAACGTGGCGCCGTCGAGCGCCGACAGCGCGGGGGACTCGCCATCGGCCAACCGCGACAACAACTCACGGCAGCGCGACAGCGCGGTGCGGGCGCCGACGACGCTGCGGCGCTCGTCGTCGGGCGCGAGCTCGGCGTCGGCGCGCTCCAGCGCGGCCGCCAGCGCGGCGGGATCGGCCTCGGCGACAATCACGGTCGGCAGCCGCGGGCGCGTCTGCCCAGAGCTGCGCAGCTGGTCGTGGGCCGTCGTGATGCGCAGCGCCAGCGCGTCGACGCCGTAGGCCGCGACGAGATCGAGCGTCTCGGCGCGATCGTCGGCCAGGAAGTCGGCCAGCGCGCGCTCAAACGCGGTACCGCGGATATCGCGCGCCTCGGCCTCCTCCAGGACCGTGAAGGCGGGGTCGAGCCCCGCGCGGACCGCGTGGGCGCGCAGGATCCGCGCGCAGAGACCGTGGAAGGTGGAGATCCACGCCGCGTCGAGGTCGCGTGCACGGTCACGGCGACCCAGCTCCACGAAGCGCCCGCGGACCCGCGTGCGCAGCTCCCCCGCGGCCTTGTCGGTGAACGTGATCGCCAGGATCCGGCCCGGCTCGACCTCGTCCTCCAGGACCGAGCGCACGAAGCGCTCGCTCAACACCGACGTCTTGCCCGAGCCGGCGTTGGCCGACAGCAGCAGCGGCCCCTCGCGACGGGCGATCGCCTCGGCCTGCTCGGCGGTGAACGGCAGGCCACCACGCCCGACCATCCGGCCGTTGTCATGCAACATGCCGGTCATGCGCTCACGCAGCGACAGATCGTGGGGTGCGCGCAGCCGCCGGTGTAGGCGCAGCGCTCGGGAGCGGGCTCCAGCGCCCCGGCGCGGATCTCGGCGACCGCGGTGCGCGCCGCATCGGCGCACGCGGCCAGCAGCTCCTCCAGACGCTCCTCGTCCACGCGGTCGGTGCCGAACGCCTGCAGCCCCTGGTCGGCGTCCTTCAAGACCGCCCCGCGCGGGCGCGCCTCGGTCCCACCGAGCGGCTGGTAGAGGCCACCGACCGGCTCAAGTCCTAGGACATGGCGCACGGTCAGCAGGTAGAGCGCGATCTGGAGCTTGCCCTCCTCCAGCCACTTGGCCTGCGCGGTCGCGGTCTTGCCCTTGTAGTCGTAGACGATCGCCTCACGACCGCTCGCGTCGACGTCGATGCGGTCGATCCGGCCGGCCAGACGCAGCGCGCCGCCGTCGAGCTCCAGCGGTCCGAACGGATCCTCGGCCTGGCCGAACTTGACCTCGAAGTGCGCCGGTGCGAAGGCGCTGCCGGCGTGGGCGGCGAACTCGATGTAGCGGACGAGGTCGACCTCCAGACGGCGCAGCGCGCTGCGCAACCGCTCGGGGTTCGGGGAGATCTTGAAGTCGTCGCGGTGCTCGTCCAGCGCGGAGCGCACGAGCGCGCGGGCCTCGGGCAGCCGCGCCGGGGAAAGTCCACCATCTTCGGCGAGCGAGGACAGCGCGTGCTCCAGGACACGGTGGGCCAGCTCGCCGCGGATCATCGGCTCGGGATCGGGCACGAGCGCCTCCGGGCGCAGGTGGCGCTCGACGAACCACTTCACTGGGCACGAAGCCCAGACCTCCAGCTGCGAGGCCGACCACGTGTGGCGCTCACGCAGCGGCCCCAGCGCGGCGGGCGCACGAAGGTGGCCGATGTG
>JBEVLC010000241.1:0-5750 GCA_040509415.1 Baekduia sp. | reverse complement strand
ATCCAGTCCATCACGGCCGCACCCTCGTGCACTTCGCCCATCTTGTACGTGCGCCCCGTGTAGTAGAGGATGCGCTCGGTCGTCGTGGTCTTGCCCGCGTCGATGTGGGCCATGATCCCGATGTTGCGCACATGGTCGAGGGCGACTGCTCCCTTCGTCACCGCCATCGTGGTCACCAGCGGTAGTGAGCGAAGGCCTTGTTGGCCTGCGCCATGCGGTAGATGTCGTCCTTGCGCTTGTAGGCGCCGCCTTGGGAGTTGATGGCGTCCATCAGCTCGTTGGCGAGGCGCTGGGCCATCGTCTTCTCGCGGCGCTGGCGGGCGAACTCGACGAGCCAGCGGACCGCGAGGGTGCGGGAGCGGCGCGGCGGGACCTCGACGGGGACCTGGTAGGTCGCGCCGCCGACGCGGCGGGAGCGGACCTCCAGCGCCGGGGTCAGCGCCTTGAGCGCCGCCTCGAGCTGCTCGATCGGGTCCTTGCCCGTCTTCTCGCCGATGATGGCGAGCGCGTCGTACACGATCCGCTCGGCGGTGCTCTTCTTGCCGTCGAGCATGACCGTGTTGACCACCTGGGTGACCAGGCGGGAGCGGTGGACGGGATCCGGCTCGATCGGCCGGATGGTTGCTGCGGAGCGGCGGGGCATTCGGCCTCTACTTCTTCTTGACGCCGTACATGGAACGGCTCTTCTTGCGATCCGTCACACCGGAGGCGTCCAGCGTGCCGCGGATGACCTTGTAGCGCACGCCCGGGAGATCCTTGACGCGGCCACCACGCACGAGCACGACGGAGTGCTCCTGCAGGTTGTGGCCCTCGCCGGGGATGTAAGAGGTGACTTCGACCGAGCCGGTGATCCGCACACGGGCGACCTTGCGAAGCGCGGAGTTCGGCTTCTTGGGCGTCGTCGTGTAGACACGGGTGCAGACGCCGCGGCGCTGCGGGGCGGCCTGCTTCTTCTTGTTGCCCTTGCCGGACTTGAGACCGGGGGTGGACATCTTGCGCGGCTTGGGCTTGCGACCCTTGCGGACGAGTTGGCTCGTGGTGGGCATGCGGCGCGGGATGGTAGCAAGCGTTCGGGTGTTGTCCGGTTGCGGCCCTGACGATGGGGCTTGGTCGTCCGCGCACAGCTTCCCGCGCGCGAGGGACAACCGGGTTCGATCCTGGGCGGGCGGGACGGCGCTCACGCGGCGGCGGGCACCTTGGCCAGCGCGGCGAGCGGATCGACGGCGGTCAGCGCCTGGTCGGCGGCGACCGGGGCGTAGGTGACCTCGCCCGCGGCGACGTTGAGGCCGGCCAGGAAGCCGGAGTCGGACTCCAGCGCGGCGTGGACGCCCTCTTCGGCGAGCTTGAGCACGTAAGGCATCGTCGCGTTGGTCAGCGCGAAGGTCGAGGTGATCGGCACCGCGCCCGGCATGTTGGCCACGCAGTAGTGGGTCACGCCGTCGACCTCGTAGGTCGGGTTGCTGTGCGTCGTCGGCCGCGAGGTCTCAAAGCAGCCGCCCTGGTCGATCGAGACGTCGACGAGGACCGCGTGGGACTTCATCAGGCTCAGCTGTGCGCGGGTGATGACGTGCGGCGCCTTGGCGCCGTGGACGAGGACGGCGCCGATGACGAGGTCGACCTCCGGGAGCATCTTCTCGATCGACAGCGTGGTCGAGAAGACCGTCGAGCAACGGTTGTTGAGCAGGAAGTCCAGCTCCCGCAGCCGGTCGATCGAGCGGTCATAGACATAGGTCTCGGCGCCCATCCCGATCGCGATCTCCGCCGCCGTCAGGCCGACCACTCCGCCACCGATGACCATCACCTTGCCCGCCGCGACTCCGGGCACGCCACCGAGCAGCAGCCCGCGACCGCCGAGCGGCTTCTCCAGCATGAACGCGCCGGCCTGCGTGGCGATCTTGCCGGCGACCTCGCTCATCGGCGCCAGCAAGGGCAGCCGCCCGTTGCGATCGGTCACGGTCTCATAGGCGATGCAGGTCGCGCCCGAGGCGCGCAGCGACTGGGTCAGCTCGGGATCGGGCGCCAGGTGCAAGTAGGTGAACAGCGTGTGGCGCGGCTCGAGCATCGCGACCTCGACCGGCTGGGGTTCCTTGACCTTGACCACCATGTCGCTGCCCGCGAACACGGCCGCCGCGTCCGGCACGATCGCCGCGCCCTGCTCGGCGTACTCGACGTCGGCGATCGCCGACCCCTCCCCCGCGCCGTGCTGGATCAGCACCTCATGACCGCGATCGACCAGCTCGCGCACACCGGCGGGCGTGATCGCCACGCGGTACTCGTCTGTCTTGATCTCCGTCGGGACGCCGACCTTCATGGCCTTCTCGTGCCTCTCTGGGTAGGGGACTATCCGACGAGCTCGCGGCCCCGCAGCGCCAGCCAGAACTCGATGCGATCGCGAGCGCTGGCGAGGTCGCGCCCCGTCAGCTCCTCGATCTTGCGAATGCGGTACCGCAGCGTGTGGCGATGGCAGTACAGCCGCCGTGCGGCCGCCTCCCACTGCCCGTTGCACTCGATGAAGGCCTCCAGCGAGCGCATCAGCTCGCCGCCGTAGTGGCCCTCGCCCGACTCGATCGGGCCGAGCAGGGACTCGCAGAACAGCCGCAACGCGTCGGAGTCCTGCAAGGACAACAACAACTGGAAGGAGCCGAGGTCGCGGTAGGTCGCAACCGTCGGCTTCGCGCTGGTGGAGCCGTTGCCGTTGCCGTTGGCCTCGGTCGCGCCAACCGGCCGGCCGAGCGTGCGCGCCTCCAACGCGCAGCGCGCCTCGTGGTAGGCGCGACGCGCGTCCCCGGCGGCCACCGCGCGCCCCGCCCCGGCCGCCGGCACGGTGCCCATCTTGGCGACGACGCGATCCAGCACGCGCTGGGAGAGCTCGAAGAGCTCCTCGTCCAGGAAGCCGGGCAGCAGCGCGCAGACGTGGGTGTTGGACGTGGCGACCAGACCGCTGACGGCCTCGTCGCGCAGCGCACCGGCCAGCGCCGCCTCGCAGGCCTCCAGCCCGCCGCCCTTGCCGCCGGTCCGCGCCGGCGGCGACAGCACGAGCGCCGTCACACGGCCGCCAAGGCCAAACGGCTCCAGGCGCCGGGTGAGGTCCGAGCCCGAGACCGCGCCGTTGACCAGCTCGGAGAGCACGTCGCCGGCCAGCCGGCGCTCGGTCGAGGAGGCGACGTGGCGACGCAGCAGCTCCAGCGCGACGACGGTGACCGCCTGGTGCAAGACGACGCGGTCGAACTCCGACAGGCCGCCGGAGTCCTTGACCGCAACCAGCCAGGCCTGCGGCAGCCCGGTCGTCTCTGCGCCGGCGATCGGCAGCGCCAGCGCCCGCGGCGCCAGGTCGGGGTGCGAGGGAACGAAGCCGCGCGCCTCGGTCCGGCGCGCGCGCTCACGCAGCTCGGCGCCGACGGCGGCCAGCGCGTCGTCGGGCAGTTCGCGCCGGAAGAGGTGGCGCGCTTGCGGCTCGCCGCGGCCGTCGAAGACCACGACCGTCCCGCCGATCAGCGTCGCGAGCGCCGCGGCGATCGCGTCGAGTCCGCGCTCGGAGAGCACGATCCGCTGCAGGCGCTCCTGGACGGCGATCGAGCGCTGCAGCAGCGCGTACTGCTCGTTGACCAGCCGCGCGAACGCCTTCTCGGTGACGGCGATGAACGGCGTGTCGTAGGGGATCTCGATGACGGGGAAGTCGCGCTCGGCCGCCGCCTCGACCAGTGCCTTCGGCACCCGCTCGTGGCCGAAGCCGACGCCAAAGCCAAGCCCCGCGAGGCCGTGGTCGGCCAGCCGCGCGACGTAGGCGCGCTGCTCCTCGTCGGTCGACAGCGACAGCCCGGTCGTCAGCAGCAACTCACCGCCCGACAGCCACGGCGTCGGGTCCGCGAGCTCGGAGATGTGCACCCAGCGCACGGGCGCGTCGAGGTTCGGCTCCCCCGTGAGGACGCAGACCTCCAGGTCTCGCAAGAGCTCGCGGACGGTGAGCATCAGACGACGTGCATCCTTCGTGAGGCCTCTTCGAGGACCGGGCGCAGCACGCCCTCGATCTCCGCGAACTGCTCAGGGCCGGCGATCAGCGGCGGGGAGAGCATGATGACCGGATCGCCACGGTCGTCGGCGCGGCAGATCAGGCCGCGCTCGAAGAGCGCGCTCGAGAGGTAGCCGCGCAGCAGCGTCTCGGACTCCTCGTCGTTGAACGACAACTTGGTCGCCTGGTTCTTGACCAGCTCGATGGCCTGGAAGTAGCCGGCGCCGCGAACGTCGCCGACGATCGGGATGTCGCGCAGCGAGTCCAGCATCGACCGCAGCGCGGGCTCGTTGGCCCGCACGTTGTCGAGGATGTTCTCGTCCTCGAAGACCGCGATGTTGGCGAGCGAGACCGCGGCGGCGACCGGGTGGCCGCCGAACGTGAGGCCATGGGTGAACGAAGCCGTGCCATGCGCAAACGGCTCGAAGACCGCGTCGGAGGCGATCACCGCGCCCATCGGCGCGTAGGCCGAGGTGATGCCCTTGGCCGTCGTGATGATGTCGGGCTGGTAGTCGTAGCGCTGAGCGCCGAACCACTCACCGAGCCGGCCCCACGAGCAGATGACCTCGTCGGAGATCAAGAGGACGTCGTAGTGATCGGCGATCTCACGCACGCGCTGGAAGTACCCCTCCGGCGGCACGAAGCACCCCCCGGCATTCTGGACCGGCTCCAAGATGATCGCCGAGACCGTGCTCGGGTCTTCGAACTCGATGCGGCGCGCGATCGCCTCGGCCAGGTCGGCGGGGTCGTGGCCGTCGGGCAGCCGGTAGGTGTTGGTGTTGGGCACGTGGCAGCCGCCCGCCGGCAGCGGCTCGAAGGGCGCGCGCAGGCCTGGGATGCCGGTCGCGGTCAGGCAGCCCATCGTCGTGCCGTGGTAGGCGGTCTCGCGCGCGATGACCTTGTACTTGGTCCCGTTGCCCCGGAGCTTGTGGTACTGGCGGGCCAGCTTCAGCGCGGACTCGACGGCCTCGCTGCCGCCGCTGGTGAAGAAGACGCGGTTCAAGTCGCCGGGCGCGAGCTCGGAGATCTTGGCGGCCAGCTCGATGGCGCGCGGATGCGCGTAGCTCCAGTTGGTGAAGAAGCCGAGCTCTTTCGCCTGATCGGCGCCGGCCTGCGCCACATCGGCGCGACCGTGGCCGATGTTGGTGCAGAAGAGCGAGCTGAGGCCGTCGAGGTAGCGCTTGCCGTGCTGGTCGAAGACGTGACAGCCGTCGCCGCGGACGATGATCGGGACCTCCGCCCCGTCCTCGTAGGCGCCCATGCGGCTGAAGTGCATCCACAGGTGACGCTTGGCGAGCTGCTGAAGCTCGGCGTTGCTCGTCTCGGCGGTCGTCGCCATCGAAGAGCCCTCCCTTTCGTCTTATCCGATCCGGCAGGCATGTCCGTCGTCTTGGACAACGGTACCCGGCCGGAAGCGTCCCGCGAACAGCTCGGCCATGCAGGCCCAAGTTCTTGGCGCGCATCTGCCACAACGGCCAACGGCGCGCACGCGTCAGATCGCGGTCACGACGTTCACCTACCCCGTCACAAATCGATCGTCTGCCCGTACTTAAGAGCGAGTGCCTCACGTCCTCTGTCCTAGCTGCGGACTCGCGAGCTACGCGGTCACCCCGCACAGCGCCCCGTCGGTGTGCCCCTACTGCGTTGCCGAGCTGTTCCCGGCCCCCGGGGCGGCTACGTCGACCGACGACGTGGTCGAGGTCGAGGTACTGGGGGCCTAGGGCCGCCCGACGACCAGCCG
>JBEVLC010000240.1:0-6260 GCA_040509415.1 Baekduia sp. | reverse complement strand
GTATCGCCCCGCAGCCGCGCCGCGCGCTTGCCAGACTGCGCGCCGATGTCCCTCCTGGAGCGCCGACGCCAGCGCCTCGCCCACGCGCGGCTGTACCTCGTCTGCGACGCGACGCCCGGCGGCCGGCCGCTCGAGGAGGTCCTCGCGCCCGCGCTGCGCGGCGGCGTCGACGTCTTCCAGCTGCGCTGCAAGGACGCGTCTGACGAGGAGATCCTCGAAGCGGCCACGGTCGCGCGCGAGTGGTGCGAGGTCGCGGGCGCGCTGTTCATCCTCAACGACCGGCCCGACCTCGTGGCGGCGACGGGCGCCGATGGCGTGCACGTGGGCCAGGACGACGTGTCGGTCGCGCAGGCCCGCGCCGTCGCCGGGCCCGACGCGCTCGTCGGCCAGTCCACCCACAGCCCCGAGCAGGTCGACGCCGGCGCGGTGGCCGACTACATCGGCGTCGGCCCAGTCCACACGACGCCGACCAAACCCGGCCGCCCCGCCGTCGGCCTGGAGCTGGTCACCTACGCGGCGCGCAACGCCAAGGTGCCGTGGTTCGCGATCGGCGGCGTCGACGAGGCGACCATCACCACGGTGATGGCCGCGGGCGCCAACCGCGCCGCGATCGTGCGGGCGATCGCCGAGGCCGAGGATCCCGAGGCGGTCACGCGCCGTCTGGCGCACGCGCTCGACGAAGGCCCTCCGGGCGTCCGGCGCCCGCGCAAGAGCTCCGAGGAGCGCAACGTCGAGATCCGCGCCGCGCTGGATCCGATCGCGCCCGGCGAGCGGCCCACGCCGCTGGTCGTCGCGGTCGCGACCGCGATCCTGCTCGGCATCGTCAACCTCGTGCTCGCGGCCACCGGCCACAGCGGCCGGGGCGGCGCCGGCACGCTGCTCGTCTACTGCGCGCTGATGTTCGCCGCGGCCTGGGGCATGTGGACCAAGCGCTACATCGCGGTCCTGCTCTTCCAGATCCTGCTGGCGATCTTGGTGGTCTTCTTCTTCCTCTTCTTGCTGCGTGCGTCGTCGATCGGTGACGTCGCGCTGAGCTTCGGCGTGATCGTCCCCGCGGGCTGGCTGTTCTGGAAGCTCGTGCGGGTTCTCGCACGGCTCCAGGTGCCGCTCGATCGGCCCGCCTGACCGCAGGTAGGGTCCTACCACCCGTTCGCTACATTGCGAGGCATGGCCGAAAGCTTCGACATCATCGTCATCGGCTCGGGTCCCGGCGGCTACGTCGCCGCGGTCCGATCCGCGCAGCTTGGGTTGCGCACGGCGGTGATCGAACGCGACGACGTGGTCGGCGGCCGCTGTTTGAACTACGCGTGCATCCCGGCCAAGGCGGTGCTGCGCAGCGCCGACATCCTGACCGAGGTCCGCGAGGCCGGCGAGTACGGAATCTCGCTCAACGGCACCGAGCCGACGGTCGACTTCGGCGCGATCGGCGAGCGGCGCAAGAAGGTCATCTCGACCCTGACCGGCGGCGTCTCCGGGCTGTTCAAGAAGAACGGCGTCGAGGTCATCTCCGGCGAGGCCTCGCTGACGGCCGACGGCGACGTCAAGGTCGGCGACACGGTGTACAAGGCCGAGAAGGGCGTGATCCTGGCGACCGGCAGCGTCAAGAAGCCGCTGCCCGGGCTGGACTTCGGCGGCAACGTCATCGGCACCGAGGAGGCCTGGGCGCTGACCGAGCTGCCGGCCACCATGGTCGTCATCGGCGCGGGTGCGTCGGGCACCGAGATCGCCAGCGCCTACCAGCGCCTCGGCACGCAGGTCACGCTGTACGAGGGCCTGGACCGCGTGCTGCCGACCGAGGACGCCGACATCTCCAAGGCCGCCGCGCGCGGCTTCAAGAAGCAGGGCATCGAGGTCAAGGTCGGCACCTTCTACGAAGGCCAGGAGGCTGACTGGGTCGTCATCGCCGCGGGCCGCGGGCCGGATGTCGCAGCGCTTGGCCTGGACGTGGCGGGCATCGAGCTGACCGACGCCGGCCTGATCAAGGTCGACGGCGCGCTGCGTACCTCGCGACCCAAGGTGTATGCCATCGGCGACCTCGTCCCGGGTCCCGCGCTCGCGCACAAGGCGTCAGACGAAGGCATCATCGCCGTCGAGGACGCGGCCGGGCTGAAGACGCATCCGATCTCCTACTCAGACATCCCGCGCGCGACGTTCTGCACGCCCAACGTCGGCTCGTTCGGGCTCACGGAGGAGCAGGCGCGCGAGCAGGGCTATGACGTCACCGTCGGCAAGGTCCAGTACGGCGCGGTCGGCGCGGGCACGGTCTACGGCGACCGCACCGGCGTCATCAAGATCATCGGCGACAAGAAGTACGGCGAGATGATCGGCGGCCACATCGTCGGCACCCGCGCCACCGAGCTGATCCAGGAGCTCGTCAACGCCAAGCTGCTCGAGGGCGGCTACCCCGAGGTCGCACGCATCATCCACGGCCACCCGACCCTGTCAGAAGGCGTGATGGAGGCTGCGCGCGCCGCCGACGGCTGGCTCATCCACGGCTGAGCGCGGCGGAATAGCCGTGGGCGTCGAGGTCACCCAGCACGGCGGCGACGAGCCGGAGGAGCGGGCGGCCTTCTACTTCGACTTCTCCTCGCCGGAGGCGTATCTCGCCGCCGAGCGAGTGATCCAGACGCTGCCGTTCGCGGCGGAGTGGATCCCGATCCGCGCGCCCCGCGCGTGGGACGACGGCTTCCGCTGCGCGGAGGAGCGCGACATCGCGCGGTCCGAGATCGAGCGGGTGGCGGCGACCCGGGTGCTCCAGGGCCTGCGCTGGCCGCCGGCCTTCGACAGCGAGCTGGCGCTGCGCGCGGCGACCTACGCCAAGCAGATCGGGCGCGTCGTGGCCTTCGCGCTGGCGGCCTTCCGGCAGGCCTATGCCGGTGGCGCGGACCTCGGCGACACCGACGTGGTGCTGATCGCCGCGTCGGCGTGCGAGATGCACCCGCGCGCGGTCCTGCAGGCGATCGAGCGCGATGCGGTCGGCCGTGTCCTGGATGAGGCGACCGCGCTGGCCGTCGCCCGCGGGGTCGTGTCGTGCCCGACGGTCTGGACGCCGCAGGAGACCTTGCTGGAAGGGGACGCCGCCCTAGATACGGTGAGGATCTCGTGAGGGCCCGCTCCCGCTATGACGTGCTCGTCGTCCGCGACACGATCGAAGTCGTCGATCGCGACCAGGGCGAGGGCGTACTCTTCTGGGACTGCACCGCACGCCAGCGCCGCCGCATGGCCGAGGCGCTGATCCGCGACCTCGACCGCCTCAGCCCCGACGAGTTCTTGTACGAGTGGGCCGTGGCCGAGCCGCGGCAGTTTGACTGAGGCTCAGTCGGTCAGGACCAGCCGGCGCAGGTGCGAGAGCGCCGCGGGGCGGCGGTCGTCGTCCTGGGGCAGGACGGCGACGAGCTGACGGCAGGCCTGGAGGTCGTCGCGGCCGGCGACGGAGTGGACCCAGCGGTGCAGCAGGTCGGCGGTGCCGGAGCGCAGGATCGCGGAGCGCACACGATGGTCGAGGCTCTCGCGCGCCTCGACGATCAGCGGCAGTTCGGAGCGCGGGAGCAGCGGGCCGGGATAGGCGTCGAGCGCGGCGCGCAGCGCTCCGGCGCCGGCGAGCTCGCCCGCGACGAGGAAGTCCGCGCGCGGGGGCGCGTGCAATCTGTAGGGCTCGGCCAGCAGCCGCTGCCCGAGGATGCGCCGCAGCCGCGAGAGCTCGGCGCGCGCGGTCACCGGCTTGCCGAAGTCGCCGTGCGTGGCGATGGCGACCTCCTCGGCCGACATGCCCTCCGGACGCAGTGCGAGCAAGACCAGCAACTCGCTGTGGCGCCGCGAGAGCGTGACGACCGTCCCGCCGAGGTCGACCTCGGCGCGATCGCGACCCAACACGCGCAGCGCGACCTCAGGCGCCGCGGCCCGCGGCCGCGGAGCCAGCGCGAAGGTCCGGGCCTGCTCGGCCTCGCGTGCCGCACGCTCCGCCGCCTCGGCCAGCAGCACCGCCTCGACCATCCGCGCCGCCGCCGTCACCAGCGCGAGCGAGTGCGGGTGCGCGGTCTGCAACGGCCCGGAGAGATCCAGGACGCCGAGCAGCTCGCCGCTGACCGGATCGTGCAGCGGCGCCGCGCTGCAGGTCCAGCCGTGCACCGGCGTCGCGAAATGCTCAGCGCTGAACACCTGCAAGGAGTGGTCGACAGCGAGCGCGGTGCCCATCGCGTTGGTGCCCGCGTCGGCCTCGCTCCAGCGCGCACCGCGCATCAGGTGCACGCCGGTCGCGTCGTGCAGCATCCGCTCGTCGCCGTCGATCCACAGCAGCGTCCCGTCGGCGTCGCAGACGAGCAGCACCTGCTCGCCCTCGGCGCGGACGTCGTCGAGCAGCTCGCGCAACACGCCCTCAGCGGCCGCCAGCGGCGAGCGCGCCCACCGCTCCGAGGCCTCGTCACCCGCCAGCGCGATCGGCGCCAGCCCGCGCTGGGCGTCAAAGCCGGCGGCAGTGCAGCGGCGCCAGGAATCGGCGATGACGCCGCGCAGCTCGGGTGGCGGCGGCGCACCTGACAGCACGGCGTCGTGCGCCCGCGCCAACCGCAGCGCGCGCCCGCGCCGATCGCCCGTCGAGGGGATCGCGACCCAGGGATTCATCAACCCGACACCGGTTGTACGCCTCACGCAACCCAGTTGCAACCCCCTCGGGCGTAGCGTCGTGCCAACTGTCCGACAGGAGGAGATCACCATGGCGCTCGACGCCCAGATCGACCAGCACGCCCGCGACTTCATCACCCGTGACCACCGGATGCTCATCGGCGGCGACTGGGTCGAGGCCGCGTCCGGCCAGACCTTCGAGACCTACGACCCGGCGACCGGCGACGTCCTGGCGACGGTGCCCCGCGGCTCGTCCGAAGACATCGACCGCGCCGTCAAGACGGCCCGCGCGGCGTTCGATCCCGACGGCCCATGGCGGCGCATGTCGCCCAGCGAGCGCGGGCGCGCCATCCATCGCCTCGGCGACTTGATCCTCGAGCACGGCGACGAGCTCGCCACGCTGGAGACCCTTGACAACGGGAAGCCGCTGACGGTCGCCACGGCCGCCGACGTCCCGCTCGCCGCCGACCTGTTCCACTACATGTCGGGCTGGACGACCAAGAGCGGCGGGTCCACGCTGCAGATCTCGGTGCCCTACATGCCGGGCGCGCAGTGGCACGCCTATACGCTGCACGATCCCGTCGGCGTCGTCGGCCAGATCATCCCGTGGAACTTCCCGCTGCTGATGGCCGCCTGGAAGCTCGGGCCCGCGCTGGCGACCGGCTGCACGGTGATCCTCAAGCCCGCCGAGCAGACCCCGCTGAGCGCGCTGCGCCTCGGCGAGCTGGCCCTCGAGGCCGGCATCCCGCCCGGCGTGGTCAACGTCGTCACGGGCTTCGGGGAGGAGACCGGCGCACCGCTGGCCGCACACCCCGACGTCGACAAGGTCGCCTTCACGGGCTCCACGGAGGTCGGCAAGCTGATCCTCCAGGCGGCCGCGGGCAACCTCAAGAAGGTGTCGCTGGAGCTGGGCGGCAAGTCCCCCAACGTGGTCTACGCCGACGCGGATCTCGAGACGGCGATCCCGGGCGCCGCCAACGCGATCTTCTTCAACCACGGCCAGTGCTGCGCGGCTGGGTCGCGGCTGTTCGTCGAGCAGTCGGTCTACGACGAGGTCGTCTCGGGCGTCACCGACCACGCGAAGTCGATCACGGTCGGGCCCGGGTTGGACCCCAATACGCAGATGGGGCCGCTTGTCTCCCAGGAGCAGATGGACCGCGTGTGCGGCTTCCTGGCCTCGGGTGAGACCGAGGGCGCCGAGACGCTCGCCGGCGGCAAGCGCCACGGCGACCGCGGCTACTTCGTCGAGCCGACGGTGCTCGCGGGCACCAACCCGCAGATGAAGGTCGAGGCCGAGGAGATCTTCGGCCCGGTCGTCACCGTGCGGCCGTTTGAGCAGGGCGGGCTGCCGCCGGATGCCAACGCCACCAACTACGGCCTGGCCTCCGGCGTCTGGACGAGCGACCTGTCCAAGGCCCACCGCACCGCCAAGGCGCTGCGGGCCGGGACGGTGTGGATCAACTGCTACAACGTGTTCGACGCCGCCCTGCCGTTTGGCGGCTACAAGGAATCCGGGTGGGGACGCGAGATGGGCGCCGAGGCGCTCGAGCTGTACACGGAGGTCAAGTCGGTCGTGACGCTCCTCTGACCCTCTGACCCCTGTGACGATTGCCGTCCGCCCGCCCGTAGCCGTGGCGGAC
>JBEVLC010000239.1:0-7209 GCA_040509415.1 Baekduia sp. | reverse complement strand
CGCCGGCGTCGGCTACGCCGCCGGCCAAGAGGGCGACGATGCGACGCCCCACGGCGACGACCACATCGTCGCCTTCCACGGCGAGCACCAGGCCGGCATCGCCACGCCCGCTCAGGATCGCCTGCATTTCGCGGCCTTCGACGTCACCGACGGCACCAAGGCCACCGAGCTGCGCGAGCTCCTCAAGGAGTGGACCGCCGCCTCGGTCACGATGGCCGGCGGCCAGCCGATCGGCAGCGGCGCCGCGGCCTCGCAAATCGCCCCGCCCGACGACACCGGCGAGGCGCTCGACCTCACGCCCGCCAACCTCACCGTCACCTTCGGCTTCGGCCCCTCCCTCTTCGACGATCGCTTCGGCCTCGCCGCCCAGCGGCCAAAGGCCCTCACCGCGCTACCCGACCTCCCCGGCGACGCGCTGGACCGCGACCGCAGCGACGGCGACCTCTGCGTCCAAGCCTGCGCCAACGACCCGCAGGTCGCCTTCCACGCCGTCCGCAACCTCGCGCGCATCGGCCGCGGGCTGGTCACCGTCCGCTGGTCGCAGCTCGGCTTCGGCCGCACCTCCACCACGAGCCGCGCGCAGGCCACGCCGCGCAACCTCATGGGCTTCAAGGACGGCACGGCCAACATCAAGCTCGAGGATGCCAAGGAGCTCGCCGACCACGTCTGGGTCGGCAACGGCGCTGACGAGCCCGCGTGGCTGCGCGGCGGCTCCTACCTCATCGCCCGCCGCATCCGGATGCTGATCGAGGTCTGGGACCGCGCGGCGCTCGGCGACCAGGAGCAGACGATCGGGCGCACGAAGGTCATCGGCGCGCCGCTCGGCGGGACCGACGAGTTCCAGACACTGAAGCCCAAGACGCTGCCCGTCGACAGCCACGTGCGCCTGGCGCACCCCGAGATCAACGGTGGCACCAAGATCCTGCGCCGCGGCTACTCGTTCACCGACGGCCTGGAGTCCCTCGGTGAGCTCGACGCCGGCCTCTTCTTCCTGGCCTACATGCGCGACCCCAAGGCGTTCATCACGCTGCAGAACCGCCTCGGCTCCCAGGACGCGCTCAACGAGTACATCAAGCACGTCGGCTCCGGCCTCTGGGCCGTCCCGCCCGGCATCAAGCCCGGCGGCTACGTCGGCGAAGCGCTGCTGCGCAGCGTTTGACGGCGAGGCCTACGAGGCAGCCGCGTGCGTGGGCGGCACCGCGCTGTTGCCCTCGACGGCAGCCGGTGCGACACCGGCGACCGGCCGCTGTCGCACCTCGGTGAGCTGCTTGACCGCGGCGATGACCTCCCCGACCAAACGGTTGGCCGCGGCTTTCTCCTCATCGGTCCCGTCGACGGGCACGAGCCGCTTGGCGGCGTCCTCAGCGACGTTCCCGTCGTGCTTGAGCATCCAGCCGTTCGGATCCTCGCGCAGCAAGATCACGGCCTTGACGAGGTCGACCGCACGGCGGCCCTTGGACGGCCCCCGGACCTGTGACAAGGCGAGGAACGGAACTGCCTGCTGGTAGTCGTCGTTCTCCTTGTGGATGACGCCGATGCGATGCAGGGCGCGAGCGTCGTCCTTGAGCAGGCCGAACTGCGCGATCGCCGCCTCGTCCTCGCCGATCTCCCGATAGAGCTCGCCGAGCCGGAACCGCGCCCGCCCGTCCTTTGGGCTGACCTCCAGCGCGCGCTGAAGATGGCGGGCGGCCTCGCTGCTCCAGTTCTGGTTCCTGCGCTCCATGGCGACCTGGGCGAGCGTGACGTTCGCGTCGCCGAGCTGCGGGCTGAGGACGAGCGCCTGCTCGGCCTCGTGGCGCGCCTCGTCCCAGCTGCCCCGTGCCCCGTCGAAGTCCTCCTGCGCCTTCTTCAAGCAGCCCTGGTCGTAGGCCACGCGCGCGATCGCGTTGCGCAGGGTCCCCTCCGCCTGGCGCCGCGCGAGCCCGACGCTGGGGTCGCGGGAGTCGACCTTCACGATCCAGCGGCAGACCTTGTCGAGGCGCCGCCGGACGTCATCGAGGCTCGCACCGCGATCCTCGCGACCCACCGTGCGCAGCAGCGAGGCCGCCCAGGCGGCGAACGCCGTCACCAGCAGCCGCAGGCGATCAGGCCCTTCGAGCGGCTCCTTGGGCCATCGGTCGTCCCCCACGAACTCCGGCGTGGTGTCCGGGAGTTGCACCTCGGGCAACTCGTCCTTGGCGACCGCCAGCTTGCGGACGAGGAACGCGAGGTCCTCGGAGACGGCGAATCGATCCCGGTCATGCCACTTGTCGAGCGAGACCGTGCGGTTGATCGCGGCCAGGTAGATCAGCTCGGGGTGCGCCTTGACGAGGCTCTTGGCATGCGGGGACAGGCGATCGGGGTCGAGCACGTCATCGAGCACCTGCCGGAACTCGGCCGCGGCCTCCGGGTTGTCGCCGAGCATGCGCCGCACGCCGGCCAGGCGCATCCGCGCCAGCAGGTTGTCCTGATCGCCGTTGACCGCACGCTGAAACGCGGCGCGCGCCTCGTGCAGCATGGCCTCCCGCTCGGCAGCCGGCAGCTCGTCGGCGGCCGCGAGCGCGACCAGGCCATCCCGATAGGCCGCGTAGCTGCGCCAGCTCGTCGTGATGTAGGAGTAGCCCGACTCGGTGACGAACTTCTGAGCGACCTCGCGGAGGACCTTCGCTCGGCTCCCAGCGCCCGTTCTCGAAGCGCCCCACGGCCCGCTCGGCGCCTTCTTCTCCGCGACCGGATCTTCGCCCTCCGCCTTGCTCGGACGCCCGATGTCGTACAGCGCCAGGCACAGCTCGGTGCTGTCGGCGTCGGCCCGGAGCATGCCGCGCAGCTCGCGCTCGTGGGGCCGCGTGAGGTAGCGGACCAGCGGCGCGACGAACGCCACCGGGCTGACCTTCACGCCGCCGGCGCCGATCTCAACCTTGTCCTTGAGGTCATCGAGCCCGCTTGAGCCGGCGCCGGCGGCGACCGGCGGCGGCGCCATGCCGTCGAGATCGCGCCGCTCGTCGATCTCCGAGCCACCGGCGGCCCAGCTGCCCGAGCGGACGTCCTCGATCGCGTCGAGCAGCGCCGCCGCGAGCGCCTCGTCGCGGCCGTTGCGATCCTTCATGGCGTCGCTGGCGTCGACGACGGCGAGCTGGATCCCCGGCCTCGGTCTGCGCCACAGAGCCGCGTGAACGGCGATCAGCACGCCGAACAGCAAGCCCAGCAGAATGAGCGGCACGAGCAGCCAGGCGATGACGTCGCGGATTCCGTGCCAGACGGTGTCGCCGAACTCGCGTAGCGCGCCCGGCTCGGCCTCGACCGCCTCCTTCTCGGCAGCCAGCTGTTTGGTGGTCGCCCGCTGGCGGATCGCCGCGTCGATCTCCCCGGCCGGCTTCGTCGCCACCGACTTGTACATCGCGGCCGCGTCCTGCCAGCGCTCGTCGCGCCCCAGCGCGTCGCCTTTTTGGAGCGTCGCCTCCGCCTGCTTGTTGGCTGGCGCCCGCGCTGCTGCCACCGCCGCGCTCGCCCGCTCGGCCGCCGCGGCAGACTCCTCCGCGAGCTTTGCGCGAATGACCGCGTCGCCGCCGGGGTCGAGCTCTGCGAGCGCCGTGTCGAGGGCCTTCTTCGCGGCCGCGTCGTCCTTGAGCTTGGTCAGCGCAGCCGCCGCGATGAGCGCCCCGGCTGCCGTGCGCACATGCGCACGGTGCGCGCGCTGTGCCTTGGTCGGCTTCGCCAGCGCGGCCAGCTGCCCGAACGCCTCGTCGAGCTTGCCGGCCCGCTCGAACGCGTCGGCCCGCGCGACCCGATTGGCATCCGTGGTGCCAGCCGCGGCAGGCTGGACGGTGGCGACACCGAAGGTCGCCGTGACGAGCAAAACAGCTATCTGGCGCATCGTGTCCCAACGCTACGCCTCTCACCGTCAAGAACGCAAGAGCGCTGAGCAGCACTCTTCGCTTCCTGAACCTTCGATGAGGTCGATGCCTAGGTGCCGCCGTTGCGCGATGTCCGGCCTAGAACGCGCCGCGGCGGGTGAAGACCGCCGGCACCGTCTTGACCAGGATCGTCAGGTCGAGGAAGACCGACCAGCGCTCCAGGTAGAGGAAGTCGAGGCGCACGAGGTCGTCGAAGTCGAGGTCTGAACGGCCGGAGACCTGCCAGAGGCCGGTGATTCCCGGCAGCACGAGGTACCGCTTCTTGTGCCAGTCCTCGAGGCGATCGAAGTCGCGCTGGGGCAGCGGACGCGGGCCCACGAGGGACATCTGACCGCGCAGGACGTTGATGAGCTGCGGCAGCTCGTCCAGCGAGAAGCGGCGCAGCAGCCGACCGACCTTCGTCACGCGCGGGTCGTGACGCATCTTGAAGAGCGCGCCGTCGGCCTCGTTCTGGCTTTCCAGCTCAGCCTGACGGCGGTCGGCGTCGTGGTACATCGTCCGGAACTTCAGACACGGGAACGGCACACCGCCAATCCCCGGGCGCCACGACTGGTAGAAGATCGGCCCGCGGGAGGTCAGCCGTACGGCCGCGGCGGTCAGCACCAGCAGCGGGCTCAGCACGACCAGCAGCATCGAGGAGACCGCGACGTCGAACGTGCGCTTGACCGCGAAGTCGATCCCGTCGAAGACCGGCGGCTTGAGCTCGAAGAGCGGCACCGACTGGCCGGGGACGAACTCGGCGCGATGGATCAGGATCTCCATCGTCGACGGCGCGATCCGCACGACCACGCCACGCTGGTGACAGGTGTCGACCAGCTCGACGGCCTGCTGCTGGGGGAAGGCCGGGTCGGCGATGATGACCTCGTCGGCCTTGTGCTCGGAGACGATGTCGCCAATCTCCTCCAGCGGCCCGAGCGAGCGCAGGCCGTTGTCGGGCCGCGGCGTCAGCGAGATGAAACCGATGACCTGGACGGGGCTGTGCCCACCGGAGGCCTGCAGCGCGTGCGCGACGGCCTCGATCTGCTCACCGGTGCCGACGAGGATCGCGCGGCGCTTGTAGCCGGCGGCGCTGAGCAGCGCGCCCGTGCCCTGCTCGTAGGCGAAGCGCGCGGTCGACACGTAGGCGACCGAGAAGAAGAGCGTGCCGTAGAAGATGTAGTAGCTGGAGAACTCCTCACCGTTGACGACGGCGAAGATGAGCGCCACCAGCGTCGTCTCAAACAGCGAGGCGACGATGCGTGTCAGGCCGGGGCGCTGCGAGCGCTCCGCGTACAGGCCCGATCGCGCGAACAGCAGCGAGGCGACTAGGAACGCGAACGGGACGTAGTCCTTGGACTGCTCCCACGAGACGCTCGGGTTCCAGGCGTCGCGCACCGCCGCCTTCAGACACAGGGCCGTGAAGATCGCCAGGATGATCGCGCCGAGATCCAGCGCCAGCAGCGATAGGACACGCGCGGCCCGCCGAAGGGTCGACCACCGCAGCAGGAAACTCAGGACCGGCGGTCGCTTGGAGCGCATGTCCCGGTCGGGCAACGGCAGCTCCAGCGGTGGCAGGTCCACGTTCCCCAGGTCTGCGGGGTTCGCGTTCGGCATCTTCCTTTCCTCAACGGGTGAGGGTGGCAGATGTCGCGGGTTTGTCATGCGATATGCGTTGCGGGTCACCCGGCCAGGAGGCCCGGTGAAACCCTGACGCTATCGCGCGGAGCCGACGAGTACGTCGATGCCGGACTCGTCGAGCGTCCGCTGCAAGCCCTCGCGGAGCGCCACGGTGGGCTCCCAGCCGAGGATCTGCTTGGCCAAGTCGATGTTCGGCTGGCGGATCTTCGGGTCGTCAGTCGGAAGCGCCTCGAACACGATCTCCGAGCTGGAACCGGTGATGTCGATGACGGCCTCGGCGAGCTCCAGCAGCGTGAACTCGTTGGGGTTGCCGACGTTGACGGGGTCGTGGTAGCCGGACTCCTGCAGCGCGATCATGCCCCGGACGAGGTCGTCGACGTAGGTGAACGAGCGGGTCTGGCTGCCGTCGCCGAAGACCGTGATCGGCTTGCTGGTCAGCGCCTGGCGCAGGAAGGTCGGGATCGCGCGGCCGTCGTTGGGGCGCATGCGCGGGCCGTAGGTGTTGAAGATGCGGATGATCGCCGTGTCCACGCCCTGCTGGCGGTGGTAGGCCATCGTCAGCGCCTCGGCGTAGCGCTTGGCCTCGTCGTAGACGCCGCGCGGGCCGATCGGGTTGACGTGGCCCCAGTAGCTCTCGGGCTGCGGGTGAACCTGCGGGTCGCCATACACCTCGGAGGTCGACGCGATCAAAAAGCGGGCGCGGTGCGCCTTGGCCAGGCCGAGCGTGTGGTGGGTGCCGTGCGAGCCGACCTTCAGCGTCTGCAGCGGCAAGCGCAGGTAGTCGATCGGCGACGCCGGCGAGGCCAAGTGGTAGACGAAGTCGATCGGCTCATCGACGAAGTACGGCTCCACGATGTCCTTGTGCAGCAGCGTGAACTCGGGAACGCGAATGTGCTCGATGTTCGTGAGCGTTCCGGTTTCGAGGTTGTCGACGCAGATGACGCGGTTGCCGCGGCGCAGCAGCTCGTCGCAGAGATGCGAGCCGAGGAAGCCGGCGCCGCCGGTGACCAGACAGGTAGCCATAGGTCAGAGCGTAGCCAGATCCCCTGGCGCCGACCTAGCCCGTAGACGGGGTTCTCCCCCACCGTCGGGCAAGGTTGCGCAGGGATCGCTACCGCGCGAAGTCCACGTGCACGTGGACGCCGCGTTGGAGCAGGACGACGCGGCCGGCCTCGCGGAGCGCGAACAGGGCAGCGCGCTCGTTGGACGTCAACTCGGTGTCGGCCGGCGGCTGCGCACCGGCGGCGACATAGCGTTGCTCGAGCGCGAGCGCCTCGGCGTCCAGTGGCGGCGGGGCAACCTCGGCGCCGGCGCCGAGCTCCTCGCCCCGTTCGAGCGCCACGAGCCGCACGAGCGCGTCGTTGGTCGGCCCGTGGCGGGCAGCGTCGGCATCGAGGACGGTCGCCTCGCCGAGCAGCTCGTCGTCGCGCAGACGCCGGATCTCCACGGTGTCGCCGTGCACGACCTTCAGGGGCTCGTCGCAGCGCAGCTGGTGGAAGCGCCCACCGAGCCAGCCGACGCGCGCCTCGGCCTCGGCCTGGCCGTGGACGACGAGGACGTGGGCGCCGTGCTCGAGGCGCGCGTCCACCGCGACATCGAGGATCGTGGGCGCGCTGGGCGCCGGCGCGGGGTCCGCCGCTCCGGGAGCGGGGACCGTCCCCTCCTTCCACACGCCCTCCTCGCGCTTCCAGATCGGCGC
>JBEVLC010000238.1:0-2668 GCA_040509415.1 Baekduia sp. | reverse complement strand
CATGGGCTACGCCGAAGTCAAGCACGGCCAGCCCGATCGCCACCCGAACGCGCCGGAGCGAAAGGCTCAGAGCCCCGTTCAGGCGCTCCCGCAATGCGCGAGTTGCGCAAGTGGAGTCCTCGTCCCGCGAGACGCTTGCGCTTCGTCCAAGGCGGTCGCGGCGGACTCGGCCACCGGCGCGCCCGCTCGCGTGTGAACGCGGGTGCGGCGGGGTGTCCGTTTGACGTCCCGTCACCGGGCGTTTGATCGGGCGTGTCTCGCGGGACACCCGTGATCGTGCAGACGGGCCAGGGCACGGTCCACGTCGACGCGGTCATCGCGCACGTCCGCGGGCGCCTGGCCGACTTCAAGGTGCCGCAGTACGTCGCCCTGCGCAGCAAGCCGCTGCCGCGCAATCCCGGCGGGCAAGGTACTCAAGGCCCAGCTGCGCGAGGAGACCGACTGGGGCGACCCGCTCCGCTGACCGAAAGGGAGAGACTCGATGGCGCACGTTCAGACCGTGCAAGGCCCGGTGGGACGCGCGCGAGCTTGAACCGTCCTCATCCTCAAGGCGCTCGAGCTCCTCAGCTCGGGGATCAACCGCCGCGACGGGTCCTCGACCGCCTGGCGCAACAACGCCTCGTACTGCTCGCGCACCCACGGCCCGACAGCGAGTGCGGGGTGACCACGAACACCCTGGCATCCCGCCGGATTGTTCCGACGCCCTGCGGGCCGTCAGCCGACTGCGGGCGGCCTCATCTACTTTGCAGCTCAGGACAGCTACCCCGGCGCGGGGCCGTTACGGGCGGCGTGTTCGGCGGCGCCGGTGGCCGGCACTTGGGCGATCGTGTGCTCGGCCAGCGCGGTGATCGTCAGGCTCGGGTTCACACCTGGGTTGGCGGGCAGCGCCGAGCCGTCGGTGATCAGTAGGTTCTGGTAGCCGAATACCTGGCCGCGCGCGTCGATGACGCCCTGGGAGGGGTCACCGGCCATGACCGCGCCGCCGAGGATGTGCGCGGTCGCCGGCACGTTGAACAGCGCCTCGCTGGTTCCGCTCTGCGGGATGCCGCCGATGCGTGCGGCCAGCCACTGCGCCGCCCGGTTGGCGGCGGGGATGAACGTGGGGTTGGGGTTCGCGGCGTCCTGCTCGGTCGTGATCCGCACGCCGCCGCCGAAGCGCCGTGGCCGGGGCGTAAACCGCAGCGCACTGTCGACCGTCTGCATCACGAGCACGATGAGCGTGCGCCGCGACCAGTTGGGCGTGGTGAGCAGGCGCGCGAAGCTCACGGGATGGCGGGCGATCGCGGCCAGCCAGCGTAGCGGCCGGGTGACCCGCGTGCCATCGCCCACTAGCGCGGTGAACATCGTTTTCATCGCGCCGCCGCCGCGCCCATAGGTCACGAGCTCGATGTGCGTGTCGGGATCCGGGTAGATACTGGAGCTGATCGCCACCGAGGCGGTGAAGTCGCGGGCGTCGTCGGGCGCGGTGACGGCGACGATCGACTCGCTGTTGGTGCGCACCAAGTGGCCGAGGCGCTCGGACACGCGCGGCAGCGAACCGCGGTGCCGGCAGCTGGCCAGCAGCCGGTTGGTGCCCAGGGCACCGGCGGCGAGGACGACGCCACGGGCGGTGATCGTCTGGCCGCGGCCGCGGCGCAGCGCTCCGCTGCGCACGTGCGTGACCGCGTATCCCTCAGAGCCGTCGGGGGCGCCCAGCGGCCGCACGTCGGTGACCGTCCGCTCCGCGTCGATCCTCACGCCCAGGCGCTCGGCGAACCACAGATAGTTCTTGACGAGCGTGTTCTTGGCCCCGTGGCGGCAGCCGACCATGCACTCGCCGCAGCGGATGCAGCCGGTACGGGCCGGACCCTCCCCGCCGAAATACGGGTCGGGGTGCTCGACGCCGGGCTCGCCGAGGTAGACGCCTACGCGCGTGTGGCCGTAGGTCTGCTCTACGCCCAGCTCCGCGGCGAGCTCGCGCAGCAGGATGTCGCCGTCGGAGTCGAACATCACGTGGGTCACGCCGAGCATCCGCTCAGCGGTGTCGTATCGCGGGGCGAGATCGGCCTTCCAGTCGGCCAGGTCGCGCCAGCGCGGGTCCTGAAAGAACGTGTCGCGGGCGCGGTAGAGCGTGTTGGCATAGCCGAGGCTGCCGCCGCCGACGCCCGCGCCCGACACGATCAGGATGTCCGGGAACAGCGTCATCCGCATGATGCCGCGCAGGCCAAGCCGCGGCGCGAAGAAGTAGCGCCGGGCGTCCCAAGTGCTGCGCGCGAAGTCCTCATCGCGGAACCGCAACCCGCTCTCCAGCACCCGCACCGAGTAGCCCTTCTCGGCCAGCCGCAGCGCGGCGACGCTGCCTCCGAAGCCCGAGCCGATGACGACCCAATCGACGTCAGCAGTCCGTGACATCGCCGTCCCCACCCTAGGCGATCGACGCGATCGATGTGCGTGCCGAGGTCGTTGGAGGCGACGATCGTCCCGTCGGCGGCGCGCCCGCCACCGTTCGCCATGCCCAGGCCCGAGCTCGATGGGCGCAGATCCGGCGACGCCCGCTCCCCAGCCGGGCGCCGCGTTTCGTACTCGCGACCGCGCGCCAGCGGCTGCGCGCAGCTCGTGCCGAACAACCAGCGCTCGTACTCGGCGGGCGTCCAGCCGCACCGCGCGACGAGCAATGCCACAGATCCGG
>JBEVLC010000237.1:0-2525 GCA_040509415.1 Baekduia sp. | reverse complement strand
CTGCACACCGCCATTTTCAGGGGTGACACGAGGGGCCACGAGAGGCCATGAGGGGACGCGATTCGTTCCCACCTGGTTCCCACCCCTGTTCCCACCCAGGGGCACCCGTGCCACGCAGCGACCTAGGCCCCGGCGGAGTCGGAGACGCCGGACGCGCGTAGGAGCAGGTGCCTGTCAAACACAAATACGGACGTCTGCTCGTCGGGGCATGAAAATCCTGCTCTGAAGGCGCTGTCCGGCCCCGTGCGTACGGTCGGGTGATCCGGGACAGGGGCCTTCTGGGAGAACGCAGACGGCAGGCCGTTTTGGACGATGGGCTGCGAGCCCGTGCTTTTCGGTGGCCGCCCCTGCGACTCGCCCGGATTGTGCCGCGAGCACGTATCGGTCTGTGTCGTTCGCCCGCTGCTTCTCCCGTGTGCGTCAACTCGTGACGGAGGTGATTGGTCGTGCAGTCGTTGGTGAGATGGATGGGTCGGGGGATCGGCCTGGACCTGCACCGTGATTTCTGTGAGATCGCGATCTGCGAGGACGGGGTGGTGCGCTCGGCGGGTCGGGTGGCGATGACGCCGGAGGCGCTCGAGGCCTTGGCGGCGAGCTTGGAGCCGACGGACCGGGTGGCGATGGAGGTCTCCGGCGGCGCCTGGGAGGTCGCGCGCATCCTCGAGCCTCATGTGAACCGTGTGGTCGTGGTCTCGCCGGATGACACGGGGATCGCGCAGGCGCGCACAAAGACCGACAAGCTCGATGCCCGCACGCTGGCGAGCCTGCTGTGGAAGGGCGAGCTTGAGGCGGTCTGGATGCCTGACGAGCGCGCCCGTGTGGTGCGCCGGCGGCTGGCGCGTCGCGAGCAGCTGGTGCGCACCCGCACCCGCGTCAAGAACGAGGTGCACGCCACTCTGATGCGCCGGCTTAAGGGCAAGCCGCCGTGCTCTGATCTGTTCGGGGTCAAGGGCCGCAAGTGGCTTCGCGCGCTCGAGCGAGATCTGCCTCCCGAGGAGGCGGAGACGATCCAGGCCGCGCTGCGCCACATCACCTTCCTTGACCGCGAGATCGAGCAGGTCGAGCGGCTGGTGGCCAAGCAGATGCTGACCTGGCCTGAGTCCAAGCGGCTGTTGACCGTGCCGGGCGTGAACCTGATCGCCGCCGCCACCTTCCTGGCCGCGGTCGGCGACATCGCCCGCTTTCGCAACTCCAAGCGGCTGGTCGCCTACCTGGGGTTGGACCCCAGGGTGCGCCAGTCCGGCGAGCAGCCCGCCCGCTCGGGCGGCATCTCAAAGCGCGGGTCTGTCTCGGCGCGCTGGGCGCTGGTCGAGGCGACCTGGAGCGTGGTCAACCAGCCCGGACCGCTGCGCGCGTTCTACCTGCGGATCCGCTCGCGCCGCGGGCATGGCAAGGCGATCGTCGCCACCGCGCGCAAGCTGGCGGTGCTGTTCTGGTGCATGCTCACCCGTGGTCAGGACTACGCCCACCAGCAGCCGTCGCTGACCGCCCAGAAGCTGCGGCGGCTCGAGCTCGCCGCCGGCGCACCCGTCCGCAAGGGCAAGCCATCCGGCGTCTGGGTCACCCACCAGAAGCTGCGCCACGCTGAGAAGCAACTCGCCGCCCAGGCACAGGCCTCCTACGAGCGCACCGTGCGCGACTGGAAGGCCGCGTCACCGAAGAAGAGGGAAGCGGGCGCGAGCGTGACAGCGGGGCGCGCATAGTTCAAAGGCCCTCTCAGGGCAAGTCGCGCGGCAGGCCCGCGAGCCCCAGACGCCTGCACTTCGACACGTCATCGGCTCGCGCCCACAACACAACCTAACGCCGCTCACCGACGTCGACAACACCGACGACGACCGTGCGTGCGCAAATACCGGCCGCAACCAAGCCGATCACGACCCGCGCCGGCCGAACCGGGCCACAGGAGGCGATCTAAGGCCCTCCGACGACCCACCGCGACCGATCCATCACCCGAGAAAGGCCCAAATTCCGCCGAAAGCACGTCGCCAGGCCCCTTGATTTTCATCGGTCGTCCAACGGAGCAGCGACGGCAACGGCGTCCGCGCTGTCCCTTTGCACCGTTTGCGATTAGAGCGTTGAGCGTGCGAGCGCGGGCGGGCATCACGGGCAGAGCACGGCGCGGTCCATAGGCCGCGCCGGGAATCAGTCAGCTTGACGGGCACAGTTCGTTCTGGTACCGGCAGGCCACGATCGCGGGCCGCTCGATCGGGAGGCCGGCGTCGATCGACCACGCCAGGCGGACGAACTGGCCGTGCGTCCACGCCAGCGGCGCGGACGAGCGCGTCGCCTTGCCGGACACCTCGCCGGGCGGCGGCTGGTCGTCCCACACCTGTTCGGGCAGCATCAGCCCGTCGTTGGCGGGGGTGGCGATCGGGTTCAGGTGCAGGTCCGCGCGGCGCCCGGCGATCAGCTCGTACTCGCCGCGCTCGCCGGTGAGCAGCGGCCACAGGCGGCCGCGCGTCTGGCGGGCCGGGTTGTCGAAGAACAGGTCCCAGTCGTTCCCGTTGGGCTGCTCGCCGTAGCCG
>JBEVLC010000236.1:0-4202 GCA_040509415.1 Baekduia sp. | reverse complement strand
CGACCTGCTGGCCGGCGACGACGGTCGTGTCGGTCTGGTGGCAGTACCAGACCTCGGTGCCGTCGGGGAGCGTGAGGATCGTGCGCAGGCCGTAGGGCCCGGCGTACGCGACCTCGGTGACGATGCCGTCGGCGACCGCGACCAGCGGCTCGCCGGCGTACGCGCTGAAGTCCTGGCCGCCGTGCTCGGCCTCCCACAGCGGGCCGGTCAGCCCGAATCCGGCCGAGAGGTCGTACGACGCCAGCGGCAGCACGACGCGCACCGCGTCGGGGTCGCCGTCGTAGCCGTAGCGGGCCAGCACGGCGCGGTAGCCGATGAGGGCCCGGTCGCGGGCGTCGGCGGCCCGGTTGAGGGTTGTCAGGGTCTGCTGGCGCTCGGCGAGCTGCTCGGCCAGGGCGACGGCCTGCGCGACGGCCTCGGCCTCACCACTGTCCTCACGCACGACCGCCTCCGGTGCGGCGTGGGCGGCGGGCGCGACGAGACCCGTCCCGACGATCGCCGCGACGGCGGCGAGCACCAGGCCGAGGCGTGGCACAACTGGCATCAGGAAACCCCCACAGGTCGACGGTCCATGGTCGGACCGCGCGGGCCGGCGCTCATGGGGTTCGGCGACAAATGGCCCACTCGGACTAGTGCCGACACGTGCGGGCGGGTCGATTCCGTGACCGCGGAGGCCCTGCGGTAGTCTTCCCATCGCTCCGCAGGCCTCGTGCCATGGGGCACTCGGGCTGTGGCGCAGCTTGGTAGCGCACTTGACTGGGGGTCAAGGGGTCGCAGGTTCAAATCCTGTCAGCCCGACCGAGAAATAGCCCCTGACCTGCGGAAACGCGGGTCAGGGGCTTCTTTCATTTCGAGCCAGGTCGGCCTATTGCACGTTTATTGCACGAAAACCCCCGCGCAGCGACCCAGTTGAGTGGAGGCCGGGGGACACGGCGGTGAGCACATGTTTGGCTCGTCATCAAGGTCCGACGACGTCAGTCGTCTGACGCGATCGTCCAGGTTCCGCCGGCAAAGGACTGCAAGATCTGAGTCACGTCAGGGGTGGTTCTGTCCTTCTCGATGTAGAACTCCTTGGTGATCGCGTCCGAGGAGTGGCCGAGAAGGCGGGCGGCGGTGTCCGAGTCGACCAGGCGGTCGATCAGCGTCGCGACCGTCTTGCGGAAAGTGTGCGGGGTCACCCATTCGAACCCGGTGTCTGCTCGGATCGCGCGCCACCGGCGCTCGATGTTGCCTACTTGGTGCCAGGTGCCGTTCCGGGTGGCGAAGACCGCGTTGTGGTGGTTCGGCGGTTGTTCGACGCTCCGCCGCATGAGGACATCGACAGCGAACGGCGGCAGCGCGATGGTGCGCTTGGACGAGTCGGACTTCGGCTTGGGCTTTCGGTAGGTGCCCTTCCCGGTCTCTGTCTTGATCGTCCCGCTGATCGACACTGTCGGCGGGGCGGCACTCAAGTCCACGTCTTTCCATCGGAGTGCGAGCACTTCGCCGATACGGCAGCCCGTCGCGAGCAGCAGGTCCACGATGTCAGGGATGTCCTGGGTGGGTTTGGGGCCGGGTCGCGTCTTGGTCATCCAAGCGTCCACCGCAGAGCGGAGGGCGTTGAGGTCCTCAACCGAGAGCGCTTGGACGTCCTTCTTCTGGGTGCGAAGTCGCGAGGTGGAGGCGACCGGGTTCGTAGGCACCGCACCGTCGATGACCGCCGCGTCGAACATCATCTTGAGGACCGTCTTCGTTTTCTTGCGTCGGCTCTGTGAGTTCTGCGACTTGATCAGCCTCTCGAGTCGTCCAGCTGATGCCTCGCGCAGTCGAATGTTGCCAATCGTCGGGTTGATGACGTTCGCGATGATCCGTTGGTACTCGTTCGCCGTGGTTGCTTCGGAGCGTTGCTCGGCGCGATACAGCGACAGCCACACGTCGGCCATCTGGCTGACGCGCATGTCAGGACTGATGAGGTCACCCGTGGGTGCGCGTCGATCGGCGATCTTGGCCTTAAGCTCTCGTGTCGCGGCGGCGGCGCTGCGGCCGGTAGCCATGACCTGCCGCGTGACTCCGTCGAAGTCGCGGAACCGCGTGCGCGCACGATAGACGCCAGGGCGCACCTCTTCGGTGACAATGCTCCCGAACGTTCCCAGGGGCAGCGTGGGGCGAGCCATCAGAGCTCCTTGCTGCTGAGAATCAACGACGCCGTGGACCTGACCGTCGTGACAGGGAATTTAACGCGCGTGACACGGCCGGGAAGCCGGGCTCAGCGTCGCGAACGACGTCCGCTGCCGGTTCGAGGTCGAGCGCCTCGGCGTGAGCCTCGATCCATGCATCGAGATCCGAACGGCGGTATCGGAGCGCACCGCCCGCCTTCACTGCTCGCGGTCCGAATCCTGGGCGTCGCGTGCGCCAGGTATAGAGCGTCGACTTCGCGATTCCGATGTAGGCAGCCGCTTGAGCGATGTTCATCGTGGCGGGAGTGAGTGCGGGCCAGCGGCCTCCTGTCGTAACTGGCTCGACGGAACGGGCGGTGACTTGTTTGCTCGTGTCCACGTCTGTAACCGCAGGCATGCGTTCGCGTTCTGGGGCAACCAGCGTTCGGTTGCCACCGACTTTGATGACCTTTCTCGCCCTTCCCATCTCTCGTCTCCTCCGACCTGCTGTGGTGGGTCTCTTCAGTCGCGGCCCATCTTGGTGTCTGACAGTCACCTAAGTGGTCCCGCGCGGGCTGAGCGATCAACGCCGCCCTCGGGCCTTCTGAACGCCGTCCCGTGATCCAGCGAAGATGCCGGAGCGACAGAGCCAGCACGCGGCGCTCGGTTCGCGGCCGAGGGACGCGCCGGGCGAAGGTCATCGCAATCGGCGTGTGCGAGCCCGGCGGCGGCTGCCGCGGTGGATGCCGCGGACGCGGTTGCGGTACTTGCCGAACGCAGCGCGACCCGGACGGGCTGCGGCACCGGGACGGCGCGCCGGGCGAGAATATCGGCGGGTGAGACCCAGACGACGTCGCCCTCAGCCGGCGGGATGGCCAGGCCGGCCTCGACGACGTTGTGCGCCCGGCGGGACAGGACGTGGGCTGGCCCCGTGAGGTCGGGGATGTCGGCCTTCTCGGCGACGACGTGCGCCAGCTCGAGGCCCGCCTCGATCGCGCTCAAGGTCGCCACGGTGGCCTGTGGAAGCCCTGGCCGCGCAGCAATGACCTCGGTCGCCGCGAGGGTGGTGGTGTCGTGCGTGATCTGGCGGTAGGCGGCGCGGATTTCAGCGGCCGCGCGCACCAAGGACTCCTCGAGGCGGGCGCCTGGAGGTGCCAGGTCGCCCCAGCGGCTGGCTAGGTCGCTCCATGCGCGGCCGGCTTCGGCTATCGCGGGGACCAGTCGGTCCGACGGATCGAGGACGCCTGCGGTCGTGGCCGCGTCGACGAGCACCATGCTGGCGCCGGCGATGAGTCCTTGAGTGCGGGTGATGAGGAGGACGTCGGACGGTGCTGGGTCGCGAGCCAGGGCGCGGTGACATTGGATGTCCCAGGCGGCCAGGGCATGGGCCAGTCGGCCAGGATCGTCGCCGGGTGGGATCGCCTCGCCGGTGAGCGCTTGGAGCCGGCCGGTCAGGTAGCTGCGGGCGGTGTTCTCGCTAGCGGACATCCGGTCAATCCACGCCCCCATGGGTGCGACGGCGTAGGGGGAGTGGTGCATGGCGAGCTGAAGCGGGCGGCCGGCGTCGCGAGCGTCGTTGACGCGGTCGCGTCCGTGTTCGTGCAGGGCGACGGTGACGGCGTGGGCGGCGAGATGGAGGCCGTGCAGAATTCTGGTCCGGGCTGCCTCGAGGTCGCGATGGGCCTCGCTGTGACCGTGCGGAGGTTCGATCCCGTACCGGCGCACCAGCGCCGCAGCAGTCGCGAGGTTGTCGGTCATCTGGTCGATGCGGGGGTCGGTCGGGCCTTGGCCCGGCCAGGCCTTCCGGCCGGAGAGGCTGGCCTCGACGGTCGCGGCCTGGGCGGAGAGACGGTGGATGACACGATCGCGCTCGACGACGGCCGGTCGACCCGCGGGTAGCGAGGCCCACAGGTCCGCTGCCGCCTCGACCATCGTCGGCCAGCTTCGCAGCAGCGTGCCGGCGTCATCGCCGCTGACGTCCATCAGCAGCTGGCGGGCCAGGCAGTCGACGTCGAAGAGCATCTCGCCGACGCTGCGCACGTCACGCGTGGCCATCGGAACCTGGTC
>JBEVLC010000235.1:0-11430 GCA_040509415.1 Baekduia sp. | reverse complement strand
AGTGGATGCGGATCGTCGCGCAGCTGCTCCAGCCCCGCGGCGTCGCGGGTGAGGCCCGCGTGGCGCCAGAGCGCGTCGCGGGTCGCCTGCGTCGGGGCCGGGATCGGCGCGGCGACCGGCGGGTTCTCGGGCGCGACGTGCAGGCGCGGCTCGTCGAGGCCCGCCAGCGCCGCGCGCTTGCCCTGGACGAAGCACTCGGTCAGCGAGTTGGAGGCCAGGCGGTTGGCGCCGTGCAGGCCGGTGCACGCGGTCTCGCCGACGACGTAGAGGCCCGGCACGCTGGAGGCGCCGTCGAGGTCGGCGACCACGCCGCCCATGCAGAAGTGTGAGGCCGGGGAGACCGGGATCAGCTCGGTCGCCGGGTCCAACCCTGACTCCCGCAACGCGCCGACGATGTTGGGGAACAACATGGGATCGACGTGGCGCATGTCGAGCCAGACGTTCTTGGTGTCCTGTTCGACCATCTTGCGCGAGACGGCGAGCGAGACCTCGTCGCGCGGCTTGAGCTCCTCGACGAACCGCTCGTGGCCGGCGTCCAGCAGCGTGGCGCCCTCGCCGCGGATCGCCTCGGTGACCAGGAAGCCCTCGCGACCGGGAACGCCCGTGACGGCCGTTGGGTGAAACTGGACGAACTCCAGGTCGGCCAGCGCGGCGCCGGCGGCGTGGGCGAGCATCAAGCCGATGCCGAGCGAGCCGGGCGGGTTGGTCGTCCGCGACCACAGCGCGGCGGCGCCGCCCGTGGCCAGCACGGTGGCGCGCGCGCGAATCGCGCGGCCGTCCTCCAGGACGACGCCGACGCAGCGGCCGTCGACGGTCCACGGAGCGGCGGCACGCGCCTGCTCGAGGACCTCGATGCGCGGCTCCTCGACGACGACCGCGCTGAGCTGGCGCACGACGCGCCGGCCGGTGGCGCTGCCGCCGGCGTGGACGACGCGGCGATGCGAGTGGCCGCCCTCGAGGCCGAGCGCGAGCCCGCCCTTGCCGTCGCCGTCGAACGCGACGCCGAGCGCCTCGAGCTCGCGGACGGCGCGCGGCGCCTCGCGGCAGAGCAGCTGGGCGGCGCTGCGGCGGACGGCGCCGCGTCCCGCCAGCTCGGTGTCGCGCCGGTGCTGGTCGGGCGAGTCGGCGGGATCGAGCGCGGCGGCGAGCCCTCCCTGGGCCCAGTAGCTGGCGGTCTGCGCGAGCGGCGTCGCGGAGACCAGCGCCACGCGCGCGCCCGCCTGAGCGGCAGTCAGCGCGGCGTAGAGGCCAGCCGCGCCGGCGCCGACGACGGCGACCTCGGCGTCGACGATTGCGGGGGGTGCGACCACCCCGGGTACCGTACTCGCGAGATGGCCGCTCCCGTCCTGTTCCACCATCCCTCGTCGCTGCAGCACGACCCGGGCCCGCATCCCGAGCAGCCGGCGCGGATCGTCGCGATCGAGGAGGCGCTGGGAGCGCGCGGCTGGCTGGGCTTCGAGCGGCGGTTGTCGCCGCAGGCCTCGCGCGCGCAGTTGGAGGCGGTCCATCCCGCACGGCTGATCGACGGCGTGCGCGAGCTGTGTGAGGCCGGCGGGGGCGCGATCGACGCCGACACGATCGTGTCGCCCGGCTCGTGGGAGGCCGCGCTGCACAGCGCCGGCGGGGCGGTCGCGGCCGTCGACACGCTGCTGGCTGTGTCCGCCGACCCCCCGCGGTTGGCCGTCTCGGTCCACCGTCCGCCGGGCCACCACGCCGAGATCCACCGTTCGATGGGCTTCTGCCTGTTCAACAACGTGGCGGTCGCGGCGCGCCACGCGCGGGATGCGCACGGCGTCGAGCGGGTGCTGATCCTCGACTTCGACGTCCACCACGGCAACGGCACCCAAGACGTCTTCTTGGCGACCGACGAGGTGCTGTTCGTGTCGATCCACCAGTGGCCGCTCTATCCGGGGACGGGCGCCGCGGGCGAGACCGGCACGGGTCCGGGCGCCGGCTACACGGTCAACCTGCCGGTGCCGCCGGGCTCGGGTGACGCGGCCTTCGGGTCGCTGGTCGAGCACGTCGCGGTGCCGCTCGCGCGCGCCTACGCGCCTGGGCTGATTCTCGTCTCGGCGGGCTTTGACGCCCACGCCGACGATCCGCTGGCCGGTTGCACGGTGACCGACGCGGGCTACGCGACGATGGGGGCCTCGATCCGGGCGCTGGCCGACGGGCTTGACGTGCCGGTCGGCGTGGTGCTCGAGGGCGGCTATGACCTCGGTGCGCTGTCGCGGGGGTTGACCGCGCTGCTGGAAGTGCTCGGGGCCGACGGCTCGGTGAGCGCTCCTGAGCTTCTGGTGCACGCGCTGAGCGAGAGCTCTCTGGCGCGACACGCGGCGCTGCTGAGTTGATCGCCGGTCAGCCGGTGCTGCCCGGGACCGCCGTCGAGGCGGGAGAGGCGGCGGTCGGGGCCGGGGAGGTCGCGGTCGCGGCCGGGGCGACCGGGACGCTCTGGGTTGCGACGCTCTCGCTCGGTTGCGCGGGTGCGGTTGTCGCGGCGCTGACGCTGCCGTCGTCGCTGGTCAGGCTCGTGAAGGCGAAGGCGAGCGCGATCCCGGCGAGCAGCACGACGACGGCCACGAGCGCGATCGGCGCGCGCCAGTTCGGCGTCGGCGCCAGGCGCGTCCGCGCGGGTGCGCCGCACTCCAGGCACCAGTCCTGCTCGGGCGCGACGTTGGCCCCGCAGCGCGGGCAGCGCAGTGGCACGGGCTGGGGGCCCGCGGCGTGCGAGGGACCCTGGTCGCTCATCAGGGCTCCGGGTGCTCGCGCGGGGCGAGCGGGTCGCCGCTCGTGAGGCTCTGCTGGTCGTCGCGGCCGTTGCCGTGGGCGTCGACGAACGGGTGGGCCTGGGTGTCCTGATCGGTGGGCTGCGGCTCGGCGGCGGGTGGGGCGGCCTCGACCGGCGCCGGCTCCGGTGGGGCGGGCGGCGGCGGGTTGCCGGCCAGCGCGCCGGAGACCGGCGTCGTGGCCTGCTCGGTGACGCTCAGCGGCAGCGCCTCCTGGGCCGGATCGACGGACACGGTCGGGCCCATCCCCGACACCGACGCGCCCGCCCCGCCGACTTCGACCATCGCCAGTGGCCCGCTGAACTGCGTGCCGCACTGGGGGCAGAAGCGCGCGTCGCTGCCGTGCAGGGCGCCGCAGCGCGGGCAGACGGCGACGCCCGGCTCACGCAGCTCGATGATGTCGCGGCGCTCGTTGAGCACGCGCTCGATCGCTCGCAGCTCGCGGTCGACGGCGTCGAGCGCGGCGAGCTTGCCGAGCACCAGCTCATCGTTGCGCCGGGCGAAGCGATGGAGGTCGAAGGCGAGGCCGCCGAGGTCGCGGAAGCCGAGCTCGCGGACACGGCGCAGGTAGCGCAGGCGGCGCCGCAGCCGGCCGCGATCACGGAAGCTGGGGCGGGTTGGGGCGACGTCCTCGGGCGCGAGGCCGGCGGGAAGCGGTGCGGCGGGCGGCGCCTGCGGGGGCGCCACGATCGTCGGCTGCGACTCCTGCGGGCTCGGGTCGGGTGGACGCCGGCTGGAGCGGATGCGGCGGAGGGGACCCTTCATAGGAAGAAGGCGCCTCTTCGGCGCCAGTCGGGACGATACCAGCGACTTCCGACACTGGCGCTGCGCAGGATCGTCACGTCCGCGCGTAGATCCGTCACACGCTTGGGCGCAGCATTTCGGTCACTCCCGTTCACCCTCATCCATGGAGAGACGCATGCACCGCGCCATTGGTTTCGCTCACGCGACCGCCCACCACCATCTGCAGCGTGCCCACCGGGCGATCGCCGCACGCGAGGACGGGCAGGGAACCGTCGAGTACATCGGCCTGATCCTCCTTCTGGCGGGGGTGATGGTCGCGGTCGTCAAGGCCGGCCACGACAGCTCGATCGCCTCGACGGTGGTCAAGAAGGTCCAGGACTCGATCGACGGCGTCGGCCAGGCGCCGAGCGCCAAGCGCTGAGCCGTGGGCTGGGTGCGACGGCCATGACGCCTACGATGGGCTCCGTGCCCGCCGCCGATCCGCGCGATCGCCCCATCGCCGTCTTTGACTCCGGTGTGGGCGGCCTCACCGTGCTGCACGAGTTGCTCGTCTCGCTGCCTCAAGAGGACTACATCTACCTGGGCGACAGCGCGCGCTTCCCCTACGGGCAGCGCAGCGTGCAGGAGCTGGAGCGCTTCGGGATGGACATCGCCGAGGAGCTGGTCGCGCGTCGGGCCAAGCTGCTGGTCGTCGCCTGCAACTCGATGACCGCCGCCGCGCTGCCGGCGTTGCAGCGGCGGATGCTGGAGACGACGCTCGGCGTCGAGGTCGTCGGTGTCGTCAAGCCCGAGGCGGCGCAGGCCGTGGCGGTGACGCGCAGCGGGCGCATCGGCCTGCTGGCCACGCCCGCGACGGTGGACTCCGGGGCCTACGAGCGTGCTGTCGCGGCGGTCGACCCCCATGTCGACCTCGTCGCCGTCGCGTGTCCCGACCTCGCGCCGCTGATCCAGGATCCGCCGGGCGGCGAGCTGTTCTCCCACGAGCTGGAAGCGGTGGTGCGCGGCTACTGCGCGCCGCTGGTCGCAGCTGGTGTGGACACCGTGATCCTCGGCTGCACGCACTACCCGTTGGTGCGCTCGATGTTGCAGCGGATGCTCGGGCGGTCGGTGACGATCGTGACCTCCGGCGCCGCGCTCGCACGCCAAGCCGAGCACGTCCTCGGCTCGCGCGGCCTTGCGTCGCAGCGTGAGGGCGAGGGCACCTACTCCTTCCTGTGCACCGGTGACGCCGAGGCGTTTCACGCGCACGGCACCCGCTTTCTGCAGATGCCGCTCACCGAGGTCGAGCATGTCGACCTCGCTGGGCGCTCGACCACGACCGAGGTTTCCGCATGGCCACGACCGTAAGCCGCTCCTACGACCGCGCGCCCGACGCCCTGCGGCCGGTGACGATCGAGCCCGGCTTCGTGCGCACCGCCTCGGGCTCGGCGCTGATCTCGATGGGCGAGACGCGGGTCATCTGCACGGCCTCAGCCCAGACCGGGGTGCCGCGCTGGCGGATGGGCAAGGGCCTGGGCTGGGTCACCGCCGAGTACGGGATGCTCCCGGCGTCGACGGGCGAGCGCAAGCAGCGCGACATCACCAAGGGCCGCGCCGACGGCCGCACCGTCGAGATCCAGCGGCTGATCGGCCGCTCGCTGCGCGGGGTCGTGGACTTCGCCGCGCTCGGTGAGAACTCGATCTACCTGGACTGCGACGTGCTGCAGGCCGATGGCGGCACGCGGACGGTGTCGATCACCGGCGCCTACGTTGCGCTCGCGCTCGCCTGCGAGAAGCTCGTCGCCGCCGGCACGATCGCGCGCTCGCCGCTGACCGGCTCGGTCGCGGCGATCTCCTGCGGGATCGTCGATGGCGTGGCGCTGCTCGACCTCGACTACCCCGAGGACTCCTCGGCCGAGGTCGACGCCAACGTCGTCATGACCGGCGAGGGCGGCCTGGTCGAGGTGCAGGCCACGGCCGAGGGCACGCCGTTGAGCCGCACCCACCTGGATGAGCTGCTGCATCTCGCCGAGGCGGGGATCGCGCGGCTGCGCGTGCTCCAAGACGAGGCGATCGCGGCCGGCCGCGCCGGCGCCGCCGCGTAGGGACCAACACCACCATGAAGCTCGTTCTCGCGACCCGTAACGACCACAAGGCGCACGAGTTCGCGGCACTGTTGGCGCCGCACGAGGTCGTGGCGCTCCCGCCCGCGGTCGAGCTGCCGCCCGAGACCGGCACGACGTTCGCCGAGAACGCGCTCGGCAAGGCGCGCGCCGCGGCCGCGGCGCTGGGTACGGTGGTCATCGCCGACGACTCGGGCATCGAGTCCGCCGCGCTCGGCGGGCGTCCCGGCGTCTACTCCGCGCGCTTCGCGGGCGAGGACGCGACCGACGAGGAGAACCTCGCCAAGCTGCTGCGCGAGGCGCCGGCCGGCAGCGCGCTGGCCTACGTCTGCGTGATCGCGCTCGTCGATCCCGCCGCGGGCACCCAACTGCTCTTCGAAGGGCGCTGCACCGGCACGCTGGCGGCCCAGCCGCGTGGAGACGGCGGCTTCGGCTATGACCCGGCGTTCCTGCCCGACGACGAGATCCCGCCGCCACCAGGGCGCACGATGGCGGAGCTGATGGCGGCCGAGAAGGGCGCGATCAGCCATCGCGGCCGTGCCGCGGCGCTGCTGGCCGAGCATCTGGGGCCATGAGGGCGCAGCGGGCGATGTCCACCGCGGCCGAGGTCGGGACGCCTGGCGGCGCCGCGCCGGAGCTGGCCAATGCATCGGCGCCCGGCGTTTTGCGCTCGGCGCTGGGCTCGGTGCTCGCGGCCGCGTTCCTGGTCACGCTCAAGCTCGTCGCCGGCCTCATCTCCGGCTCCCTGGGCCTCGTCGCCGAGGCGGTGCACTCGGGGACCGACCTCGTCGCCGCGCTGCTGACGTTCCTGGCGCTGCGCGTCGCGATCCGGCCGCCGGACCGCGATCATCCTTACGGCCACGGCAAGGCCGAGCATCTCGCCGCGCTGGGCGAGGGCGGCTTCCTGGTCCTGGCCAGCGCGTTCATCGGCATCCAGGCGCTGGCGCGGCTGATCGAGGGCGGCAGCCACCATGTCGACGCCAACGGCTGGATCTTCGGCGTGCTCGCCGTCGTGTTGGTCGTGGACGTGTCGCGGATGGTGGTGTCGCAGCGCGCGGCACGCCGGCACGGCAGCCCGGCGCTGGCCTCCAATGCGCTGCACTTCGGCTCCGACATGGTCGGCACGATCGCGGTGCTGATCGGCCTGCTGTTCACGCGCGCCGGGACGCCGGAGGCCGACTCGGTCGCCGCGCTGGTCGTCGCGGTGCTCGTCGTCGTCGCGGCCGCCCGGCTGATGCGCCGCAACGTCAACGTGCTGATGGACGCCACGCCGGAGGAAGCGCAGGCCGCCGCGCGTGCGGCGATCGCGGATGCCGAGCCCGAGATCGAGCTGCGGCGCCTGCGCGTGCGCGCCGCCGCCGGGCGCAACTTCGTGGAGGCGACGGTCGCCGTGCCGCCCGACGCGGCGCTGGGGGAGGGGCACGCGGTCGCCGACTCGATCGAGGACGCGGTGCGCGGCGCGTTGCCCGGCAGCGACGTCGTCGTCCACGTCGAGCCCGGCGCCGGCGAAGGCGACCTGCGTGAGCGCGCCAGCGCGGCGGCGCTCACCGTCCGCGGCGTGCGGGAGGTCCACAACGTGCGCGTGGTCGATGTCGACGGCCACCCGGAGCTGTCGCTGCACCTCAAGCTGCCAGCCGACCTGGACCTCGGCGCCGCGCACGACATCGCCTGCGCGGTCGAGGCCGCGATCCACGCCTCCGTGCCGGAGGTCGTCGACATCTACACCCACATCGAGCCGCTCTCCACCGACGCCGAGGGCGCCGAGCCTCGGTGGGCCGAGGTCGCCGACGAGGAGCGGATCGTGCGCACCATCGTCCGCGAGCTCACCGGCGGCCAGGCCGAGGCGCTGCGCTTCCGCGCCGGCGACGACGGGCTCGTCGTGCTGCTCACGGTCCGCCTGGACGGCGCGCAGACGCTCGACCAGGCCCACGACGTCGCCAGCGAGCTCGAGCGCCGGATCCGCGATCAGGCGCCGGCGATCGACGAGGTCATCGTCCACACCGAACCTGGCGAAGGCTCGCCCTAGACGGCTTCGTGGCCGATCCGGTGGGCGTTGGCCATCACGCTGAAGGTGATCGTCGGCCCGGGGATCGTCGGCAGCACGGATGCGTCGACGAGGTGGACGCGCTCCAGACCGCCGGGCCGGCCCAGGAGGTCGCTCTGCAGGTTGCGGGGTCGCCGGGCCATCGGGAAGGTGCCGCCGGAGTGATGGCTGTGACCCGCCGGCCAGACGGTGAGCAAGGGCGACAGCACCAGCGTCCGCAGGTCCCTGAAGGCGCGCAGCAGCAACCGACCTGCCGCGTGCGCCTCGGTGCGCGTGCGCTGAGCGATGGCCGGTTGCTCGAAGTCGAGGGTGTCGTCGTGCTGCAACCGGACGCGGATCGGATCCGAGCTGTTGGAGTGCATGCAGCCCTGGGCAAGCATCAGCCGGCCGAGCAGCGACTGCCCGTAGCGCTCGAGGCGCTTGGGCGCCATGCGCAGCCGGCGGGCGGTCTCGCGCAGCACCAGGTCGCTATAGCCGTAGAGCTGCAGGTGGACGGTGTTGGGCGAGACCTCGGGGTTGTCGATCTCGATGAAGGCCTGCGAGAGCGTGACGCCGCTCATCGTGGTGGAGACCGGTGCCGGCGGCAGGTGCAGCAGTGGCACCGTGAAGTAGGCCGAGTCCTGCATGTCGATCTGCCGGTCGTAGACCTGCAAGGTCATCAGCGCGAGGCGCGTCGACGCCAGCACGCCGGCGCCGACGAACGCCCGCTCAAAGCGCTCGCGACGGATCTCGCCCGTCGGCTCACGGAGAAGCAGCGTCACGTGGTCGCCGATCTCCTCGATGCGCTCGACGGGCTCGCCTGGGCGGTACGTGAACCGCGGATGAGCGGTCATGCGCAGGACCTCGTGGTCGGTCCGGTAGATCGAGCCGTACGGACAACCGTGCAGGCAGAGCCCGCAACTGCGGCAGCTGATGCCGGGCCCGTCGTTGGTCGTCTGCAGCGCGAGCCGCGATCGTCCGGCGACGATCCCCCGTCGCCGCAGCCGGGCGGTACCCGCACGGAGGTTGTCGATCAAAGAGGCTATCTGCGCGGTTGCGGCCATCGGTCCAGGCGTGTCGGTGTAGAGCGGCATGATGCTCTCCAGCGCGTCGTGCTCACCGGCCAAGGGCATGAACTCGAGCACGGCGCGGTAGTGCTCGGCCAGTGCGCTCACGCCAAGAGGCCACTCGGCGAGGTCGCGATCGCGGTACGGCGCCACCGCTGCGCCCCAGACGGTGCTCAGGCCGCCCTGTGCCATCGACGGACAGGCGGTGATCCCGCTGCTCGGTGACGGTCGCGCGGGATGCTCTTGGGCGTAGGGATGCAGCGAGCCCAGCACGGGCTTGAGCGGGATGTCGGCGAGGCTCGGCTCGAACTCGTGCGCAGCGCGTCCACCAGGGCCGGATCCCAGGCGACGGGCTCCTGCTCCCCGAGACTGGCGTAGCGATCGGCCCGGAGCCGAGGACCGCGACGCCGGCGCTCATGCGGAGGCCGGCAGCGCGTCGGCCGGTGTGAAGCTGCGGAACGCCATCGTCACCGGCTCGGTCGCCGCGGAGTACGGGTGTAGGTCGCTGTCGGCCAGGCTGAGCGCGCTGTCGCTGCGGAAGGGCGGGGTGAGCCCGATCCGCTCGAAGGCCGCCAGGACGAGGACGACCGGCCGCCAGGGCACCGTCACGAACCACGGCGAGCGCTGCCCGCGAGCACTGGGGGCTCCGCGGCTTCGAAGGTCCACGGTCGATGCTCGTTGACGTTGTCGGTCGGCGCGCGCGTGAGGCCGATGACGTGCCAGCCGGCAGCCCGCAGCCGACGAGCGATGGCTCCGCCTACATAGCCGGAAGCGCCCGTGACGGCGGCCGTCCGCGGGCTGTCTTCGTGCATTCGCCGAGCATAATTCGTCGCCGAGCCGCCCAGGGAAACGAGCTATGCCAACGAGGCAAGGCGCACGCACGCGGATCAGATGGCGCGCTACGTTCGCCAGATGATGGGTCGAATCGCCGACCGCGGCGGCGTCTTCGCAAGGCTCCGGCATCCACTTGCGGCGCAGTTCGTCCGGTATGCGTTCGCGGGGGCCGTCACCGCGGTGATCGGCGCAGTGACGGTGTTGGCGCTCTCCGGCCTCGCCGGCTTGACGATCCAGCTCGCGATCCTCTGCAGCTACCCGCTGATCCTCAGTGTGCACTTCGCGTTGCAGCGGTTCTTCGTCTTCGTCGACCGCGAGACCTACGCCTTGGCCATCACCGCCCAATTGCGCCGCTACCTCGTGGTCAATGCCGGGCACTACGGCTGCGTGGCCGGCGGGACCGCGCTCCTTGTCCGCGTCGCCGGCCTCGACGACCAAGCCGCCTACCTGATCATGATCGGCACCATGCCGATCGTCATGTTCGTCGCGCTGCGTCTGGGCATCTTCCACTGAGCCGTCCGCAGCCACCGTCCGCGGGAGCTCGATCCAGGTCCGTCGCCGTCAGCGCAGGTTGATGGCGGCCGACGCCGCCACGGCGGTGAAGAGGGCCGCATAGCCCTGGTAATGCGACAGCAGCATCACGAGCGCTCCGATCAGGAGAGCCGCGACGGTCACGAGCCAGGCGATGCGCTGCAGGGTCATCGAACGCGCATTCTGGCTGTTGGCGCCGACGTCTGCAGCGTCGATCCGTCCGACTCTCACACCACACTGCCCGGCCCACCGCAGCCCAGAGCCTCACAGGGAGCGCTGCTAGCGTCGCCCCGCCTACGACCCTCGACAGGAGGACCGCAGTGACGAAGAGCGAGTTCGTCGATCACGTCGCCCGGAAGGGCGACCTCGAGAAGAAGGAAGCCGCCGCGGCGGTCGAGGCCGTCCTTGGCGTCATCGAGGAGACGCTCGCCCGCGGTGGCGAGATCACGTTCTCCGGGTTCGGCAAGTTCCACGTGGCCGAGCGCAGCGCCCGCGACGGGGTGCACCCCCGCACGGGCGAGGCGATCCAGATCGCCGCCTCCAAGGTGCCGCGCTTCACGGCCGGATCCGGCCTCAAGAAGGCCGTCAAGGGCTAACGCTGCCTGCCGTTCATGTAGCCGATCGGCTGGCCGCCGCCGTGGCCGAGCGCGAGTCGCAGATCGTGCTCGGCCTCGATCCCGATCCGGTGGCGCTCTGGCCCGAGGGCGAAGACGCCGCCTCCGGCGCGCTTGGCGCACGCCCCGCGGCGCGCGCCGCGGCTGGCGTCCTCGCCCACTGCCGCGCGGTCATCGACGCGGTCGGCGACGCCGTCGTCGCCGTCAAGCCGCAGGTCGCCTGCTTCGAGCGCCTCGGCGCGCCTGGCTGGGACGCGCTGGCCGCGACCGTCGCGCATGCCCGCGCCGCCGGCCTGCTCGTCCTCGCCGATGGCAAGCGCGGTGACATCGACGTCACCGCCACCGCGTATGCCCAGGGCTTCCTCGGCGCGACGCCCGGGGTGGGCGGGGACGGCGTCGCAGGGGACGGCATCATCCCCGGCCTCGGCGCCGACGCGCTGACCGTCGCCCCCTACATGGGCCTCGACACGCTGCGCTCCTTCGCCGCCGTCGGCCGCGCCCACGACGCCGGCCTCTTCGTCTTGGTCCGCACGTCCAACCCCGGCGCCGCCGACCTCGAGGACGAGCCGCTGGCGCGCGGCGGCACCGTCTGGGAGCGCGTTGCGCAACTCGTCGCCGAGCTCGGCGACGAGCACCTCGCGCCGCTCTCCGGCCTGAGCGACATCGGCGCCGTCCTCGGCGCCACGCGCCCCGAGCACCTGGCCCGAGCGCGCGAGTTGCTGCCCCACG
>JBEVLC010000234.1:0-6493 GCA_040509415.1 Baekduia sp. | reverse complement strand
GCGCCCGGCGAGGGCTTCGACTTCGTCTCCAAGATCAAGGGCGGCTCCGTTCCGACGGAGTACATCCCCGCGATCGAGAAGGGCGTCGAGGAGGCCATGGAGACCGGCGTCAAGGCCGGCTACCCGATGGTCGACATCCGCGTCACCCTCGTCGACGGCAAGTACCACGACACGGACTCCTCGGAGATCGCGTTCAAGGTCGCCGGCTCGCTCGCCTTCAAGGAGGCGGCGCGCCGGGCCAAGCCCGTCTTGCTCGAGCCGATCTTCGCGGTCGAGGTCGTCACCCCGGAGGAGTTCCTGGGCGACGTCATCGGCGACCTGAGCAAGCGGCGCGGTCGCGTCGAGGGCCAGGATCGGCGCGGCAACGCGCTCGCGGTCACCGGCCGCGTCCCGCTGTCGGAGATGTTCGGCTACGCGACGGACCTGCGTTCCAACACCCAGGGTCGGGCCACCTACACGATGCAGTTCGACAGCTACGACGAGGTTCCGCCGAACATCGCGGAGAAGATCATCGAAGGCCGCAACGGAAGCGCCGCGGCAGCCTAAGCAGGTCGCGCGGACGTCACACGACGGATCGCGATAGCTTTCCCTGGTTCGTCCAGGTAAGACCCCCTCACGAACACCAAGACTTCCGAAGGAGCAATTGAAGTGGCGAAGGAGAAGTTCGAGCGCGACAAGCCGCACGTCAACGTCGGCACCATCGGTCACATCGACCATGGCAAGACGACGCTGACCGCGGCCATCACGACGGTGCTCGCCGAGAAGATGGGCGGTGAGGCCAAGAGCTTCGCGGAGATCGACAACGCTCCTGAGGAGAAGGAGCGTGGCATCACGATCGCCACGTCTCACGTCGAGTACCAGACGGAGGCTCGCCACTACGCCCACGTCGACTGTCCCGGTCACGCCGACTACGTGAAGAACATGATCACGGGTGCGGCGCAGATGGACGGCGCGATCCTCGTGGTCTCGGCGGCCGACGGTCCCATGCCCCAGACGCGTGAGCACATCCTGCTCGCCCGCCAGGTCGGCGTGCCCTACATCGTCGTCTTCCTCAACAAGGCCGACATGGTCGACGACGAGGAGCTCCTGGAGCTCGTCGAGGTCGAGGTGCGCGACCTGCTGTCCGAGTACGACTTCCCGGGCGACGACATCCCGTTCATCACGGGGTCGGCCCTGAAGGCGCTCGAGGGCGACGAGGCTTACAAGCAGAAGATCTACGACCTGGCCGACGCGCTGGACTCCTACATCCCGGAGCCCGTCCGCGACCTGGACAAGCCCTTCCTGATGCCGGTCGAGGACGTCTTCTCGATCACGGGCCGCGGCACCGTTGCCACGGGCCGCATCGAGCAGGGCATCGTCAACACGGGCGACACGGTCGAGATCGTCGGCGTCAAGGACACGACCACGACGGTCGTCACGGGCGTCGAGATGTTCCGCAAGATCCTCGATGAGGGTCGCGCCGGCGACAACGTGGGCTGCCTCCTCCGCGGCACCAAGCGCGAGGAGATCGAGCGCGGGCAGGTTCTCTGCAAGCCGGGCTCGATCACGCCGCACACGAAGTACAAGGCCGAGGTCTACGTCCTCAAGAAGGAGGAGGGCGGCCGTCACACGCCGTTCTTCACCGGCTACCGCCCCCAGTTCTACTTCCGCACGACGGACGTGACCGGGGTCGCTAACCTGCCCGAGGGCGTCGAGATGGTCATGCCGGGCGACAACGTCGCCATGGAGATCGAGCTGATCCAGCCGATCGCGATGGACCAGGGCCTGCGTTTCGCCATCCGCGAGGGTGGCCGCACCGTGGGTTCGGGCGTCGTCACCGAGATCATCCAGTAACACTTGCGAGATCCGCCCGCCGGGGCCTTCGGGCCGGGCGGGCGGGCAGTCTCTCGCAGGGCAGTACCGCAGCACAACAAGACGAATATGCAGCAGGGAGTGGGGTGGAGACCCGTCGAGATATCGGCGAGCGGTCCACCCCCACAGCCACGAGGCTTCCCAACCACAAAGCTTCTTCCAGACAGCAGACGGAAACAAAGACAGGCAGATGGCAGCCGCCACACAAAACAAGATCCGCATTCGCCTCAAGGCCTACGATCACCAGGCCCTCGAGACGGCGGCCAAGGAGATCGTCGAGACCGCGACGCGCACGGGCGCGACGGTCTCAGGTCCCGTGCCGCTGCCGACCGACCGCAACATCTACGCGGTCATCAAGTCGCCGTTCAAGGACAAGGATTCCCAGGAGCACTTCGAGATCCGGACGCACAAGCGCCTGATCGACATCCACGGGCCGACCCCCAAGACGGTCGACTCGCTCCAGCGCCTGGACCACCTCCCGGCCGGCGTCAACATCGAGATCAAGCTGCTCGCGTAATGCCCGCCATCCTCGCCAAGAAGCTGGGAATGACCCAGCTCTTCATGGACGACGGTCGTGTGGAGCGCGTCACGGTCCTCGAGGCCGGTCCGTGTCCCGTCACCGGGATCCGCACCTTCGACCGCGACGGCTACGAGGCCGTCCAGCTCGCCTTCGGCGCGTCCAAGGAGAAGCACCTCTCCAAGGCCGAGCTCGGCCATCTCAAGAAGGCCAGCGCTCCGCCGATGCGCCACGTCGTGGAGTTCCGCGACGAGGCCGGCGAGCTGCAGGTCGGCGAGACCGTCACCGTGGAGGCCTTCGAGGTCGGCCAGACGGTCAAGATCGCCGGCACCAGCAAGGGCAAGGGCTTCCAGGGCACGATCAAGCGCCACAACTTCAAGCGTGGTCCGAAGTCCCACGGCTCGCACAACGTGCGCGCACCGGGATCCATCGGTGCGTCCGCCTGGCCCGCTCGCGTGATGAAGGGCATCCGCGGCCCCGGCCAGATGGGCAACAAGCGCGTCACCCAGAAGGGCCTGGAGATCGTCCGGATCGACGCGGGGGACAACCTCCTGCTTGTCCGCGGCTCGGTCCCCGGCCCCAAGAACGGCTTCGTGGAGGTCCGCACCGATGCCTAGCGCCAAGAACCTCGCCGACGGCAAGACCGTCGAGCTCGACGAGACCGCCTTCGGGGCGCGCTTCAACGGCCCGCTCGTACACGAGTCCGTGCGTGCGGAGCTCAACGCCAAGCGCCAGGGCACGGCGTCCACCAAGACCCGCGGCGAGGTCCGCGGCGGTGGCGCCAAGCCGTGGCGTCAGAAGGGCACGGGCCGCGCCCGCGCCGGCTCGTCGCGCTCGCCGATCTGGACGGGCGGCGGCACGGTCTTCGGACCCAGGCCGCGCCACTACACCTTCAAGGTCAACCGCAAGGAGAAGCGCGCTGCGTTCCGCTGCGCGCTGTCGATCCACGCCGAGCGCGGTTCGCTGGCGGTCTTCGATACCAAGGCCTTCGACGACGTCTCCACCAAGGCCGCGGCCAAGCTGGTCGGCGACTGGGGCATCAAGGGCTCGCTGTTGATCATCCTGGGCGACACCGAGGAGCGCGCGGCGCTGAGCTTCCGCAACCTCGCCAACGTCCGTGCCGTGATCCCGACGACGAACGTCGGCGTCGCCGACCTCGTCGGCGCGGCCAACGTCCTGGTCAGCCCGGCCGCGCTCGACGCGCTGACCGCGCGCGCCAAGGGCGAGAAGACGACGACCGCCGAGGAGGCGAGCGCCTGATGGACGCCAGCCAGGTCATCATCCGCCCGGTCGTGAGCGAGAAGTCCTACGTGCTCGCCGCGGCGGAGAAGTACACGTTCCGGGTCCACCCGAACGCCCACAAGACGCAGATCCGCCAGGCGGTCGAGTCGCTCTTCGACGTCAACGTCATCGGTGTCCACACCATGTCGGTGAAGTCCAAGCCCAAGCGCCGCGGCCAGACCCCGGGTCGGACGCGCTCTTGGAAGAAGGCGATCGTCCAGGTGGCGCCGGGTCAGTCCATCCCGATCTTCCAGGGCCTCGAGGGCCTCGAGGAGTCCTAAGCGCGTGCCCATCCGTAAGCCCAAGCCCACGTCCCCGGGCCTCCGCTTCGTCTCGTATCCGGACTTCGCCGAGATCACGAAGACCGAGCCGGAGCGCACGCTCGTCGAGGGCCTCAAGAAGTCCGGCGGCCGCAACTCCAACGGCCGCAAGACCGCCCGCCACCGCGGTGGCGGAGCCAAGCGCCTGTACCGCAAGGTCGACTTCAAGCGCCGCCGTGACGGGATCCCCGCCAAGGTCGCCGCGATCGAGTACGACCCGAACCGCACGGCGTACATCGCGCTGCTCCACTACGTGGACGGCGTCAAGTCCTACATCCTCGCCCCCTCGCGCCTGCAGGTCGGCGCCATGGTGATGAGCGGTCCCGAGGCCGAGATCTCCGTGGGCAACTGCCTGCCGCTGTCGGCAATGCCGACGGGCACCGTGATCCACAACGTGGAACTGCAGCCCGGTCGCGGTGGCCAGCTCGGCCGCTCGGCTGGCGTCAGCGTCCAGCTGATGGCCAAGGAGGGCGACTACGCCACGCTGCGCCTGCCTTCGGGCGAGATGCGCCTCGTGCGCTCGGAGTGCCGCGCCACGGTCGGGACGATCGGCAACGCCGAGCACCAGAACGTCAAGATCGGCAAGGCCGGTCGCAAGCGTCACATGGGCGTTCGCCCGCAGACGCGCGGCACGGCCATGAACCCGGTCGACCACCCGCACGGCGGCGGCGAGGGCTCCACCACGCCCGGTCGCCACCCGGTCACGCCTTGGGGCGTGCCGACGCTCGGGTATCGCACCCGCAAGAAGAACAAGTCGTCCGACCGCTACATCGTCCGTGGCCGCCGTCGCGGCAAGAACAAGCGGTAGAGGGTTAGAAGCCGATGAGCCGTTCAAGCAAGAAGGGCCCGTTCGTCGAGGAGCGCCTGATGGCGCGCATCGAGAAGATGAACGAGTCCAACACCAAGCAGATGCTCCGCACCTGGTCGCGGACGTCGACGATCTTCCCCGAGATGGTCGGCCACACCATCGCCGTGCACGACGGGCGCAAGCACGTGCCCGTGTTCGTGAGCGAGTCGATGGTCGGTCACAAGCTCGGCGAGTTCGCTCCGACGCGCACCTACCGCGGGCACGTCGACACCGGGAAGAAGCGATGAGCCCGGACGACGAGAAGCCCGAGGAGACGGTCGAGGAGACCGAGGCCACGGTTGAGGAGACCCCGGCCGCTGAGGCTGCGGTCGAGGCCACCGAGGAGGCGGCCGCCGAGGCCCCTGCCGAGGAGCCTGTCGCCGAGAAGAAGCCGGCCAAGAAGCCTGCCGCCAAGAAGAAGCCTGCTGCCGAGAAGGTCGACGGCGACGACGCCGAGGCCGAGGCCAAGCCGAAGCGCGCCTCCCGCGCGAAGAAGCCGGCAGAGCCGAAGGCGCAGGAGCCCGTCAAGGAGAAGCCCGCGCCGGCCCGCAAGCCCGCCGCTTCGCCGAATGGTCGTCCGGTCGTCAAGGCCCACGCCAAGTACGTCCGCACCTCCGCCCGCAAGGCGCGGCTGGTCTGCGACCACATCCGCGGCAAGTCCGTCATCGAGGCGCGCGCCATCCTGGCGCACACGCCGCGCGCCGTCGCCGAGGACTGGGAGAAGCTCCTGAACTCGGCCGTCGCCAATGCCGAGCACAACCACGAGTTGCTCGGCGAGGACCTCAAGATCTTGTCCGTCACCGCTGATGAGGGCCCGACCCTCAAGCGTTTCCGACCGCGCGCCATGGGGCGCGCCTCGGCCATCCGCAAGCGCACGTCGCACCTGTCGATCGCGCTCACGCCGAAGGAGCAGTAAGAGCATGGGACAGAAGGTTCACCCCGAGTCCATGCGCGTGGGCTACATCCACGACTGGAAGTCGAACTGGTTCACCGAGCGTGACTTCAGCGACTATCTGGCCGAGGACGTCGCCATTCGCGGCCACATCACCAACAAGCTCGCGCACGCCGGCCTGAGCGACATCACGATCCGCAAGGACGCCAACGAGGTGGAGGTCAACATCCACACCGCGCGTCCGGGCATCGTGATCGGCAAGTCCGGCTCCGAGGTCGACGCCCTGCGCCGTGATCTGCACAAGATCACCAAGAAGCAGATCAAGGTGAACATCCTTGAGATCAAGCGGCCCGAACTCGACGCCAAGCTCGTCGCCCAATCGATCGCCGAACAGCTGCAGAACCGCGTGGCCTTCCGCCGCGCGATGAAGCGCGCGCTGACCAGCGCGATGCGCTCCGGCGCCAAGGGCTGCAAGATCCAGGTCGGCGGCCGCCTTGGCGGTTCCGAGATGGCGCGCACCGAGATGTACTCCGACGGTCGCGTGCCGCTGCACACGCTGCGCGCCGACATCGACTACGGCTTCTACGAGGCGCGCACCACCTTCGGCCGCATCGGCTGCAAGGTGTGGATCAACAAGGGCGAGATCATGCCCGAGGGCTACGGCGGCTCCGACCTCACCGAGATCGAGGCCCCGCAGGCTGCCGGCATGGACCGCGGCAACGACCGCGGTGGTCGTGGCGGCGGCGGGCGCGGCGACCGTGACGGTCGCGGCGGCGGCGGTGGCC